>NZ_PUIA01000017.1:300000-520419 GCF_002967715.1 Blastopirellula marina
TCCCAAACGAACAAGCCGTTCGAGCGATCGGCCGTTGCCAGCAAGACCCCGTCCGGGCTATAGGCAATCGAGGTGACCCAGTCGGTGTGCTTCTTAACTTCGTGCAGCAGCGAACCGTCGGCCGTCGAGTAAATACGAACCAGTCGCTGGGGACCACCGAGGGCAACTTGAGAGAGATCTGGCGAGACGTCGGCGGCCAGGACCGCGTCGTATTCGTCGCCGACAGTGATCAACGGCTTGCCGGTACGCACATTGAAAAGCGTCACGCTGCCAGCGTAGCCACCACGGCCACCGCCAGCCATCAGCACTTCACCATTTCGGCTGAAGCGGAGAATGTACGGAATGCCTTGGGGATAAGGAATGACGCCGAGCAGTTTCAGCGTGTCGGTGTTGTACAGAGCGATCTGTTTCTGACCAGCGATAGCTACCACAGGAGCCCAAGGGCTGTGAGCCATGGCGGTGATGGCACCACTACTGTGGAGATCCATGACCGGGGCTTTCCACAGACCTTCCGGCATGGCGGCCGGACCTTCCGGCTTGCCGGTGGTCACGGGGCCTTCCATCGCGAGGCCACTTTTCTTTTTGGCTTTGGCTTTCGACCCGCTGTTTTCCAGTGCCCCCAGTTCGATCCACTTGGAAATGATGTCTCGCTTTTCCTGTGCGATCGGATCTTGCCCTGGCGGCATCTCTGGCGTTTCGTCACCGTTGATCAGCGCGAACAGACGCGAGCTACCGACATCCTGGGCAATAACGACTTCACCACTAGCACCACCTTCGAGCGTGGCACCGTAGCTTTCGAGATTGAGGCCACCCTTGGCATCTCCCTGGTTATGACAGGTAAAGCAGTGCTCGCGCAGGATCGGGCGCACGTGATCTTCGTAGGTGATCTTCTCGACCTTGTCACCGGCTGGCTGAGCATCTTGGGCCGCGGCCAGCGTGGTCAATCCGAACAAAACCAGAAGTGGGAGGGTGTAACGCATCGCTCAATACTCTGTGCGAAAAAAGGCGGGCAAACGAAGGCGGGCAAAGCGTGCCGGCAATCAGGACGCGGCACGCCTAAAAAGTCTAGCTCACGATTTAGTGGTTAAACATAAACTCGCGCGAGTTGAGGACCGCCCAGAAGACGTCTTCGAGCCCGCGTTGCCGATTCTCTTCTTCTTTAAGAACCGCCGTGAGTTTCTCTCGTTCTTCCGCGGTCGGCTTTCGGGCCAGGCTGCGGATGTAGATCTTGTCGATGATCTGATCGTTGGTCAGCTCTTCCTTGACCCAAGTTTCGACCAGCTTACCGCGACCGATCTTGTCTTGCGTGGCCGAGCCATTGAGCATGTGCAAGGCCTGCGACAAGGTCGGCGAGGTGGATGCTTCGCACGAACAAACCGTTGCACGTTCGCTACGTCCGAAGGTCGTCAGGAAGTAGTTCGACGTCTTACCATCGGCAATCTGCACGGCACGCGAACCAAGGGGCAGACCCTGGAACTTTTCGTCGTGGCTGGTGGCCTGACTGATGCAGTCCAGAAGCTGTTCCGCCGGGATACGACGCACCTGGGCATAGGCAAAGTTCTTGGTATCGGTCTTGTTGCTGTCGTTGGGTACCGTCGTACGCTGATAGGCCTGCGAGGCACAGATGTCGCGGACGAGCTTCTTGAAGTCGTAGTTGTACTCGACCAGCTTGTTACCCAACGTCTGGTACAGTTCGGGGTTTGAAGCCGGGTTGCTCACGCGGACGTCGTCAACAGGATCGACGATGCCAACGCCGAAGAAGCTGGCCCAAACGCGGTTGGCCACGCTGCTGGCGAAGTACGGGTTGTCGGGAGCGGTCAGCCACTCGGCGAGCACTTCACGACGGTCGCGTCCCTTCATGTCAGGCTCGACGCCGCCGAGGAACTTCGGTTCCATGACCTTATTACCGACCAGGTGACGAACGTCACCACCACCGCGATTGTAGACGATCCGTTCGCGGTAGTCTTCGGTGTTCTTGCGACCGATCTGAGCGAAGAACGCGGCAAAGCCGTAGTAGTCGTCCATCGTCCAGCGATCGAACGGATGATTGTGGCACTGGGCACACTGCGTTCGGAGGCCCATGAAAACCTGAGCCACATTTTCGGCCGTCTTCAGGGTATCGGTTTCGATTTCGTAGTAGTTGGTCGGCGGGTTGCTGAACGTACCGCCCGATGCGGACAACAGGTCGCGAACCATCTGATCCAGCGGAACGTCGTTCGAGATCTGTTCGGTCAACCAGCTGTAGTACAGGAACGCCGACTTGTCGCTCACGCGGTTGGTGCTCTTGATCATCAACAACTCGGCCCAACGCATGGCCCAGATTTCGGAGAACTCTTTGCGTTCCAGCAAACGATCGACCAGCTTGGCACGCTTGTCTGCCGAGGTGTCGGACATGAACACATTGTATTCTTCTTCCGTGGGCAACAGGCCGGTGATGTCGACCGTGGCACGACGGAGGAACTCTTCGTCCGAACAAACCTGGCTTGGCGTGATACGCAGCTTATGCAGCTTGGAACCGACGAGTTCGTCGATGTAGTTGCCGACCACCTGAGGCTTTTCGTACTTCAGATCTTTCGGCAAGACGACCACCTGGCTACCGACAGTATGGGTGTCGAAGCGAGCCATGACGAACGCTTCGCCACGTTTCGATGCCGTGCACAAGCCGTGCTGGTCAATCGGAGCAGAGTTGTCGTTGTTGGACATAAAGACAGCCAAGTCGGTCACGTCGCGGGTAGTACCGTCCGCGTAGAACGCTTTAACGATGAACGACTGCTGGGCCCCTTCCCCTTCGAGGACCGCCTTGGGTGGGTAGATCTCGATGCGGTCGCATCGGGGCACTTCCCCTTCGTCGGGCTTCGCACCCGTTTCCAACCAACGCAGCATCGTAGCGTAGTAGTCCGAGTCTTTCTCGAAGAGCTTACCACCGGTGTGCGGCACGCTACCGATCGCCTTTTCCAGCAGCAAGCTGGCCGGTGGATCGGCGAGATTAACACGGCGAGTTGCCTGTTCGCGTGTGGTACGGAAATAGTCACCGACCGGATCAAAACCGAACAGCGACAAACGGAAACCATCCTTACCGCGAGCGGCACCATGGCAGCTACCGGTGTTACAGCCAGCTCGCATGAAGACCGGCATTACATCGAGGTGGAAGCTGACAGGGCGTTCTTCGGTGGCCTTGGCGACCTTGACCGGGATCTCGACTTTATGACCGGCGTATTCGATCTTTAAAGTCGTTTCGCCATCGGCGACCGGCAGGATGACGTTGCCGTCCCGCTTGACGCTGCCTTCCGAGGCCAACGTGGCGGTTGCCTGGGCGGTGACATCGAGCGTGACGTCGTCATCGCGCGTGGCGACGACAACATAGTGCTGCGAGTCGCGGCTGGTCAGCAATTCGATGGAACTGGGATAGACGTTGATTTCGCGAATGGCGGTATCGGCCTGGGCAGTGGAAACTGCCAGACAAAACATGAGACCGCTGAGCATCCAATAAGCGACTGCGTTACGAGTCACGGTTGGCTCTCCTTCGGCTTTCGCCGTTTATCCTGGGGAGGGTATTTTGAAATCTTGTGTAGGGGAAATCGGAAACGGACGCTTACTCGCCCATTTCCTTTTGAAGTCGCAGTTGTTCCAAGCGACTCAGTGGACGTTCAGGTTTCGGCTTGGGAGCTTCTTCCTTCTTGGCTTCGTCCTTTGGCTTGGCAGGAGTCACCTTAGGTGGCAGCGGCTTATCGACTCGCAGTTCGATGTTCCCGTTGGTCTGCACGATTGGTTCTTCGTTTTCGGTAACCGTGATCCGGGCCACGATCGACTTGTGCTTGCCGTCTTTGGCATCCTGGGCCACTTTCACATTGAAGACCGCCTTCTCGGCGTCTTTGTTGACCTTGACCGGTTCCGTGGTCACGCCGGCTGGCATGCCGAGCAATTCGACGGTTGCTTCACCTGGGAATTCTCGCTTGGCACTCAAACCCACAATGATCTGGGTCTCTTGGCCTTGCTCGCAGGCAGCCTGATTGAAGGCGAAGTCGACCACGCGATCCGCCACTTCCAAGTCGGCGAACGGGGAGGAGACTTCCGAGAGTCCGGAGGTACCCAAAACGCAGATCTTGTGAATACCGATTGCCGCACCACCGTTGGCCGTGACGGGAATCTCGGCTTCGGTTTGTCCTTTTTCGATCTTGATCGAACGCGAGGCACCGATCCCCGGTGGATCGTCCAGCAAACGCAGGCGAATTTCGTCTTCAAACCCTTCGGCACGCGTCGCTTTCACTTTCAGCTTCATGGAGCCGTCACGGACGACCGGGACCTTAGGCTGCACGATCTCGAGCTTGTAAGGAACTTTCTCGACGACGGCGACTGACATGCGGTCGGTATCATGACCCCATACGTCGCGGTTGTTCTGACCGCGGACGAGCATGGTTCGCTGACGCACGTGCCCTTCGACTTTGAGGTCTTGGTTGGTTGGCTTGGCGATAACGTCCACCAACTTACCGTTGAGCTGAGCATCGGGCTTGGCACGCAGCAGGACGGGCAGCTTGTTCGTGTTCTCGGCCATGGGGAAGGTGATCACTTCGATCCCTTCCGGCAGGTCGTTGAAGTCGAATTTCAGTTCACCACCGAAGTTCTCGCGGCGAGCAGTCAACAAGACAGCCATATAGTTGTCTTGCGGAACACTCATGGTGCGGGCCTTGTACTGTTCGACTTCCGGAATCTCGACAACCAGGCTTGGCGATCGCTGCGTGACTTCCACGCGGTAAATGTTCAGTGGGCTGCCAGAGCCCAGGTGATCACGGACACGGACGACCAGGTCGGTGTCTTCTTCCGCTTTCACGCGGACGTAGCTATCGATATTGCCGCCGTCGTCGTCGTTACCCCCCAGACGCTTGTTGTTGGATTGCTGGTAAACATCGACAACAGGATCCAAGTAGGAACGCAGGTCTTTCCGGGCATAGACGCGGACGTCGAACTCTTGCCCCTTCTTGGCCGGGAAGGCGAAGTGGTCGTAGTCCCCTTTTTCTTCGATGACACCGCTGGCGACGCCTGGCCCCTGCATGGGGGTGGCTGCCTTGAGGTCGTTGTTGGGTTCCTTTTCGACCGCAGCTGGCAGACTCGAAACGAACAAGCGGTTGGGCGAAGGAGCGATACCGTACTGATCTTCGGGGTAGTACAGGAACTCCCCTTCTTTCTCAGGCAAGCGAATCTTGGCGGTCTGCGTGCCGGAAGGATCGCCGAGCCAGGTTACTTCGATTTCTTCGCCAGGCTTGCCACCGGTGGGGAAGATACCCTTGGGACGCGGGAAGTTGCCAACGCTCAGGCGGTAAGCGCAATTACCATTGCCACCGTAGCTGCTTTCGCGAACCTGGATGATGTACTTGCCATCTTCCGGAGCCAGCAGCGAGCAAAGGCAGTCCTGGAACAGCAGCGGTTCGTCGTCACTCTTGGCAAGCTCGAAACGTTGTTCATTGAGGATGGCAACGTACGGATCGAAGAAGGTCAGACCCAATCGTAGACCGGTCAGTTCGGCCGTGATGCGCTGCCCCTTCTTGGCTTCGATCACGAAGTAATCGACGTCTTCATTCTGAATGATGCCGTTGACGGTAGTTCCCATCTCGACGGCTTGTGGTTCTTTGAAATCGTTGTTGGGTTCTTTCTCTTCGATTTCCGGTAGGGCCCCAACATAGAACAACACCACGTCGCTCAGCCCGGTAGCCGTTCGCAGTCGCATGCCGTGCTGGCCAAGACGGCAATCAGGCGTGACGTTCAGTGTCACTTTCACCTTCTTGTCGTCTTCTGGCTCGATCGATTTCATCGTGACGCCAGGCTCGAAGAAGAGAATCTCCTGGGCATCTTTCAAGCGATCCCCTTGCAGCGTCACCGTGATCTCTTGACCACGCTGGAAGCCCGGGGGAACAATCCGCGAGAAAGCTGGCTTGGCAGCCAGGAGGTTAGCTGAGATCAACGTCGTGATGACCGTAGCCAATAGAAGAACGTGGAGGCGTTTCATGACAGTACCGCGTCCAGATGAAAGGTTCAAATCAGTGGGGGAGGAAACGAGAGTCGGTAGCTGGCGGGTAACCAAACTCACGCTTTAAGGCGGGGATGATAGGTTCGGCCTGGGCAAACATGCCCAGGCCGATTGATTTATTCTAACCCAGCACTCGCAAAGACGAAGGATTTTCTGCCTTGGCGACGCCAGTTTCTATAAGTTAGGCCAGCAGGTCTTTGATGACCTTACCACCGTCAACGATTTCAATCGGACGATCGCCAGGTGCCATCAATTCCTTGTCAGCCACGATGCCCAGCTGGTGGTACATGGTGGTGGCAAGATCTTCTGGACCGACTGGGTCGAGTTCTGGTTCGCTCGAGGTGGCGTTGGAGGCCCCGTGGATGTAGCCCTTCTTCAGGCCACCACCGGCCAATGCCACACTGAAGACTTTCGGCCAGTGATCGCGACCGGCGTCTTTGTTAATCTTCGGCGTACGACCGAATTCCGAGGACACCATGACCAACGTGTCATCCAGGATGCCTTGGCGATCCAGATCGTTGATCAACGCCGTGAATGCCTGATCGAATTCAGGAACCTGACGCTTGATGCTGTCGGTGATGCGTTGGTGCATGTCCCAGCCGCCGTAGGTCAGGGTGACCATACGAACGCCGGACTGAACCAGACGTCGGGCCATCAGCATACGCTGACCAGCCGTATTACGACCGTATTCGTCGCGAATCTTGGCATCTTCGGCATCGATGTTGAATGCTTCCCGAGCTTCCGGGGACGAAACCAAGCTGTAAGCTCGTTCGTAGAAGGTATCCATGGCCGCAACCTGATCCGACTCATTCTTCTGAGCGAAGTAGTTGTTGACGGCATCCAGGGCCGAGCGACGGCGATAGAACCGAGCGTCATCCACGCCGCCTGGCAGGCTGAGGTCGCGAACCTTAAAACCACCGCTGGCTGGATCGGAACCGAGCGAGAACGGGGCAAAGGAAGAGCTGAGGTAGCCAGTGCCTGCGTATTCGTTGGGTACGTTAGGTACGCAAACGTAAGGAGGCAGATTCTTACGCGGACCGTACTCGTGGCTGATCACCGCACCGAAGCTGGGGAACTTCAAAGCGGGGCTCGGACGGTAACCGGTGAACATGTTGTGCGTGCCACGTTCGTGAGCGGCTTCACCATGGCTCATCGAACGGATGATGCAAAGCTTGTCGGCGATTTGAGCGGTCTTGGGCAGAGCTTCGCTGAAGTATTCGCCGGTGTTGGTCTTCACGGTCTTCATTTCGCCACGATATTCGATGGGCGAAAATGGCTTCGGATCCCACAGCTCTTGCTGAGCGGCACCACCCGGCAGGTAGATATGAATGACACTCTTCGCCTTGGCTTCAATGAAATCGTAATTCTTGATTTCTGCCTGGGCTTCTTGCAGGCGGAACATGTCGGACATGCTCAGCCCCAGACCGGCCGCAGCACCGACGGTCAGAAAATTACGTCGACTCAGCGGGTTCCCCTTGCACTTCTTCATGACCATCTCCAACAGTTTTGTGTGTTCAGCTTCTTGGGTATGACTTGAACCGAGGAAAGGTTTCAACGAATTCAAGTGAAACGGAAGGATCCGCGTCGAACCCCTGATGTGTGAAGCGCAAGGGAGTTAAACGCGTCGTGAATCTTCAAACGATCGCCGCTAAACTCGGCCATCGTCAAAAAGGTAGGCAAATTCGGGTAGGTAATGGCAGGAAATGGACTGCTTTGGATAGAAGCAGCCTTATCCATTGAGTGATCAATATAACGATCCCGACCCCTATTGTCAAAAGAATTATAATCAAATTGAGCTATTAAAACACCTTGATACCCCTTGCCTTAAGCCATTGAAAATAAACACCTTACGGCAAATTGATGTCACGAGTCATCATCAGAATGTTGGAAAAAGAGGGAGCTAGCCCCGATTTGCGAAGACGCCACCCATTCGAACTGGATTTTTGTCTGGCTCTTGAATTAAGAAGAGGGAGCCAGGCAATAGAGATGGGTCGAGGTTCGCCAAAACAGCTTTCCGCCGGCAAAGACCGGGCTGGCGAATCCGCTCCCTTCGAGATGAAACTGGGCAACGGAGTTGAATTCAGGAGTTGCATCAAAGACGTGCATCATCCCTTCCTCGTCGGGAACCAGCATGTGATCTCCGTATAAAGTCAATGAAGCACTGAAGTTACCGCCAATTCGCTTTCTGGCGAGTCGCTCGCCCGTCTGGGCGTCGTAGCAGAGGCCGATTCCATCATCGTTGACGGCGAAGACCTTTCCATCGTGCACCAGAGGGGATGGAACGTAGATGCGCTCCCTGGCCTCCCATACGATCTCGACCTGGCTTCCATCCCCGCTTGGATCGACTCGGACGGCCAACGAGCCATTCTGGGGATAGCCTCCGGTGGAAATCACGAGGTCTCCGGCCACGGCTGGGGTATTGGCCGTTGTCTTCGCAGGACCATTAACCGCCCACAGGAGGCTGCCGTTCTCGGGATCGTAGGCCGATGTCTTCCCAGTTCCGCCCACGAGAATCTGCTGCTTGCCGGCCAACTCGGCGAGTATGGGGGTGCCGTAACTTGGTTCGTTCGAACGACCTACGCGCCAGACGATATCTCCCGTGTCTCGACGCAGGGCGGCCAGGAAGCCAGGGCCATCGGAGTCGGCCAAAACGATCACGTACGAGTCGTAAATGATCGGCGAACTCCCATAACCATGCTGACTTTGAAATGGTCCGGCCTCTTTCTGCCAGACGATTTGTCCCTTGAGATCAATCGCCGTGACGTATAACGAATCTTTCACCACGAAAGCGGTGAAAATGTAGCTGCCATCGGTGGCTGGCGTGGCCGATGCCTGGGAATTCTTTTGATGCGTCCGCATGAAGCCGCCTTGATGGACCGTGGTGGTCCAGTTCGGCTTCCCCATGACGGTCTCGTAGCAAACCAGCGACTTGGTTTCCTGCTTGGCATCGGCCGTTGTGATAAAGACTTTGTCACCGACGATGATGGGGGAAGAATGCCCCAAACCCTGGATTTTAGCACTCCAAACAACGTTCGGCTGGCTCGTCCACTGGAAGTCGGCGACCGGTTGATGGGCGATGCCATCGCGATCTTCCCCACGCCACCAGGGCCAACTCTCAGGTGGTAAAGACACAGGATCAGCAGCCTGGGCGGCTTCGCCTTGGGGGGCGTGAATCTCGGCGACCGGCTCTTGCCGACAACCAAGCAGCAACGCTCCTAGCGCAATCGAAAGCGACACACTTCGGCGATATCCTGCGAGCATCATGCGTCTCCGTTGGCCAGTCGTCCCGGTAATCGCATCTTCGCAAATTACCAGATCGAAATAAATTCCCCGAATTCTCGTCGTGGCAAGGTCTGCCTAATTGCTTAGAATAACATTCTACGCGAATCCGCTTACAAAATGTTCTCACGGAGTTAGATAAAACATCATGGTTGGGCGATTCTCCCTCTTCGTGGTTGCCACATTGCTTTGTGGCTTCCTGACCCTCCCGCTGTCGGCTGAGGATTACGCCGGCCAAGCCGATCTCGATAAAGCGGTCGATTTGAAACTCGATGCGGAAGGAATGGATGACCTGGCCCAGGTCGCCGAGCTCTGCGAATCGGCCTTGGACAAAGGGCTGCACGAGGAAGACCAGGTCTTCGCAAAACAATTGCTCACTTCGGTTCGCTACCAGCGAGCGGAAGCGATGGGCAAAGGGATCTTCGAAGAAGCCCAACAGCGCAAGGACTGGAAAGACCTGCGCGGCAAGGCAGTCGCCGAGGTCAACAAGGGCCTGAAGTATGACGACTCGGTTGGCATGCTCCACTTTCTGAAAGCTCGACTTCTGCTGCTGCCCGACGGAGATCGTGATGAGGCCAAGAAGAGCATCAACAAGGCAATCGAACTATTGAAAGGGACCGGCGAGCCCCTCTCGAAGGCATTGGTCGTCTCGTTAGTATTCGCCGAAGGCCCCGACGCTCAGATTGATGTGCTGACCAAAGCCATTGAAGCACACCCAAACAATGCCGACGCTTACCGCCTTCGCGGACTGATGTACCTGGAACAAGAAAAGTTCCAGGAGGCACTGGCCGACCTGAAGGTCGTAACCGAACAACTGGCCCCCGGCGATCTGACTTCGTTGCAAGCTTACGCCCGAGCGTTTGCCCGACTGGGCGAGTTTGACGAAGCGATCAAAGCGGTCGATCAGATCATTCAAGCGAATCCCAACTCGCCGATTGGCTACCTGCTGCGAGCCCAGTTCAAGACGATGGCCGGTAACCTGAACGCCGCGATCGAAGACTTGGATCAGGTGCTCGTTCTCGCCCCGCGTTCGGTCCCTGCCCTGCTGATGCGGGCAAGCTTGTATGTGGAACGCCAAGACTACAAGTCGGCCCTGCAAGATGTCGAACGTGCCTTGGCCGCCGATACCGGAAACATGCAGGCTCTGTTAATGCGGGCCACGCTGTACGCTCAGGAAGGGAAGTTCGCCGAAGCGATTCGTGACCTGGAAGCCCTCCAGATCCGCAACAGCGACAACGCCACGATCGCCCTGCAACTGGCAACCCTTTACCAGGCCGACAAGCGACCTCGCAAGGCGGTCGAAGTATACGACCAGGTTCTCAAGATCGAGCCCGACAACATCATCGCTCTGCGTGGTAAAGGCGACGCCCTGCTTTCCTACGGCAAGCATGCCGAAGCGGTTGAAACCTACCTGGCAGCGCTCAAGATCCAAGACGATGAAGAAGGAGGCATCCTGAATAACCTGGCTTGGGTTCTGGCGACCTCCACTAAAGACAACGTTCGCGATGGCGAGAAGGCACTCCAGTACGCGGTGAAGGCCTGCGAAGCGACCGACTACTCGCAAGCTCACATCCTTTCGACCTTGGCTGCGGCCCATGCCGAAAAGGGGGAGTTCGAAGAAGCTCGCAAATGGTCGAAGAAGGCCGTCGAAGTCGCCGGTGGTGACGAAGCCGCCGCCGAGATTCGCGATCACCTAAAGATGGAGTTGGATGCCTACGATGCCAACGAAGCCTGGCGTGAAATCCAGAACACCAAGGAAGGTGGCAAGACCGACACCATTGCCGGTCCCGCTTCCAAAGTGGCCGAACAACTGAAAGACGCCGACAAAGAAAAGTCGGACGACCAAAAGAAGAAAGACGACAAGCCAGAGATGATGGAGCCTGCTCCGGACATGGATCCCGTCTCGTAGGCTCCCCCTTTTTGTTTGATTCGCCTCCGGTGATTCGGAAGAATGAACGCAGAGGCCATCCGAAGATAACCACGCCCTGGCCTCGTACGAGCGTCAGGACTTTTTTCATGAAGGGACTTCCCACAATGGATATCCAAACGCCAGATCAACTGACGCAGAAAAAATGCAAGCCCTGCGAAGGGGGCGTCGATCCATGTACCTTGGACGAAGCCAATGATCAGTTGGCGAAGCTCGACGGCTGGTACCTGACGCACGAAGGTCAACGCATCCGCAAAGACTGGACGGTAAAGAACTTTATGGCCGGCATGACCTTCTTCAATAAGGTGGCCGAGGTGGCCGAAGAAGACGGACATCACCCCGATCTGCACATCGCCGGGTACCGGAACGTTTCGATCGAGATCTGGACGCATGCGATCGGCGGACTGAGCGAAAACGACTTTATCCTGGCCGCCAAGATCGATGCCTTGCCTATCGAGGTGAAGTCATAGGCAACAGGCCCGGCGGTGAAAACGTGTCCGTATTAAGTCCTGGTTAATCATCCCACGATTGCAATTTGCGTTTTCTGGCAGGTGACCTACACTTTGGGCAGTGATTGCGCACGCGTTTTACCCCCTATATGGTCATGAACAACGAGATCGAAGTTCTCGACAAGCCTCAGCTTCCCGCGGTTGCCCCTGAGGCTTCTCTGCCAGTTGAGCGGACCATTGATGCCGGCCTACCCCCGAGCATTCGGGCAGCCGTGCGCAGCCATACGATCATCTGGATCGTCATCCTATCGATTGGCCCGCTGGGCTTGCCACTGCTGTGGCTGAGTCCCAAGTACCCGGCCTGGTCGAAGGTAGTGATCTCGCTGGCCACGCTTTTCTTCACCGTGATCTTGCCGATTCTGGTGACGATCTACTGCGGCGAATTTCTCGTTCGTGGGCTGCTCGAAGCAATGGAAGAAGCCAACCGCGCTGGCGGGGCCATTTAAGCGACCGCTACGCTTTCGACGTTTCCTGAAGTTGCCGGTAATACTCTTGCACGACTGGACGCCGATAGAGGGTCGCTAGTACCTGGCGTCGCTTTTCCAGAAGGTAAACCTGGGCCTGCTCGGGATTCATCCCTTTGGCTTTCATCAACCAGCACAGGACGATCGTCGCGCTGCGAGCTCTCCCGGCTTTGCAGTGAACGTAAACATCCTTCTCTTCGGCCACGAACCGCTCGATAAAGCGAACCCCTTCCTCGATGTCTTCGACACTGGGTGGCGTGAAGTCGACCGTGGGCAGGTAAAGCTGTTCGACGCCATGTTCCTTATAGATGTCGAGCGGACCTTCATATTCGTGACAGGTGTTGATCACCCCTTTGATACCGCTCTCGGCCAGATCTACGGCCATTTTGCGCGAGGGGACCGCCCCGACGAAAACGTGCTGGTCGATTTCGTCGTACCACCGCCACCACTTGAGCCGCCGGATCATCGTCCAGTTGTAGACGTACGAGGGCCAGTAGATCGATTTGGCGTACAGATGCTGGAGAAAACGTTTCATGATGGGCAAAAAGGGCTTATTTCCATGGGATAATCCCGTTTCAGCGCAGGAAGCTTCACATTTGATTCCCTTGGCCTATGCCACCGATTATGATGGTTGGCGGTCTTTCAGCCCACCCTGCCCGAGTGATATGCCTCGGCAGCCTACCCATTGGGGGCAGTTTCCATGCCTCGTTCCCGCCTGAAAACATTCTGAGGAGAAACTTGTCTATGTTGCGTCTGGTGTGTTGCGTTGGCCTGCTGCTGAGCATGGCCTCGTTTGTGTTCGCCGAAGAGCCTGCTTTGAATCAACCCCCTAATGGCTTCAAGCAACTGTTCAACGGCAAGGACCTGTCAGGCTGGAAAGGCCTGGTTGCCAATCCGAAGAAGCGGTCCGAGATGTCGCAGGAAGAGATGTCGGCGGCCCAAGCCCAAGCCGACCAGTCGATGCGCGAGCATTGGCAGGTCGAAGATGGCTCTCTGGTTTTCGACGGCAAAGGGCAAAGTCTCTGCACGGATAAAGACTATGCCGACTTCGAAATGTACGTCGACTTCAAAATCAAAGAAAAAGGTGACAGCGGCATCTACCTGCGCGGTAGCCCACAAGTTCAGATCTGGGACCCTGCCAACGAAAAGGGTGTCGGTTCCGGCGGGTTGTTCAACAACCAGAAGAACCCCAGCCAACCGCTAGTTACCGCCGACAACCCGGCCGGCGAGTGGAACACGTTCTTTATCCGCATGATCGGCGACCGCGTTACCGTCAAGCTGAACGGTAAGCTAGTGACCGACGATGTCGTGCTGGAAAACTACTGGGAACGCGACAAGCCGATCTACCGCACCGGTCAGATCGAACTACAGAATCACGGTAACACGCTTTACTTCCGCAATGTGTTCATTCGCGAACTGGTCACGCCAGATCAACTGGCCAAGATCGAAGAAGCTTTGCCCGAGAAGCCGCGCGTCGACCCGAAGCAGAAACACAACGTGCTGGTCTTTACTCGCTACGATGGTTTCCGCCATAGCTCGATCCCTGTGGGTGCGATGGCCGTGAAGATGCTAGGTGAAAAGACCGGTGCTTTCGACGCTCATATTACCAACGACCTGACGCTGCTCGCTCCGGAAACGCTGAAAGACTACGACGCCGTCGTGATGGTCAATACGACCGGTTCGTGGATCAAACCTCGCGACGAGGACATCGCCAAGCTGGCTGCGGCCGGCAAAGAGATGAACAAGGAAGACGCGGAGAAAATGTTCCGTGAAAGCCTGCTGAACTTCGTCTCCAGCGGCAAAGGCCTGGTCGGCTTTCATGCGGCCAGCGATGCGAATTACCACTGGGAAGATTTCGGCAAGCTGATCGGCGGCTACTTCCACGGCCACCCCTGGCACGAAAAGGTAGGCATCAAGGTCGATGATCCTGAGCACCCACTGATGGCCGCTTTCGGTGGCGAGAACTTCTCGATCGTCGACGAGATCTACCAGTTCCGCGATCCCTACTCCCGCGATGCGCTGCACGTGCTGCTTTCGCTGGATGTCGACAACACGAACATGGACAAGGGAGGCATCCATCGCAAGGACGGTGACTTCGCCGTTTCGTGGGTTCGCAAATGGGGTGACGGTCGCGTGTTCTACAGTTCGCTGGGACATCGCGAAGAGATCTACTGGAACCCCCAGATGCTGAAGTTCTATCTCGACGGCATCCAGTTCGCCCTGGGCGACCTCGATGGCCCCACGGCCCCCAGTAACGCCAAATAGAAGTGAACTTTAAGAAGCGACCACAACTGCGCGAATGGGCATCGTCTGAAGGGATTGGTGCCTTATTCGCGTCTTCCGTGGTCCTCTTTCCAGCCAATCTTGTTACTTATCAAGGAATTCCCCTCATGACGTTTCGCTTTGTTCGCCCCTTGCTGGTGATGCTATTCGTCTTGGCAATCTCCGCCACTTCCCAAGCGGAAGAAAAGGCCAAGCTGAAGGCGCTGCTGATCACCGGCGGTTGCTGTCACGACTACCCGAACCAGATCAAGATCATCACGCAAGGGCTCAGCCAGCGTGTGAGCATCGACTGGGACGTGGCCCTGGCCGGTGAAGATCGAATGATCAAGGTTCCCGTTTACCTGAACCATGACTGGATCAAGCCGTACGACCTGGTCGTACACAACGAATGTTATGGCGCTGTCGAAGACGTGGCCTTCGTCGAAGGTATCGTCAAAGCTCACACCGAGAACAAGATTCCGGCGATCTTCATTCACTGCTCGATGCACAGCTACCGCAATGCCAAGACCGACGAATGGCGCAAGCTGATCGGCATGCGAAGCACCAGCCACGAAGGCAAGCACCCGCTGGACGTGATCACCCTGGTAGAAGATCACCCGATCATGAAGGGCTTTCCGCAAAACTGGAAGGTCGAACGGGGCGAGCTTTACAAGATCGAGAAGACATGGGATTCGGCCACGCCGCTGGCCAAGGCCTACGGCGTCGACACCAAGAAGGATCACTCCGTGATCTGGTGCAACGAGTACGAAGGGACCAAGACTTTCTCGACCACCCTGGGGCACTTCAATGAAACGATGAACAACGACGACTGGCTGAGCCTGGTCGCTCGTGGAGTTCTGTGGACCGTTGATGGCCTGAACGAAGACGGCACCCCGAAAGCTGGCTTCGAAGGAACTGGCAAAGTCGAGATCGACCTCAGCACGCCCAACCCCGACAAAGACAAGAGCCCCACCCCGGCGAAGTAAATCGATCTGACTTGGCATCTACGCCAGGCGACAGAAGCTATCCTCAGGCAGCCTGAAATATCAGGCTGCCTCTTTTATGCGCTAGGAAGCTTTGCGCGGCGAGCAGAAGATCGTGCGCGATGCACTACGAGAAGTCGATCGGCCTTCCGATTCGTCGGCAATCTTCCGCAACTGCTGCTGGGGGTATTCGTGGAAGCGTTGTTCCCCGACCGAATCATAGATCGAAATCAACGAAGGCCGTCGCAAGGTGCTGCCCAAACCGGGACAGCCTTGGCACTCGCTTTCGGTGCGGTTTTTTCTCCATGCTTCCATCGACGCCCCTTCCCATAGTCCGCGAAGGGTGTCTTCTTCCAGGCTACCGAAATAAACCCGTTGCCGATGCTGGCCGCTGCAGCCGGTCATTTGACCGCACGCGCCGAATGTCATTACGCGATACGGTTCTTCACACAACTTCATGCCGTAGTCGGCCTGTTGTTGTTCCAGCGAGAACGCACTAGCCCCACCGCTGCGCTGCACGCGGAAGGCCCCCCGCCAACTCAGTTGATCCAAACGGCCCACCAAGTCGATCGACAGATTGCCTTGAGGAATCCGTACGACCAGTTCCGACGACAACTGCCAGGCGCTTTTCACGCGTGCGTAGTATTCGATGGTTCTCAGCCACACTTCCAGCAGGTCCGACAGAAGCTCTTCGTCGGTCGATTGAAACGGCAGCAGTTGGTTACGCAGATCCTTGGGCAGGGCAAACTCGATGGTTGTGAACGCGCGGAAGACTTCTTCCACCTCTTGCCGCATCATCCCCTCGCCACTGGTGAAGAGGACGCGCTGAGGGAATCCGGTCAATGCGATCATACGACCATGGTCGACCAGTTGGGAAAGCTCGCCAGGATCGGCACCGATACCTCGGGCATGTACCGAGTGGATCGAATCAATCTGGCGGCCTTCCGAGAGAATTTCGGACAAGCGATCCGGCGTCATCATGACGCGCCGTGGACCGTTGGCGTCAATGAGATGAAGCGACAAAATCCATGGATCATACTTCAGACGGGTCATAGCCTTCGTGAACTTCCCTGTTTCATATATTCGCGATCGTCACCCTATTTCACAGGTGTCGCTCGCTTGCTCGAAGCCACCCCAACGGGACGACCGTGATCATATGGATACTGAACTGGGGGTGTTGCTCAGGCCAATGGTGCTTCTTACGCCGAATTTGGAGCGGTGGAAGGCGCGAAACCAGATGATTCCCTTTTCCCCCAAACGAAGCAATATCAACTCTACTTGTTCCTCCTAGAGGTGCTATCTTCGCTAGCAGGTTAAGAGCAGATGAATATCAAATGAAGTCGATCTAATTTGCAGAACCAAGCGGATCGCCAGGCGTATGTCAATTTGGAACGCTATCGGAAGTGCCCACCTATCCCTCAGGTCACCCCCATGAAGGCGGAACAGATCTTTCAGAAGCTCGGCGAAATCTTCCCAACTCTTAAACCACTACTAGAGAGCAAGAAGAAGAAGAACAAATATCCTGGCCGCGAAAAGCGGAAGACACCGCTGCGCGCTCCAGAACCTCCCAAAGATGCCAAGCCCGACCTGACCGAGTTCTATGTGAAGTTCCCGCCCAAGTTTCAGGAGTCAGGCCCTTTTCGTCTGGCGGAACTCAAAACGCTCGCTCGCGACGGCCTGATAACTGGCGAGACGCATATCCGTACGGACAAAACGTCGTGGATATACGCCAGGAATATCAAGGGGTTGGTCGCCGAAGGGACCGACGAAGAGTAGCCGCGACTACGCCAGGATATCGTGAACAACGTGGCCGTGAACGTCCGTCAAACGGAAGTCGCGACCTTGGAAGTGATAGGTTAGGCGTTCATGGTTCATGCCCAAGCAGTGCATGATGGTTGCCTGAAGATCGTGGATGTGCACTTTGTCTTCGGCCACCTTGAAGCCCAGATCATCACTGGAACCGTACGAGAACCCAGGCTTAACCCCACCACCTGCCATCCACAGAGTGAAGACATCGGGGTAATGATCGCGTCCCAGAACGTTGCTACCGGCCGTGCGTCCTTCACGGAATGGTGTACGACCGAATTCACCACCCCAGATCACCAGCGTGTCTTCGAGTAGCCCGCGTTGTTTCAGGTCTTTGATAAGCGTGGTGACCGGCTGATCCATCGTAGCACACTTGTCTCGTAAACCACCTTGCAAACCAGTCGCCGCACTGGTGCCGTGGAAATCCCATCCCCAGTCGAACAGTTGCACGAAACGAACGCCACGTTCCACCAGGCGTCGCGCGAGCAGGCAGTTGTTGGCCAGGCTCGATTCGCCCGGCTTGGCTCCGTAGGCATCTAGGGTCGTCTGCGTTTCCTTGCTCAGGTCCATTGCCTCGGGCGCGGCCATCTGCATGCGGAAGGCCAACTCGTACTGGCTGATGCGCGTCTCCGTTTCGGGACTCCCCATCCGCTCGAGCTCCATCGCGTTCAGATCGTTCATCGCGTCGAGGGTCACCCGCCGCATATCCTTGCCCATGCCGGCAGGATTATTCAGATAGAGAACCGGATCCCCTTTCGAACGGCACTGTACGCCTTGGTAGACCGACGGCAGGAAACCGCTGCCCCAGTCGCTGTTACCGCCAGCCGGATTCACGCCACTGGAAACAAGCACTACAAAGCCAGGCAGGTTCGCGTTCTCGGAGCCTAAACCATAGGTCACCCATGATCCCATGGAAGGACGCCCCAGCCGTGGCGAGCCGGTGAACAGCAATAGCTCGGCCGGAGCATGGTTGAACTGATCGGTGTTCATGGAGTGGATGAAGCACAGATCGTCGGCAACTTCTTCCAGGTGCGTCAGCGCGTCCGACATCCAGAGGCCGGACTGGCCGACCTTGCGGAACTTATGCGGCGTCCCCATTAGCTTGGGCGTGCCTTTGGTGAACGCGAATTCTTTGCCTTCGAAGAACTCGGCGGGGCAGTCTTGATCGTTGTGCTTGATCAGTTCGGGCTTGTAGTCGAACAAATCGAGATTCGGTGGCGAGCCGGTCATGTGCAAATAGATCACCGACTTTGCCTTGGCCGGAAAGTGAGGCTGCACCGGAGCCATCGGATTGCTTCCCGACCGCTTGGCACCACTGGCCACGCCACCCAAGAGCGAACTGAGCG
Source organism: Blastopirellula marina (assembly GCF_002967715.1). NCBI lineage: Bacteria > Pseudomonadati > Planctomycetota > Planctomycetia > Pirellulales > Pirellulaceae > Blastopirellula > Blastopirellula marina. The sequence goes on from NZ_PUIA01000017.1 coordinate 318,599, forward strand.
CGAGACCACCCAGGCCAGCCTGACACTGCGAGAGGAAGTATCGACGCGTAATGTTCTGCAAAGGTCGATGGAATGGATTCATCGTTTTCTCTCGTTCGATTTATTATCTCGAAGGACGGCCTTCGGGGCGTTATCGGTTCAGCGTTTCGTCCAGGTTCAAAAGCACGTTGCCCATGATGGTCCAGGCAGCAAGCTCATCGGCAGTAGCACCTTCAGGCAGTGGGCCCAGCGGATCGGTTGCCAGCTTGGTCGCTTCCTCAGGCATCGCCGCGTACTGAGACTTGGCCAGCTCGTACAACTGAACCAATCGCGTCTTCTCCTGGTCGCTCGGAGGCCGTTTCAAGACACGGCGGAAAGCGTCGACGACCTTCTCTTCCAAGGAAAGATCTTTCTGCTCCCAAACTTTGCGTCCGAGGGCCTGAGCGGCTTCGATGTACACGGGATCGTTCAGCGTCACCAACGCCTGGAGCGGCGTGTTGGTCGTGATGCGGCGAATGGTACAAACTTCACGGCTTGGGGCGTCGAACGTCGCCATCGAAGGATAAGGGGTCGTTCGTCGCCACATGGTGTAGAGGCCGCGGCGGTAGCGATCCTCGCCGGAACTTGTCGTCCAGTCGGTATCTCCGCCGAACGCCGCTTTCAGTCCGAGGTTGGGTCGTGGCGGACGAACGGCTGGACCGTACATCTTTTCGCTGAGCAGGCCACTCGCCGCGAGCGCCTGGTCGCGAACCATTTCAGCCGACAATCGCACGCGCGGTCCACGCGATACCAACTGGTTCCGGGCATCACGTTCTAGCTTCTCTGGTGTTGCCTTGGCCGACTGACGGAAGGCCTGGCTCATTACGATTTGCTTGACCAACCACTTTGTATCCCAGTCGTGTTCCATCAGTTCGACGGCTAGCGTATCCAGCAGCATCGGATGGGTTGGCAACTCTCCCTGCGAACCGAAGTCTTCGCTTGTTTCGACAATGCCAATCCCAAACAACTGCTCCCAATGACGGTTAACGACCACGCGGGCAGCCAGCGGGTTCTCTTTGCTAACCAGCCACTGGGCCATCGAGAGACGATCGGTCTGGGCTGTTTCTGGGAAAGCATGGAAACTGTCGAGCACGCTGGCAGTCACTTCATCGCCGTGCGATTGATAGTTGCCGCGAATCTGAATGTGCGACTTGCGATACTTGTCGTTGGGTAGCTGCTTCATCACGGGCGTGGTAATCGGCTTGATGCCGTCCCGTTTCTTCTCCAGACTAGCGATCCGCTTCTTTTGTTTCTCTAATTCCGGAGAATTCCCTTTCAGGTAAGCAGCCAGTTCGGTCCGGGCCCGCTCGTCCATGCCGTCGACCGATTTCGGCGGAATGAACTCGGCACTCGGATTGAAGGGGGAATCGACTCGCCCAGCCCACACCGGCTGACGATTCTCGTCGAGAATGATCACGCGGCAAGACGTCATTCGATTGAACAGGTCACCGTCGGTGCGGTTCCAAATCACGACCTTATCGATCGTGGTATTGGCCCCCAGATCAACTTCCCACCAAGGATTCTTCTCTTGCTTGGTGTGGGTCGTGCTCATCGCTCCGGCAAAGTCGCCGTTGGTATTGCCATCGATGGCCAGATTCGGCGGACCGTTGTAGTCGACGCTGCTTTGGGATGCCTTGCCCTTGATGGCAACGTTGTTTTCGCCAGAAAAGACCTGCACCTCGGCGATGTGCAGAAAGCCACTGTCCGAGACATTCTCGACGCGTACATAGCGTCCCACGTTCGGCACATTGTCAGACAAAGCGATGTCGGTCGAGTTTTCCAGAATCGTCTTCAGCTTCGCTTTTGCTTCTTCCAGTTGCGACTCGATACTGGCTTTCTCTGCTTTCTGCTCTTCAGTAAACCACGAATGCAACGGAGCCTCGTCGCCGCGGTCGGCGTCTTCGGTTTGATTGAAGATCGCGAAGAACTCGAAGTATTCCTTCTGGGTGATGGGGTCGTACTTGTGCGTGTGGCACTGGGCACACTCCATCGTCAGCCCCATCCAGGCCTGCATCGTCGTGTTCACGCGATCGACCACAGCCGCGTTGCGGAACTCTTCGTCGTTGGTCCCCCCTTCGGTGTTGGTCATCGTGTTGCGATGAAACGCTGTGGCAATAATCTGCTCTTGGGTTGGATCAGTTAGCAGGTCACCGGCAAGTTGCTCGATACTGAATTGATCGAACGGCTTGTTCTCGTTGATGGCTTTGATCACCCAGTCGCGATAGGGCCAGATCGTGCGAGGGCTATCTTTTTCATAACCCATTGAATCTGCGTATCGGGCAATGTCCAACCAGACGCGGGCCCAGCGTTCACCGTAGGCAGGATCGGCCAGCAACCGATCGACCAGCTTTTCGTAAGCTTCGGGGGAGTTGTCGTTGACGAACGCTTCGGTTTCTTCGATCGACAAGGGGAGACCTGTCAGGGCAAAGGAAACGCGGCGTGCCAGGGCGTACTTATCCGCTTCGTCGTTGGGCGTGAGCCCTTCTTCTTCGAGTCGTTTGAGAATGAACGCGTCGATGTCGTTCTTTACCCAGTCTGCTTTTTCGACTTTAGGTGGCGTGTGCTTCTTGGGAGCGGTAAAAGACCAGTGTGGCGCATAGGGGGCCCCCTGCTCGATCCACTTGCGAATGAGCTTCACTTCCCGATCTGACAATTGCTTGCCGATCTCGGGAGGAGGCATGCGAATCGACTCGTCGTCGGTGATGATCCGAGCCAGCAATTCGCTTTCGTCTGCCTTGCCAGGGACGATCGCTATCAGGCCACTATCAAGTTCGACCTTGGCATCCGCTTCCAGATCGAGGCGCAGCCCGGCCTCGCGCGATTCAGGATCGGGGCCGTGGCAATGAAAACACTTGCCAGAGAGGATTGGTCGAATATCGCGACCAAAATCAATATCGTTCTCGTCGGCCACCGCTGTGGTTGTCAGCAATGCCAAGGAGATTAAAGCCATGTAGGCGCAGAAAACCGATTTCATAGATCACCAGAAGGAGGCTATGTAGGCAGGCAGGGAGTCTTATCTCAACCCAAGTGCATTATTTCTCAATTCGGGCAAAACGGCAAGATTCGATCACCCCACAGCGGGGAGAATTCGTTTTAATAGCGAATAATTCCCCTTAACCCCCTCGTTGATCTCGACTCTCAGTTTGGGAGGTACGCCTCTCGTTTGCGGAGTTTTCGCCACTTTTCCTCGTACTTCTCGGCGAAGTCCCAGCCTAATTCAGCGTAGATGTCGCTGCGTTTCTTGTACAGCAACAGGTTCGTCGGATCGTCGGCGATCAGCTTGTTGAGCAGTTGCAGTGCTTCGGCCTGACGATCGAGGCGACGTAATCGCCGCAAGTGAAGAAGAGCGTACTTCTTATCGGTGGTATCGACCCAGCTCTCAAGATCACCATACGCTTTCTCGAACAACTCGGCTCGCTCTTTGTCGTCTTTCGGTTCTTTGCGGATGTCTTTGTTCTCGGGATGTTCTGGATCATCCATCGGCAAATCCATATAGGCAATGGCCCGGGCCTTGCGGTAAAGCGCATCGATGATCGTTTCCTTTAGCTCGGTCATCTCCTTCATCTGCTGCTTTTCTTTGTCGGTCTCGGGATCGCGGCGCTGGGCGAAGTAGCTTCGGACCTTGCTAACCGGGATCGCCTTGAGCAGTTCGTCGGCTGACTCCACCACTTCCGGCAGATGATCCTTGCGATCGTTCTCGTCCAGCAAGATCAACTTGGCCTGCAGCAGGGGGACATGTTTTTTCTTTTCCTTGTTCAGTTGGCTGAACAGCTTATCGAATTCCTTCTTCTGCTTCTTATCTTTCAGCGTTTTCAGGTATGCCAGCTTGGTATTGAAGAGCTTGTCTTCCAGGGTTGGCTCATCCTCCTTTGGCTGGTCAGGTGTTTCCAGCTTGGGTGTCGGCTGCGCGGCAACCACGTACTGAAGTGGAAAACCGCCAGGTCGTCGGGCATCGCCACCCAACTTGGCGTCGGGATCGCCAAACTGAATTTCCCCAAGCAGCAAATCTCCTGGCGAGGCCTGCTTGGGCAAGTCTTTCGGATTGGTCGTCAGGAACACCGGAAGCAGTTGTCCGGGACGTAACCATGTCGAACTGAAACTACCGGACTGTTCCACGGCATCGGCATGCGTATCGAACGTGCGAATCCCTGGCCCGCTGATCTTGTAATCGAGCCAGATCGGCATGCTTTCCAGTTCCAGGACTTTTTTGCGATCCTCTTGGCGGAAGAAGAACGTCAGGGTGTACTTCCCCTTATCGAGTGTCGCATCGCGTCCGCCCGATCCGGTCTTTATGACCCGTTTGTTGGCATCGTAAATCACATACACACCGCCGGAATAGCGATCATAGCCGTTGGCCCAAATGATCGGCTCTGGCGTAACGGTCGACTTTTCGCTTAGCGTGAATTCGTAGGTCAGTGTGATGCCGTAGTTCAAACGCTTGCGAGGAAACTCATCTCGCTCGGGATCGAGGGCTACGACTTCACTCTTTACTGGAAGCAGCGTCTTGCGCAGCTTCTCGAACTTGGCGCTGGGCTTGATCTGCACCGGCGACAGGCTCGACTGAACATCGATCCGATGAATCGGGTTCGTACCATCCCAGGTCAATTCGGCTGGGCTAGGGATGATGCCATAGAAGGTCGCATCCAGCTGAACTTCGGTTTGACCTAGCGTCGACCAGTACTGGGCCAGGGTCATTTCCAAGGTTTTCCCTTCAGCCACGGCGAAACTTATTTCGGTGACCTCATCCGGCTCGACCCGCAGGAAGCTTTGCTTTTCGATCGTCGGGAAAGCCCGGTCTTCCAGACGCTGCAATGCATGAAACACGTACAGCTTGGTATCGTCTGCCTTGGTGGGCTTCATACGAACGTTCACCCAAGTTGCTCCCATAGGGACTTCGATAAACGTGCGGTCGATTTGACCTGGCTGAAGGTGCAATGTCGTTTGAAACTGGGTCGGCGTCTTCTTTGGCGAAGGAACCAACACGGTAATTGGCACGCGGAAACGCGGTCCCATTTCAGGCCGATCGGCAAAGTAACCTTCGACCGATGCAAAGTGCGCACCCGGTTTCAGGTTTCGGGGATCGACTTCCATCTTGAAAGTGCGACCACCATGGTTCACGTAAAAGTGCTCAGGGATCTTCACCCAATCGGCGTCGCACTTGAGGAAGAACTCGGCGCGATAGTCCGCGCGGGGGCCGAACTTCGCGTCTTCGTTGAACTGCGGATCGACCTCGACGGTTACCTCCTGGACGCGTTTGACTTCCTCTGCTTCGCGGAGGTAGACACCCCGTCTGGTACGCATGCCTGGCAAAGTAACTTCATAGCGAACTTCTGGTTCGACATCATTGCCGTGATTTTCCAGCCAGTCGAAGGCTGCATCGACCTGGATCAGACCGTGTCCGTTGGCCCAGACGGAACCAGTTTCTAGCTTGCGAGCGGTGTTTTTGATGGCCAGTTTGACCGATTCCGGAGTGTAGGCGATCTTCTCTTGCTTCAATCCACTGAGGATCAGCGCGACACCGCCACACGCGTTGGGAGAGGACATCGACGTCCCGTTCATCAGGCTGCCTGGTGAGAGGGACCAGCGAGAAACAGGCGAAACCGCCGCACCGGGGGCTGTGATATCGACACCCAGATCTCCATCCATCGTTGGCCCGCGTGAGCTCCACGTGAAAGGTTTCTCCGCCAACTCTTCACGTACCGAAAATGCCGTGGACATCAGTTCCGGCGAGACATACGCCCCGACACCGAGAATGGCTGAGGTCGTTCCGCCTGGGCCGCCGACGGTGCTTAACGCAGGGCCGCTATTGCCGGCGCTGGCCACGAAGATCACGCCGTAGCGATTCACGATTTCGGAGAACAAACGAGCCGTTCGCCCAGTGCTCCATTCTGGCGAAGGACCACCGTAGCTCATGTTGATCAGGTCGCACTTGTTTTCCAGCACAGCAATCAGGCCTCGGTCTTCACCAATACCAGTCGAGTTCGACCCGAGACGCGTGTCGCCGATCTTCACGGAAACAATCTGTGCCCCTGGGGCCACGCCGTTGAGTTCCGGCGATTCGGGATAGTTGGCGGCGATGATCCCGCCGACGTGCGTACCGTGCGTGCCAGCATCGCAAACGATGCTTAGCACGTCGCCGTCCTGGTAGATATTTACGGCAAACGTTACCAAGTCGACTTCGCCAAAGGTTGAGTACTGACGCTTGACCTTGTAGTTGGTCATCAGCTTCTCGTCGCTCAGGTCGCCGTCTTCGTCGGTGTCGATCGCGGCCTGCCACTGCTTGCCATCGTTGAAGACCACGCAGTCGTAGATGGGACCTGGGTCGTTCCAGTTCTCGCCCAGCTTGGTCAATTCTTTGATCCGAGCTTCGAGTTCCTTCTTCTGCTTCAGCTTCTCTCCCTTGGGCTTGGGATTGGCCTTGTTGAATACTTCCAGCTCGCGAGTTAGCTGTTCGATCTTTGCGCGAACGGCTTCGTCCCACGGCTTACGGTTTTCAGACCTCAAACGCGGAATAAGACTTTTTGGAAAGAGCTCATAGGCCGGCTTCATGCCGACGCGAAAATCACCACTGGGGTTTTCCCATTTCTCGGGAATGGTCAGCTTGCGCCCCGTGAGTCCTTCGATCTGCCCTTCTTCCACTTTGCGGATGGTCGTCGTACGGACGTCTCCACTGCCGGTGGCATCGATCATGTCAATGATCTTAGGCTTGCCATCGGAAGTGACCTGCAGGCCTGGCGCGGCCGGATCGCAGCCGGTATCGAAGACGGCGACAATCACATCGCGGCCATCAAACTTGCGGTGCTGTTTCAGATAGCGGGTCGCGCCGATTTCCTTCTTGGGCAGCAAGTCGGCTGTCGGGAAAAACGCGTCTTGAGCCAATGCAGGGGCACAGCAAGAGACCAACAAAACAACGGCAAAGCAGAAACGAATCATGGCTGGCTTGGGTTGAAGGATGATCGCAGGTCGAGAGAGGATGCAGCGAGAGCCGCATATTCTACGCAAACCCTCTATTCTAGGTCGTAAGTCACCCTGGGGCGAAGGTGCTGAATGTAGAAAATTCCGCAGAATCGATAGAAACCCAACAAAAAGGCCGCGTGAACGGCGATGTTCACGCGGCCTTTAAGGAATCAATCGACCCGCACTTGTGTGCGTGGGACGTTATTTCTTCTTCAGGGTCGAGATGTAATCGACCACATCCACCAGTTCCTGAACCGTCATCAGCTTCTGCAAATCGTTCGGCATGACAGAGATAGGAAGCTTGCGGATCTCTTCCACTTCATCCTTGGGGATGGTACGGGCAAGCCCTTCGGCATTGGTGATCGTGATCGAATCGGCCGTCTCACTGGTCTTCAAACCGGCGATCGCCGTCCCGCTATCGGTCAGCACCGCCCAGTTTTCGTAGTTGTGGCTGATACCGGCACTTGGATAAAGAATGGCCTCGAACATCGCTTCGCGGCTCAGCTTCGAGCCGATTTCGCTCAGGTCAGGTCCGACTTCCTTTCCTTCTTTGTTAACGACATGGCACTTATTGCAAGTTCCTTCGGTGGTAAAGACCTTCTTGCCGTTATCGACCGACCCTTTCATCTTGACCAGCTGATCCATCGGAGGCAAAGGCTTGTTGTCCTTGGATGGCGGCTGCGGGAAGATCTCGGCGGCTTGACTGCGAACATCATTCCACACGGCGATCTTCAGCGGAGCGGCCGCGGCCTGCATCAGTTCGGGATCGAGCTTGCCGCTCTTGGCCAGTTCCAGCAGTTGCTTGGCGGACTTCTCGTTATTGGCCAACCCCTTCACCGCAGCGCGGCGAACTTGCAGATCGGCCTTTGAGTCGTCCAGAGTCTTGCGAAGCCAGGCATTCGCTTGACCACTGCTGCTATTGGAAATCGCCGTCGTGAGTGCAAGCTTTTGTTCTGGCGTACCAGAAGTCAAAATATCGGCGAGCAAGTCGTTCTGGCCGCGTCGCAGAAGTACATCGGCGGCAGCGACACCAACAGCCGATTCAGGCTGAGCGATAGCCATCTCACGGAGCTGGCCGTAGTGCTGCTTGAGCTGAAAGCGATCGACCAATTCGACAAACATCGACGTACCAGCCAGCTTGGCCAGTGCCTTCTCCATGGCGGCAGCCGACTCGGGGTTGCTGGCGTCGTAGTTCTTCAAACGCTTGACCGACTCCGAGATGATCATTGTTTCGGCAGCATCGTGTCGCGTGCCAGCGAAAGCCAACGCAGCGACGGCGCTATCGACGCCTTCCTTGTTCGGCTGGAAGTCGAGAGCTCGGAAGTAACGAGGCAGCTTTTCAGCCGAGTTCTTTTCATCTTCGATGATCGAAGCCAGCATCTTCGGTGTTTGCGTCGCACGGCTTCGCCAGACGACATCTTTCTCGGCGTCGGTATCAATGTTGCCGCCGATGGCCGTCAGGTACGCGGCCAAGCGGCTATCCCAGTGCAGATCAGCACCAATGCCGAGAGCTTCGAGATACCAACGGTCTTTGCCATCGTACTGTTTGGCCAGTTCGGCCCATTGCTGCGAAGCCTTGTCGCTGCCGTCGAAGCGGAGTTCGATGGCGGCACTGCGAAGCACCTGAGGATTCTTGTCATTCAGGACCTTCGCGACGACATCGGTCGCTGGAATCTTCAACTGGTGTGCCAGGCGTAAACCCACAATCCGCAGGTCGGGGTGGTCGGAAGCCAACGCTACGTCGACGTACTGGCTCCCCTTCCCTTCGATCTTGCCCAGCAGCCATAGCAGGCGAGCTTTTTCCCGCGTATCTTTCGCCGAGTCAAAAGCGGCTTTCAAAGCGGCTTCGGCCTGAGCACCTCGCTGGTGCAAGTTGGTCCAAGCCATGTAACGGACCGAAAGACATGGATTGTTGAGGGCCTTGATACAACCTTCCACCGTGGTGAAGTCGAACTTCGGCACGATGTACTTGGAACCTTCCGGAGCAACGCGGAACAAGCGACCACGATCGAGGTCGCGCTGCCCATGACCACCGACGCCTGGATCGTACCAGTCGCTGACGAAGATCGATCCATCCGGGGCCACACAGACGTCGGCGGGGCGGAACCAGTTGTCGCGGGCACCTTGCAAGATATCAACCGATTCGGCCGAGAAGCCTGCTCCGTCCTTCTTCACCGGGTAAGCACGAACGACACTTGGACCGGCATCGCAGTGGATTACCTGGTTGTGAAAGACCTTGGGCAGTAGATTGCCTTCGTAAACACAAATCCCGGTAGGTGAACCGGCACCCGTTTGCAGAAGGTTCGGCACGACGCCTGGGTCGTTCAAGTGCCAGTGCTGCAGCGGAACCTCGGTTTCCATGTTGGTACGAGGATCGCGCCAGCCGGCACCGGTCATTTCGTCGCGATAACCAAAGTTACCGTACTCCATCACATAGTTGATACGTACGCCGCGGTTGCCGTCGTCGTCGTTGTCGCTTTGCCACAGGTTGCCCAGCGAGTCGACGGTGACTTCATAGTTGTTGCGGAAGTTGTGCCCGAGGACTTCGAATTCACTTCCGTCCATATTGCAGCGAAACGGCATCCCGCCGAAATAAGGCTTGCCATTATCAACCACTTCGTTGCCGGCCAGATCGACGACGATCTTGCCATTGGCGTCGTAGACATGTTTGCCGGTGTTACCGACGTTCCAGTAAAGCTTGCCGTCAGGTCCAAAGAGAAAGCTGTGGGCGGAGTGGTCGTGCTGAGGCTGGCCGGTGTTGGTAAAGAGAAGTTCTTTCTTCTCGGGCTTATCGTCGCCATTTTCATCGGTAAAGACGAAGACATTAGGTGCCACGGAAACAATGACCTTGTTCCCCAACACGCAAATCCCCATCGCCGAATCGATGTCGCGGCCTTGGTAATACACCTTGGACTTCTCGGCCACTCCGTCCCCATCTTCATCTTCCAGAATGAGAATCCGATCTCCTTCAGGGCGGCTACCGTTGTTGCCGCGGTAGTTCATCACGTCGCAGACCCAGATGCGTCCGCGGTGATCGATATCGATGTTCGTCAAGCTCTTCAGGTCTGGCTCAGAGGCTGCTAGTGTCGCTTCCAATCCTGGATAGACATCGAGATTCGCAACAGCACTTTCAGGATCGCGTCCTGCGCTGGCAGCTTGTTCGGAAATGTTGCCCGGGTTTTCGGTGTAGACGGCAAACTGAACCGACGTATGCGACCCGCCATTCTGATTGGTCCCGCCGTTGTCGAGCGCCCCCTTGGCGACGAAAGATGTGTAGCCTTCGGGCAGATCGTATTCGATCACCGAATTGGCGTGCGTGCCGATGCCGTTCTCTTGGAGCTTGCCGTTCACCATCAACGGTGTGCCGTCGACGTTGCGGTTCTTATTGACTTCGCGCCAGTCGGAAGTCGCGCGTTTCCAGTTAAGATCGGTCAGCTTCTTTTCGCCACTGGGACCAACCAGCTTCGGTTCGATCCAATCGGCCCAGTCGCAACTATAGCCGTTCCCGCCGTCGCTAACGACGAGAAACAGCTTCTTGGCCCCTTTCAGGTCGACCTTAATGTCGACCTGATGCCCCGGGGTCGCGGTGGTGACGACGGGGCTTTGAAACAGGGGTTTCACGTTGTTCTTAGAAACCTTTTTCGCCGTTGGCTTCTTGGCTTCCTGCTTCTTCGGTTGTGGTTTCGGACCGGGAATGAGCCCTTCCATGTCGTCACGCGACAACGAGTGCGACTCGACACCGTTCTTAGGAACCTCTTCGTGACTGATCCACACGATGGCGTTAAGCGCCACTTTGCGGAAGTTAGGATCGGCCCAATTCCAGTGGAAGTGACCACCCGTGAAACCAAAACCACGGCCACCATTTTCACGTTCGGAAGCCCAGGCAACATGCTGCGGCTGACCTTTCATCGCGCGAACATGCTGATTGCCGCTGTGCGGACCATCGGGTCGGCTGAGCGTGCTTTCAGGTGGAATGGCGGTCAGAATTGGGGTGACCCCTTTCATGTCGTTTCGAAATCGCATGTTGTAGTACCACTCGTCGTTGATCTCGAATGGCTCGACACCGTTGGCAATGGGGTGATCGGGCAGCTTCGCGAACGAAGCGGTCCAGTGCGGGTTAACGCTCCACCAGGTTTCAAAGTAGCCGCCGATCCAGTCGACAAACTTGTCGCCTGGCTCCCCCTTCGGAGTTTCCACGCCGTAGTGGATGCAGGCCAGGCCAACACCTTGATCCATAAGCTTCTGGAACTCTGCCAGGTGAGGATTCAACAGGTGGCGTTCGCCGCCATCGCAATAGACAACCACCGCGTCGGCGTTGTCGAATGCGGTCGGGTCGTCGGGCCAGCCACCTTTGTAGATCGAAGCCTCAAACTGTGGCATGTTCTCGGTCAGTGCCAGCATCAGCAGTCGGCAACCAGCGACGTGTTCGTGATCGCCCCAGGCATGACTGGGAGTTCCAGGAACGAAGACGACCTTCTTCTTGCCTTCCTGCAACGGAAGACGCTTGAGCATGATGTCTTTGAACTGGACCTTCATTGGAGGACCGGCGTGCAGTTGCAGGGCCAGAATACCGCTGGTGCGCGAATCCTTTTCGCCTTCGTCGATCACTTCGCTGAAGACTTCGCCGTTGATCTTGTGGATCAGGTGATTTCCTTTGGCGATGATGTGGTAGTCGTTCCAGTCTTCCTGCTTGATCTTGTCTTGCAGGTCAGCCGATTCAGCGAATCGTTCCTTCTTAGGATCTTTGTTGCCGTCATGAACGACGGTCTTTTCACCGCGCTGGGCAAGAATACCGCGCCCCCGTTCTTCGTAGTTGATGCCGCTGTAGGTCGTGCCGCTATCGATGTCAGCCTGATACCCTTTGACGACGTGGTTACCCAGGTCGGTCGAACGATACTGAATACCGGAGTTACCACCGACGATACGGTACTTCAGTTTCAGTTCGAAGTCATCGACTTTACCCTGATCCCAAATAATGAACGTGTTTCCCTTGGTAGGGTTTTCCGGAGTCGTCGTCCCGGTGATTGCGCCTTCTTCGACGCTCCAGAATGTATCGATGCCGCTCCAACCGTTGAGCGTCTTGCCATCAAAAATAGGCTTGAAACCGGCTTCGTCCGCCGATGCGATATTCGCGGCGGCGGTCACCATAAAGCCGACCAAGAGCCATGCCAGATGCTTAATCATGAGAGTGTGGTCTCCTGCATTCATGAGGTAATCGGGTGCGTGTCGACAGCCGCGCGCGGCTGATGAGAAGTTTGCGAATGTGGGGTGCGTTCGCCAGGTTGGAGGAAAGTGTGCGATCAGTGCAACCCTTCCGAGGAACGAACGTGCGGCTGGACAAATGCTAGTTTAGCGGGGAAGAAGCGAGAAATGCACTAGATCGTGCCTATTTCTGCCCCCATTTTGAAAAATGCCCGCCAGCTTTCAGTGCCTAAGGGGCGATACGCTTCCCTACTTGGCAATAAAAAAGACTCGCCACCGAAACGGTGCGCGAGTCTTTCTATGCTACTGATTCACGTGAACGAATTGCTTAGTTACCAAACGGATCGTTCATGCCGGCTCCGCTGCCTGAACTGCCGAACGGATCGGAGCTGGCACCACCACCGCCAAACGGGTCGTTGGAACCACTTCCCGAGTTACCACCGCCGAACGGATCGGAACTGCCGCTTCCAAACGGATCATTGTTTCCGCCGCCACTAGGTGGACCAAATGGATTGGCGTTTCCACCACCGCTACCACCAAATGGATCGGCGGCAGGTGTACCGCCACCCGGAGCGGCGAATGGATCGGCAGCCGGAGCGCCACCACCTGGGGCTGCGAATGGATCGACAACCGGTTTGTCGGTCCCGGTGTCCCCTTCTTCCTTCGTGTCGCCTGGGGCGGCCTCTTGTCCACTGACCGGTGCTTTCACGTTGACGTGCACCATCGGATAAGGATGGGCAGCCGATCGCAGGACAACGAGACGACCTGTCTTCGATCCGATAATAATCCGATCGGTCTCACCATTGGTGTAGAAGAAATCGTAGCCGGATAAGTCGAGCGTTCCGATCTGAGCACCTGAGTTGATATCCAACATGATCATGTTGTTGGCATGATCCAGGGCATAAACGTATTGGTCGTTTGCCGCCAGGAATTTTTCGACACGTGGAACGAACCACTTCACGCCACCGTCTTCGATTCCCAGCTTGTAGAGACCACCTCGTTGCAGAGCCACGAACACGGAATCGCCGATGGCAATTGCCGATGTATCGATTGGCTGCCCACACGAGAACCGCCACTGCACGCTACCATCGGGAGCATAGATGCAGTAAACGTAGCCGGTCTCGGTGGTGAAGAACAAACGCAGCGGACCTTCCGCGCTCGGAGGTGCGAGGATCTGGCCGCTCGATTCGATGCGATAGCGAACCACTGGGCGATCAGCGTAACCCACGTAGAAATAGTCGCGATCGGTAGCCCAGGCAACCGAATTCCTGGAAGCGATCATTGGCTTATGAATTCTACCCAAAGACTTGTAGCGAGGTGTCAAACGTGGACCACCTTTGAAGTCATAGGCTACGACCGTACCATCAAGCAGCGGTACGTATGCAAATTCGTTACCGACGACCGGCCCAGCAATCGGAACTCCTTCCAGCTTTCGGGTCCAGACCAACTCGCCGTTGCTGCGAAGCAGGCAACTAAGGGCGAAGTCATTGATGGTAAAGACAAACTCGTCGTTGGCATCCGCCATCGGCTGAGGATACCCACGATGCCCATAGACCTTCGACCATTCCGTACGACCGGTGCGTCCGTTGATAGCCATCAGCATGCCGGCGTCGCTTTGAGCCAGGAACGTTACTTCCGGAATCTCCAGGCGATCGACGACTGGCTTTTCTTTGCTTTGATCGAGGCGCGCGACATACTGATCGGCCTTGGCTTTGGCACCTTCTTCACCCAGAGGTTGACCGAGGATGCTCAATTCATTCGAGGCAAACGTTGCAGTCCGCCCGTTGTGAGTCACCTCGAAAACGACCAGTGGGTTCTTCAGGCTGACCACCTGGCGGAAAGTTTCGATCTCCGAACGATGCGGATCGATCGGCAATTGGCCGGTCCACATCTTCTCGAGTCCCAGTCGCTCTAGCTCCAAAGGAGAGAAGTTTCGCGGACCAAGTTGAGCCATCGCAGGACTCGCAGCCATCACGAGCATGGCAAATAGGATCAGCCGCGTAACGCATTTCTGAATGTGCATAATCGTCTTGCTTCCTTGGGCCGGCCTGAGTTGGTCCGACTTTCTTTGTGGAAACTACTGCCAGATAAGATCCTTCACTACCGGAAATAGCAGCGAGGATGGATTTTAGATTTTTAGGTCGAGGAGAACGCCGACAATGCGTCCTCTTCAAGCATAACACTCGATTAGGAAATACCTTGCCGAGTTTTTTCATCTTAATTCAGATCCCCGGAAGCGTCACGTTTTCCCCCAGGATTTCGCCAAAACCTTGTTTTTCCTCGTTTCTAGAGGTTCCGCATCGCCTAGACCCCATCGTCACTGGGCTCTACCATGAACTTCTGCGGGAGAATCAGCCACTCTCGTGAGGGGAAAGCAACGCTTATCGCACGAGTAACAAACCAGCCCCCTCCTGTTAGGGGCTCGCATTCAATCATAGTGGACGGTTCATGGGCGATCGAACTGAAGAGAATGTTTTGCTCGAGAAAATACTCGGCTACCTCAATTTCTCTTCCGGAGACTTCGATGCACGCTTCGCCACAGCGATGGACCATCTGTTTCGCCACGATGCGAAATCTGAGCCAGACGTCCCTATCTGGCAATGGTCGAGGATTGGGCAAACCCTGAAAGAGGGACTCACTCGGCTGAAGACCAGTTCCGCGGCGCTTAACCAAAGCTCGCAGGCCGAGACGGCTCTCCATTATATCTTTGACGTCGTCCTGCCAGGATACCTGGAGTTCCACCACGATCTGCTGTTTCACCAGAGCGGCGAGAGTCTGTTCTCTCCTTACTTCGTGGTGCGAGTAGCCCAGGTTGTTCTGACACAATCCTCCGAGTGGGAAAACGAGCCCCGCGTTCTCAAGAACTGCCTGGATCAACTAAACGACTACATCGGACATCGTCCCGTCCCGGCGCTCGAGACCCGCAAGACTGAACCGTACGCTCACGAGTATTGCCGTCCCATCCCGATTTGGCTGAAAGGGGCCGGCGCATGCCAGAGTCGACATCAAGAGATCGTCGAGAAGACACTGGAACTGCTCGCCAATACGGCTCCCGATATCTTGCAAGATGCGGGATTCGACCCCGCCAAGCTCGTCGAACTGGCAATCGACCCACGAGCCTACGACTTCGAGCATCCCGTTAACAAGCGGCCAAACTATCAGTTTGGTCAGTGGGACCCCGACAGCATCGACATGAGCGGACATTACAATCGCTTTGTCGTGCAGCAAGTCACGTTGGAAGCATTGACGGATCGTGTTGATCGCAACCCTCCGGAAAACCTGAGCCACGACGAGCTCGTTTACGAAGCGGCAGCCGTTCTGGCAGGTGTCATCCTCATGGGGGCCGGTATCAGCGGTAGCGGACCTGGTGCATACTCTTCGGAAACCACTCTATCGAAGCTGGTTCCCGTCATCGCGAACTACCGTGACCGTTTCTACAACCAACTGCTCGACAACTGCCCCGAGTCAATGACTCAGAGGCTCAACGAAGAATCGATCCAGCGGCGTCAACCATTCGGGGCCGCTCGCCAGCACTTGAATGCTTACCTGAGCAATCGCCGAGCAAAGCAGCTCGCGCACGTTCGTCTGGCACTGATCTTCTCGCGGATGGGTTATCCCGACGCGGCAGGCAAGCAGGTCGATATCGTCCCTACTGCATCCGCTCGGATGCAGTGCCGGATCGAGTGCTTCATCACGCTGGCCCATCAAGCCATGCGTCGCGGCGAGCTGAACGAAACGATCGAGTACATTCACCGGATTGTCGATCGTCTGCACCGGGCGATCGAATGCGGAGCGATCGTCGACCCCTGGAACATCCTGGGCTTCGATGGCCAGTTCAGTTTGTTCCCCGCGTATGAAAACAGTGTCCGCGATCATCGCGTCGACGACTTGGCCCGGATGATCGAACAGATCTTCGACCTCATGTCCCAGGCACTCAGCGAAGCGGCCGTTCGCGATGACGAAGCCGTTCGCTCGAAAACGGCCTGGGCATTCGAAGAGTTCAGCATGTGGTGGCATCAATTCGCCACGCACGAGCTTTCCAGCGTCGACAGCCCCAGTGGCGACGAGGCGTTCGCAGCCGCACGACGTGTGGCCGACGCCCTGCGTCTGTGGCACAAGGCCGGGGCGGAAGCTGGCGACATCGCGTTCTGGTCGCCGCACGTCGAAATGTTCGATTCCCCCAAGGCGTACGGCCTGGTGGTTCAAGCGCTGCTCGAACGAAACGACTTCGTCACGACGATGGCACTTTTGATGAACTGGTTGGAGCAGGCCGATGAGATCCCCCTGCATCATCTCGATACGTCGTACTTCAGCATTGCGACACAGTGGATTCTGACCCTCCAGAAACATCGCGAGTCATTGTCCGATACACCTGAGAATCAGGCCGAAACGTGGCAGATGCTGCAGCGGTTCATGGACTTCCAAGAAGCGAACGCCGGCATCTACAACCGAGTCCCCGGCTGGTTCTCGAAACAAGCCAAGAAAGGCCAGTTCGACGAGGAACTCGACGCGTTGTTCCAAGGGGAAGAGCCAAGCGAAGAGGACGACATCTTTCAGGCTGCCTACGAAGACGTCACCTTCACCGACAGTACCGACGATGGCAACGAAGGCGCGATCTTCGAAGGAGGATCGAGTTCGACCGAGTCGAGCGAAGACCTGCAAGCCGAATCACGCCGCGTCAACATGCACATCTCCTTTCTGAGCTGTATCGCCCAGCAGTGGCAGATGGCCGCATTCCAAGCCCTGCGCACCAATGGCGAGCCGGTCGTCATCGAGAAACTGCTTCAGTGGCGTGAGCAGGCGATCACCAACTATCGTGAATTGCTGGAACTGCTGCTAGTCGTGAATCAACACCAGCTAAGCGATATCAGCGGTGACCACCAAGAGATGGTCGAATACGATCGTCAGCGGGCCGTCAAAGAGTTTATGCTCGAGCGGATTATTATGACGACGGTGAGCACTGCTTCGGCAGCTCGAATCCTCTCGTCGGTTGTGGCGGCCGTTGCCCCAGAGCACAAGCAGTCGCTTGATAATCTTGAAAAGGAGATTGGTGCCGAGCAAACACTGGCCGTCGATCTGTTGGCTGCAATCCTGGCAGGCGATGCCGAAGCAGTCCAGCAGCACTTTCCACCGATGCTCAATACGTTGAAAGATAAGCCGCTGCTCTATGTGCCGATCTCGAAGAGAGGTGGCCCACTACGGATTGTCTCGACACGCGTCCGCCAATCGACCATCCGAGAGCTGCTGCACTGGCTACCACGAATTGGACAATACGACTTCTCGCGTCAGATGCTCGACACGGCGCGAAAGATGGAAAACGACAACCCGATCGGGCCCGGAGCCATTACCGAGTTCGACGCGTTGTTTGAAACCGGCTTCCTGGCGATCATCGATGCGGTCGTGGCTTCGTCGGAAAGCTGGGAAGTCGCCAAGGAAGGTACCTCGGAACTCGACAACGCTCTGGTCGAATGCCTGGAACATGTCACGCAAAACCTGTTGATTGTGTGGCTTAATCATAGCCGCACACTGCGGTTGTCGGCGGTCGAGAAGTTTTCCGACCCTGGCCAATGGAAACTTGTGCAAGCTTTCATTCAGCGGTACGGGGCCGACCTGTTCACACAACACTTCTTCAATCGCGGCAACATCCGCAGCATTTTGCATGGCGGCGTGGAAACCTGGATCGAAAAGGTTCGCCAGCAGTGGCCTGAAGACAACTGGCCTTTGTTCATTCAGGCCATGGGCACGAATATCAATCGCACCGAAGCGATTGCCTGTTTCAGCATGGTACTGGAAGCCGTGCTAGAGAACTTTGCCGAGTACCGCGACTACAACAGCACGACCACGCAGAGTGACCGCGGCGAGTACTTATACATGTTCCTCGACTTCCTGCGCCTACGGACCGCGTACGATCGGGTCTCGTGGAACCTCAAACCGATTGTCATGACGCACGAAGTCCTGGTCCGCACTGGCCACGCCGAAGCCGCCCAGATGTGGCGCAAGGCCTTGGCCGACCGCATCGAGGACGAAGCCGACAAGTACGTGAAGAAACTGCGTGAGCTGCAGCGCGAGTACGCCATGCAAATGCCCACGGTTGCCGACCGCATCAAGGAACGCTTCGTCAGGCCATTGGCCGTCGATCGTATCTGCTCGCTGGTCGAACAGGCAATGACCGACATGGGAAGCGAAGACGCCAACACGGCCTTCAAACTGCTGGTCGACGAGGCAGAAGCTTTAGTTGAAGAGCCCAGCGGCGTGGGGCTCGATATCCCGGCCTGGCTCAAGGCCTTGGACGAAGAAGTGACCAAAGTCGAACTCGAAGCTAGCTTCTCGACCGAAAACGAAGCCTGGCAACCTGGCGAAGCGATTCCGCTCAGGAAACTTTCGCTGGAAGAAGTTCACGATCAAATCGACAGCTGGACGACCCATTTCCCTTCCGGTGGAGACGACGAAGAGGAATAATGGAACAGTCCCCTCAGCGCTTGTCCCCTCGCCCCTTTGGGGAGAGGGCTAGGGTAAGGGGCTGAAGCGGGTACATGGGTCGCCCCCTCACCCTAATCCTCTCCCCCGCTGACGGTGCAGAGGGGACCAGATGTCGTAAATCTACAGGTACGCAACCATGAACTTTCGAGTTGAAATCCCCATCTATCGTGGGCCGCTCGATCTTTTGCTGTACCTGGTTCGTAAGCACGAGCTCGATATCGTCGACATCCCTATCGCCCAGGTAACCCAGCAGTACCTGGCCTATCTCGATATTCTCAAGGCGATGGACGTCAACAGCGTGGCCGACTTCCTGGAGATGGCCAGCACGCTTATCGAGATCAAATCGAAGCTGGTCCTACCGCAAGTAGAAGACACGGACGAAGAAACCATCGACGATCCACGCGAGCAACTCGTCGAACGCCTATTGGAATACAAGCGATTCAAAGACGCAGCCAGCTTGCTGGAAGATCAAGGACGCAACTGGCAGCGGCGTTTTACCCGCATTGCTGATGACCTTCCCCCGCGGAAGGTCGATATGGCCGATCAGCCGATCAACGAGGTCGAACTGTGGGACCTGGTCAGTGCGCTTAACCGCCTGCTGAAAGATAGCAAAGCCCAACAACCGACCAATATCGTTTACGACGACACCCCGATCCGTGTGCACATGAAAGCCGTGCATGCGCGGATTGTTCAAGAGGGAAAGGTGCGCTTTCATACTCTTTTTCCTCCAGATGCCGCCAAGACACGCATCATTGGCATCTTCCTCGCCCTACTAGAGCTGATCCGGCACTATAATACGCTGGCACATCAGGACGAGGGAGAAAGCGAGATCTGGATTACCGCCGGCGAAGGATTCACGGCCGAAGTTCATTTCGAAGATGTCGACGAATACGAATCGGGAAAAGCATCGACGGAGTGAACCTGACTTTGCGATGGAACGTCCTTCCCTTCCTCGATCCATGGCAACTCGAATGGGAGCGATCGGCGTAAACGACGCTTCGGCTCCTGATCACACCCCATCTGCCTGATCGAGGGCCACGATGGAATCCCCAGAGATACGCAACTCAGACTTTCACGATCATGCTCGACAACGCACCGCTGCGAAAAATTGAATTCAACGGACTGACGATCGAGGGCTATTCCCGCGCGGCCGTACAAACTTATTGGCGCATCCCCGAAATGAAGCTCGGCTTCGATCTGGGCTTGCAGCCGTGGGACTTCATGGGCACGGCGACCTGGTTTGTTTCTCATGCCCATCTCGATCACATTGCTGCGTTGCCGGTCTATGTGTCGCGTCGACGGCTAATGAAGATGCCCCCGCCGGTGATCTACATGCCAGAGGTCGCGGTTGGCCCTGCCCTGCAGGTACTCAAAGCATTTAGCCGGTTGGATCGCGGCAAGATGCCCTGCACAATCCATCCCGTGCTGCCTGGGGCTGAAATTGAACTCTCGCGCGAGTTGATCGTCAACGCCTACGAAACCAAGCATACCGTCCCTTCGGTTGGATATGTCGTTTCGCAGCGACGTCGCAAACTGAAAGCAGAATACCAAGAGCTTCCAGGGGATCAGATTCGCGATCTCCGCCTTGGCGGCACCGAGGTCACCGAAGAGCATCGTCATCCCATGCTGGCTTATTTGGGAGACAGTCGGGCCGAGGCCATGGACAACAACCCGCAGTTTTACGAAGCCGACATCTTGATCATGGAGATGACATTTGTCTCGCCAGAGCATCGCAAGGAGAAGATTCACAAGATGGGTCACATTCACTTGGATGACGTTGTGGCGCGGCAAGATCGTTTTCAGAACAAGATGATCATCGCCTCGCACTTCAGTACGCGATACAACAATCGCCAGATCCAAGAGCACGTCAAAGCGAAGTTGCCAAACATGCTCGACGGTCGGCTGAACTTGTGGCTATGAGCGCCCCTTCCGGTACGAACGAGTCTCCGCGCAGTGCGTACGTCCATGTCCCTTTCTGTACGCACCGCTGCGGTTACTGCAACTTCACGGTCATCGCCGGCCGTGACGATCTGACTGGGGCCTACTTGGAAGCACTCGAGACGGAACTGGAGCAACTCCGCCAGCCGTACGAGGTCGACACGCTTTTTCTGGGTGGTGGCACCCCGACGCATCTTTCGCCGCAAGAGCTCGAGCGGCTACTTACACTGACGACCAAGTGGTTCCCCTTAGCGGCAGGTGCCGAGCTCAGTGTGGAAGCCAACCCGATCGACATCGTCCCTGAAAAAGTCGATGTGCTTCAATCTGGCGGGGTCAATCGCGTGAGCCTGGGCGTCCAGTCGTTTCGAAGCGATAAGCTGAAACTGCTCGAGCGGGATCATGACCGACGACAGGTCGAAGCCGCCGCTGAGTTACTGCTGCCTCGCATTCCCAATCTCAGCTTCGATCTGATCTTCGCCGCTCCTGGTGAAACGCTGACCCAGTGGGAAGAGGATCTTAGATCGGCCATCGCACTCGGAACCACGCACATCTCGACTTATGGCCTGACGTTCGAAAAAGGAACAACCTTCTGGAATCGACTTCATCACGATCAACTGCACGAAGTCGACGAGGAACTACAGCGCGAGATGTACCTGGCCGCGATCGATTATCTCACCGCAGCAGGCTTCGAGCACTACGAAGTTTCCAACTTCGCTCGACGGGGATATGAAAGCCGTCACAATATGCAGTACTGGCTGGGCAAACGGTATTTTGCTGCAGGGCCCGGGGCATCGCGTCATGTGGGTATGATTCGCGAGACCAACCATCGCAGCACCACCGCCTACATCCGCAGGATGCAACAAGGCACCTCTCCCGTGGCAGAACATGAAGAGCTCACA
Organism: Blastopirellula marina; assembly: GCF_002967715.1. Taxonomy (NCBI): domain Bacteria; kingdom Pseudomonadati; phylum Planctomycetota; class Planctomycetia; order Pirellulales; family Pirellulaceae; genus Blastopirellula; species Blastopirellula marina. The sequence goes on from NZ_PUIA01000017.1 coordinate 340,093, forward strand.
TCGCAGATGAAAGCCACAGAGCTTCTAGTGTTTGGACTACGAATGCTCGCTGGCGTTCACATTCCCACCTTTAAGAAGGATACCGGGATGACTCCCTGGGAGTTGTGCGGGACCAAGATTGACCAGTTTATGGAACTAGGCCTACTAAATCATAGTTATGAGCGCTTACGGTTAACGCGTGAAGGACTATTACTCGCTGATACCATTTGCGTGGAGCTGCTTTGAGCAGAATGCCTGCCAAAGAGCTGGAAAACACCACTCCATTAGGTGCTACGGCACCCATCTTGATATACACAAACATTAAGTCTACTAGGCACGAACAGCCAAATATCGGCGTTCTCTCATAAATTGTGCTTTGTACCGAAGTACCAATCAGGTAGAGTGGATATCCGTGAAGCGAAAAGATTTTCCGACTTCACGCAAAACTCTTACTGCCAACCTTGGTTCAACCAGAATAGCTCTCGACGAAAGAAACGTTCGACTGCTCTTCATCTAACGGAACAAATTGTCGAGGCGTCCATTGCATCGCCTTGGGGGAGTTCCCCGGCGATGTCACACCCCCAATCCTTGGCCAGTTAACCTGGGAGTGACGCCATGATTCAGATTAAACACCGCGATACGGGCGAAGTCCTGTACGAGGTTGATGCAGACGCGTTGGCAGGTGCCAAGCTCGTCGGCAAGAACCTCGCCGGGGCCGACCTTTCTTCGCTTGTTCTTCGTAATTGCGTTTTTGATAGCGACAACCTGGACGAAGTTTGCTTCAAGAATTCAGATCTTGAAGGAGCCAGTTTTATGGGGGCCAGTGTGAAGCATGCCTGCTTCGATGGTGCCAACATGGTTGGCGTGACGATGACCGATGCGATACTCAACGAGTCTTCGCTCAAAGAGGTCAACCTTACCAAAGCCAATCTCCGCTACGCGAAGCTTCACAATTGCGATCTCACCGGTGCCCGACTGGTGGAAGCCGATATCAGCATGTGCGATCTGCGCTGCGATATGCCAGGGGCGAACCTGACGCGTGCCGATCTACGTGGTGCCAATCTCACCGGTGCCAACCTGACCGGGGCCAAAGTGGATGAAGCCGACTTTACTGACGCCACGATGACCGATGCTCACTTGGAAGGCTGCTACCTGGAACGCGCGATCAATGCGTGCACCAAACATAAACCTTTCAAGCCCAAACCGCAGGCCGTCAAACGGCCTTGGTGGATGGTTTGGGCGACCTAACCGTCAGAGCACCAACGACGTGGTGGGCTCATGCATTTCACGGCAAGAGATACCGACTGGCCTTTAGACAAGCATCTTTTCGACAACATTACCATGCACATCGGTCAGTCGGTAATCGCGGCTTTGGAAGCGATATGTGAATTTTTTGTGGTCGATACCTAGCAAATGTAAAAGGGTCGCGTTCAAGTCGTGTACATGAACGGGATCCTCGGTGACGTTGTAGCCCAGCTCATCAGTCGCCCCTAACTCGAAACCAGACTTCACCCCTGCCCCGGCCAGCCACATCGTAAAGCAGCGGCTGTGATGATCGCGTCCGTAATCATTGGCCAAGATCGATCCTTGAGCGTAAGCCGTTCGACCAAACTCCCCTCCCCAGACCACTAGCGTATCTTCCAGTAGTCCAAGCCGAGCCAGATCGTTAACCAGTGCCGCCGAAGCCTGATCGGTGTCGCGGCACTGTCGCGGAAGTTCTGTATTGATGCTGCGATGCTGATCCCAGCCGCGATGAAACAGCTGAATGAAACGAACGCCCCGTTCGGCCATCCGGCGTGCCAAAAGGCAATTAGCGGCATAAGTGCCAGGCTTCCTGGCATCTTCTCCATAGGCCGTAAACACCGACTCTGGCTCATTTGAAAAATCTGTCAGCGTGGGTATCGACATCTGCATGCGGTACGCCATCTCGTACTGCGCGGTACGATTCTCGATTTCTGGGTCACCTACCTCGGCAGCCTGACGCTCGTTCATTGCCGCCAAGGTCTGCAGCACGCGGCGGCGATCAGCCATCGAGATGCCAGCCGGGTTATTCAAATACAGAACAGGGTCCCCGCTGCTGCGAAAGCGAACGCCTTGGTAACGCGACGGCAGAAAACCGCTCGACCACAATCGATCGAAGATTGGCTGATTATTCAGCGTGGCACTTCCCTGAGAAACGAGCACCACAAACGCCGGCAGCTCCTCGTTTTCGCTTCCTAGCCCATAGCTGAGCCAGCTTCCCAGGCTCGGCCTGCCTGGCAGGGTGTGCCCGCTAACTAGCAAAGTCATCCCAGGATCGTGATTGATTGCATCAGTATGCATCGAGCGTATTCGGCACATATGATCCGCAATCTTGGCCTGATACGGCACAAGTTCGCTGAACCACATCTGGCTCTCGCCATGCTGCGAAAACGCGAACTTACTCGGAGTCAGCGGCAACGAATCCTGTTCGGAAGTCATCGTCGTAAGACGTTGCCCCATGCGGATCAACGCCGGCAATTCCTGGCCAGCTAGCCGCTCGAGCTCCGGCTTGTAGTCGAATAGATCATGCTGCGAAGGGGCCCCCGACTGGCAGAGATAAATAACGCGTTTCACCTTCGGAGAAAAATGGGGCAGTGACAGCTCGGCTCCATGAGTGTCCTTGGTGGTCAGCGCGTGCATCGCCAGCGCGCCAAGCGAGATGCCGGCCGATCCCAGGAACGATCGCCGTGTTTGACGGTCCGCGAGTTGTCGATAATCGTCACGCATCTAAGGAGTCATTACCGCTTCATCAAGATTGAGGATCGTATGACACACGACTGTCATCGCTGCCAGCTGGGGACTTGCATCGACGACCGTTTCACCTTCGCCGAGCAATTGCCTGGCGGCCTCAGGATCCTCTGTGAACCTCCAAAACTCTTGCCGATACAGGATCTGGAGCATTGCAAGCTCGTCCTCACGAATAAGACGAGAGAGAATCCTTAGAAACGCCTCGGCGATTGCACGATCGCTATGGTCTTTGTGCCGCTCATTCAAATCCACTGCCAGAACCTTGGCCGCCTCCACGAAGGTCACATCATTCAACATCACCAGCGCTTGCATCGGCGTATTGGTGCGGCTTCGCTGGGCGACACAGACTTCGCGGTTCGTGGCATCGAAGGCCGTCATGTTGGGTGGCGGACTCGATCGCTTCCAATAGGTGTACAAACTCCGACGATAAAGCCGATCACCGTGGCCCTGTACGAACCGCTGCGCCGTGAACTCGCTTCCCTTAGAAAGCTCTTCCCACAAGCCTGGTGGCTGATATGGCTTGACGCTCACGCCACCAATTTCCCGCACCAGAAGACCACTGGCTGCGAGCGCCTGATCTCGGATCTCTTCACCGGAGAGACGCAGCCGAGGACCACGTGCGAGTAGGCGATTCTCGGGATCGGCTTCGTAACACTGCCTGGCTACTGAGCTCGTCTGCCTATACGTATTGCTGGAGACAATCAAACGATGCAGGTGCTTCATATCCCATCCACTGTCGATCAATTCGCAGGCGAGAAAGTCGAGCAGCCCTGGATGGGACGGCAGTTCACCACGCGTTCCGAAGTCATCGGTCGTTTTGACGAGCCCCGTCCCAAAGTAATGCTGCCAAGTGCGATTCACAACGACGCGTGCTGTTAACGGATTGCCAGGCGAAACGAGCCAACGCGCCAATTGCAAACGATCACCCCCCCCTTCGGCGACGCCATCGTATAGCTGACCTGGCAGGCCAGGCTGCACGACCTCACCCAGTTGATCCCACTGTCCGCGAATACGCACGTGCGTGGTACGTGGTTCTTCTCGTTCGCGCATCACCATCGTTTCAGGAAACTCTCGCTGCAGCAATTCCATCTGTCGCCGCAGGTCCTCCATCTGCAGTTCCAGACGCACAAAGTCTTCATTCGTTTCACGTAGATAGAACTTTTTCAGTCGCAGCGATTGCTCTTCCGTTCGCTCTTTGAGAGGCTTGGCAAGCAGCGCGGAAATCGGGTCGTCTTCGGCTAGAATCCTTGCCTCGGTATCGATCCAAATCCGTGCATCGATCCGTACTTCATCCAATAGACCTCGAACGGCCAAGATCCATTCCTCTGTCGTATCATCCTCCTGGTCATCCATCGCGGCGGGTGTAGCCGCTCGCCAAGCAAGGCGTATGCCGTTCACCCAGACGCGCGAGTTCTCTGGCGATGCTGGATCGATCGCAAACGCCAGATGCTGCCATGTGTTGGTTTCCCATGCGTCGGCCTCCGTTTCCCAAGCGACCGCCGTACCATCGTCCTTATTCAGGGAAAGCATGAACTTATCGTCGGCCTGCACCAACCGCAGTTGGTCGTGGTTTTCGTAGTTCAACTGATAGAGGGTTTGCGGGCGAGTTACGGTCGGATACAGCCAGGCGGCCACCGAAAGTGCCCCTTTGGCATCGCGAAGCAGATTCAAGCGAACGTTGCCCCCAGCCAGTAAAGCTTGCCCTTGCTTGCCGGTCACATAAGTACCATCACCTACCAGGCCAATCACAGCGGGAAAGGAAGATGACGTATCGAAATCGACTTTTGCGATTAGTTTCTCCTGCGAAACAACTTCGGCCCGCCCTTCCTCCTGGGCTTTCGCTTCCCAGGCAGCCATCAAGGGATCATCAGTCGTCAGATAATCGGCGTATGACTGGCGAAGATTTTCCAGCTTGGTTTCTAGTTGCTGGAGCTGCTGTTGCTGTTTGCGTGTGGGACTCTTGATGACAGGCCCGGCGTTTCCGTTTTGCCCGTCGAGACCTTTCTCGTCGATGTTGTCGAAAAAAGCTGCCAGACGGTAGAAGTCAAGCTGCGAGACGGGATCGTACTTGTGATCATGGCATTGAGCACAACCGAGCGTCATCCCCAGCCAGACAGTGCCGGTCGTGTTCACACGATCGACGACATACGCATGACGGTACTCTTCGGCGAATGCTCCATTCTCGTCGTTCACCGGCAAGTTCCGGTGAAATCCAGTGGCAGTCAGTTCATCGATTGTCGGAACAGGCAGAAGATCACCAGCAAGCTGCTCAATCGTGAATTGATCGAAAGGCATGTTCTTGTTCAGCGACTCAATCACCCATTCGCGGTAACGCCACATGTCGCGATGACTGTCGACGTTGTAACCATGCGTGTCAGCGTACCGAGCTAAATCGAGCCAGCGTCGGGCAAAGTTCTCGCCGTAAGCAGGTGAAGCCAACAGACGATCGATAACCTTCTGATCGGCCTGAGGGGACGTGTCAGAATCGAAGTTCTGAATTTCCTCGAGCGTGGGAGGCAAACCGGTCAGATCGAAGGTAACACGCCGCAGCCAGGCATAACGAGAAGCAGGCTTCGCTGGCTCAAGGTTGTTGGCTTCCATCTTGGCCAGCGTGAAGTAATCGATCGCATTGGTTGGCCAATCTTTGTTCTCTACCGCCGGCAGCTCCGGACGAATGATCGGCTGCAGGCTCCACAGCTCTTGCCAAGGGGCACCAGCTTCGATCCAACGCTTAAGCGTTGCAATCTCTTCCAGGCTCGGCTGATGCTGCTCGCTGGGCGGGGGCATGCGGACATCCGGATCGCTGGCCACCAGGCGGCGATACAGTTCGCTATCGCCGGAATGCCCTGGCGAGATCTGCTCCAAGGCGCTATCGCGTTGGTCGAGCCGCAAGTCGGCCTTCCGTGTCGCCGCGTCGGGGCCGTGGCAAGCGAAGCAGTGCTGTGCCAGGATTGGCTGTACGTCGCGAGCGAAGTCGACCTTTGGCTTCTCCGCGCGCACGACTAGGTGGGTCCCCAATGCGCACGTCGAGAACAGAAGCGATCGAATTACCCAAGTACGAATCGGCGGCACAAATACCCCAGCGAATCTAGAAAGAAAGACGTCTTTCTTTCATCATATACGCCGAGAGCGTTTTTCGTCCAAGCGCATGCCGGGGAACGCCCTGCCGCTGGGCCCAAGAGAGGGATCGTAACGATTAGACAGCCTGGCCTACCCGAGATTGGTAATCCGGCCATTGGAATCGCTGAACTTGTCGGCATTGACGCCCATGGTTTCGAGCATGGTGACGTACAAGTTGCAAAGCGGAGTCTTATCGGCCACGCGGACATGCCGGCCCGGCTTCACCGCACCGCCACCCCGGCCCGCCAGCAAGATGGGCAGGTCGTCGTGATTGTGGCGATTTCCGTCTGAAATGCCACTGCCATACAGCAGCATGCTGTTATCCAAGAGCGTGCTGTCCCCTTCCTTGATCTCGCGCATCTTGGTCAGCAGGTAGTCGAACTGCTTGGCATGAAAAGCGTTGACCTTGGCGATTTTCTTTTGCTTCGCGTCGTCGTTCTGATGATGCGAAAGATCGTGATGCCCTTCGCTTACGCCAATTTGAGGGTAAGGGCGGTTGCTGCTTGCGTTGGTCATCATGAAGGTCGCGATCCGTGTCGAGTCGGTTTGGAACGCCAGCACGATCATGTCCAACATCAAGCGGCAGTGCTCTTCAAACTCGGCCGGTACGCCACTTGGCCGCGCGTAATCTGGTTTGTCGACCTCCTGCCCTTCCAGCTTGATGCTGTGGGAAACGCGGCGTTCGACGTCACGTACTGCGTGCAGATACTCATCCATCTTGCGGCGATCGACTTCCCCCAAACGATTCTGAAGCCGCTTGGCATCGTTCAGCACGAAATCGAGGACACTTTTCTTCCGGCGATTGCGGAGCGACTGGTTCTCGGCTTGTTCCTGAGAATCACCATTGCCGAACAGGCGATCGAACAAGGCCTGAGGATTGACCTCTTTGGTGACAAAGTTCGTTTCGTTCCGCCAACTGAGATTCGACGAATAGACACAGCTATAGCCTGTATCGCAGCTGCCAGACTGGGCGCTCGGCTCAAGCCCCAGTTCCAGCGATGGAAACCTGGTCAGGTGCGAAAGCCGTGCGGCAGCGTACTGGTCGACGGAAACTCCGTTACGGATATCGGCACCACCTGTCTTGAATGGGTGAGCCCCAGTCAAAAACGAAGCCACGCTGCGGGCATGGTCGCCGCCACCATCCCCCAGCGCCCAACCGTTGTGTAGTTCGAAACCAGAGATCGGCATGATCTCGCTACGATGCTTGGCCAGGTGCGAAAGGGTGGGCGTCAGTTCCTTCAGCTCTCCTTCATACTGCGGCTTCCAATGAGGCATATGCATGCCGTTGGGAACGTAGAAGAACCCCATCCGCACCGGCGGCTTAACGTCAGACGAATCAATATTCGCGGCACGTGATTCGGGGCATATGCTTTCCAGCCAAGGCATTGCCACAGCGGTTCCAAGACCACGCAAAACCATTCGCCGACTGAGCATTGTGCTAGACATCTATCCGCTTCCCCTTAGCCACCACGTTTTTGAAAAGGTTCGCTATGGACGATCGCCTTGATCATGGAAGAGAAGCGGTAATCGCTGTTCTCCATCTCGATCTTCACGGCCTGGATCGCGCATTCGTCGTAGTATTCCACGCCTCGCCCCAAAGCATACGTTGTTGCTTTGGAAATCAGGTTGTGCACGAAATCATCCTTTTTGTCTTCCATCAGCAGCTTCTTCAGCCCGTCTGCCCCGGCGAACTTACGCCCGCCTGGCATCTCGCCGCTGGCATCGATCGCGAAACCTTCGTCCTTGGTTCGCCACTTGCCGATTGCGTCATAGTTTTCTAACGCGAACCCGATCGGATCCATCCGGGCATGGCACGAAGCACAAGCTGCATTCTCGCGATGCTGTTTCATTTGCTCGCGAAGACTACCGGTCAGTTTCTTTTGCGATTCGAGCGTCGGCACGTCGGCCGGCGCTTCTGGTGGTGGTGTCCCCAGTACATTGTCGAGAATCCACTTCCCACGCTTTACCGGGCTGGTGCGTGTTGGGTTCGAGGTCACTGTCAGCACGCTGGCCTGAGTTAGAATTCCACCTCGCCGACCATCGCGGAGTGTGACACGCCGGAACTCGTCTCCTTTAACGCCGCCGATACCGTAGTGCTCGGCGAGACGCTGATTCAGGAAGGTGTAATCCGCTCCTAACAGGTCCAGCACGCTCCGATCTTCGTCGATGATCGACTGAAAGAACATTTCGGTTTCGGTTCGCATGTCGGCGGCCAATTGATGATTGAAGCTGCCAAATCGATGCCGATCAGGCTGCACAATTTCCAGCTTTCGCATTTCGAGCCACTGCCCAGCGAAGTTCTCGGTTAGCTGTTTTGCCTTGGGATCGGCCAGCATGCGTACGACTTGCCCGTCGAGATTTTGCCGCAACGTCCCTTTCCAGGCTTGCTGCAGGAGCTCTTCGTCCGGCATGGTACTCCACAGGAAGTAACTCAGTCGGGTTGCCAACTGATAGTCGCTTAGCGGCTGCGTCCCTTCGCTGCCTTCAGGCATCTCTTCGACTTTGAAGAGGAAATGAGGAGAGCACATGACGCCTACCACCACTTCGCGAATCGATCCTTCGTAGTTCAGCCCGTCTGCTTTCGCCATTTCGTAGAGGATCATTAACCGCTCCATTTCCCCTTTGGTCACAGGACGTCGAAACGCTCGTGAGGCAAAGCGGGCAATAACCTGCTGGGCGGCTTGTTTCTCGTCGAGTCCCTTTTCACCGGGACTAACAAAGAGGATCTTCTTGTGCGATTCGGGGTACCGACTATCGAGGTTCGTGTCCGGTCCGCGCAGTTCGATCCGATTGATAAACAGGTTTCGGTCGCGGCGGTTCGGATTAGGGTTGCTCGGGTCGTAATGATCGTTGAGAAACGCGACTTCCAACGGAAGCTTGCCACGGGGCATGCGCACCTTGAGCTCCATTGGCTGCTTGTTGGGAGACTCGTTACTGACGGCAAATGTTCGCTTCTCCTTGTCACCCAGACGAACTCCTAACTTCGCCGGCTCGTCACCCGACTGGCTGGCATGGGCATAGATGGCCACGGTGTACATGCCTGGTTCGACTTCAAGTTCGTAGCTACCGGTATTGTTCGATGGAAATGCCAACTGCCGCCCGGAAGCGCTACCGTGCTTCAATTTGAACTTTGCCAGCGGCAGTTCATTCTTCGGAATGAGCTGGCTCTTGTCGGTGATGATAGCCCTTGAGGCGATGTCGTCCGCGGCTTCGTAGAACTTTTCAAACAGAAGCGGAGAAGTCGACAACACGTCGCCGATGTTGTCGAAGCCATAACCGACGTCATCCGCCGGGAACGAATCGGTGGCCTTGTACTCGATACCCACCAGGTCGCGAATTGTATTCTCGTACTCGATACGATTAAGGCGGCGGATCGTTTCGCGGCCTGGGTTCACGGGACCATCGCAGTCGACCGTCGATAGCGCCTCCTGCACCCACTTTAAGACACCTTGCAGTTCATCGCCGCCTGGTTGATCGTAATCCTTCGGCGGCATGCTGCCGGTGACCAACATGTCCAACACCGACGACCACTTCTTACGGCCAGTAGTGGTGACCTCTTCCCACGAGCGGAACTTTTCCAAATCGAGCTCTGCCTCGGCCGTATCGCCTGAGTGGCAATCCATGCAGTAGCTCTTCATGAACGGCACGACGGTGGTGCTGTACGACTCGGCCATATCCGCGCGCTTTGCTCCTTCTGCCTGCGACGCAATCAACATGCAGACAAGACACAAAACAATCGGGAACGGTCCGTACGCACAGTGCCCGCTTGGCAGCCGCGACATGAAGGGGAAACTCCTGCTGGGGAAGATAACAGGGGATTAAGGCAGGCCTAAGGGGAAGGGATGCATCAATTATAAGAATCGCGTGTAGATACGTCTATGGAAAAACGTAGCCGACAACGACACATTCGAAATACAGATTTCCACACCAAGCACAATGCTGGCGAGAAGATAGAGAGGCACCCCACCACAGAGGATCGCCTAGTCTGAAAGACTGGCAATTGAGACAAAATGCATAGCCATTTAGGCAGCCCACTCTTTGACCCAAAGCATAAGGCGGCAATGACACAAAAAAAGCCGCGGACCCACTGAGTGGATTCGCGGCTTTGGGTGCTTCGACTTCGAAGCCCTAGCCCTTGAAGCGGCTAAGGGCGAGCGTGATGTTCTGACCGCCGAACCCGAAACTGTTGTTCAGGGCGATATCCACCTTCGCTTCGCGGGCAACGTTAGGCACGTAGTCGAGATCGCAGTTGTCGTCCGGGTTCTCGTAGTTGATCGTCGGTGGCAGCACGTTGTCGCGAATGGCCAGCAAACAGACAATCGCTTCGGTCACGCCAGCAGCGGCAATCAAGTGCCCCATCATGCTCTTAGTGCTGGAAACCGGGATTTTCTTGGCCCACTCTGCGCCGAATGCTTCTTTGCAGCACAGGGTTTCGACCTTGTCGTTAACCGTGGTGCTGGTGCCGTGGGCGTTAACGTAGTTGACGTGCTCAGGACCGATGCCGGCGTCTTCCATCGCCATCTTCATACAGGCAATACCACCGCGTCCTTCTGGATGCGTATCGGTAATCCGGAAAGCATCAGCCGTCGTGCCGTAGCCGATGATTTCACCGTAAATGGTTGCTCCGCGGGCCTTGGCATGTTCGAGTTCTTCGAGCACGACCATCGATGCCCCTTCGCCGAGGACGAAACCATCGCGCTCGCGATCAAAAGGACGCGAGGCCTTGGTAGGCTCGTCATTGCGAGTCGATAAGGCGGTCAGCAGATTGAAGCCGGTCACACCGAAAGGATGAATCATGGAGTGCGCTCCGCCTGAGAGCATCACGTCGCACGTACCACGCTTGATCAGTTCACGAGCTTCGCCAATGGCCTGGCTCGAAGCGGCACAGGCCGTCAAGCAGTTCAGATTCGGACCTTGGGCATTGAATAGCGATGCCAGGTGCCCACAAGGCATGCTGGGGTCTTGTTCCATTTCGCGCTGCGAATCTAGCGTTGCCAACCCCTTGGTAATGAACGCCGACTTGTCCCAGTCGCCGTTGCCGCTGCTGATCGCCGCGACAACCATGTTGGTGAACGTGTGGAAGTCCTGATCCCCTTCACCGCAACCCAGGTAAACACCAAAGCGGGTCGGATCTTTGATGGCGTCCAGCACGCCGGAAGCCTCGACGGCCTGCTTGGCAGCACCCACGGCAAAGCGAGTATGGCGACCGGCCTTTTCCCAGTCGGCGATCTTCTCGCCGCACTTGGTCACGTCCCAATTCTTGACTTCCGCCGAGATCTTGGTGGGAAAGTTCGAGGCGTCAAAAATGCTCGTGTAGCCAACGCCGGAAGCGCCCTCTTTCAAGCCTTTCCAGACCGTTTCCACATCGTGTCCCATGGGATTGACCATGCCGACACCGGTGACAACGACTCGCCTAGTCATAGAAGATTCTCTCCGCGCCGAAGGCAGTAGGGGCGTCCAGAGCTCGCACGCCTGGCTCACACACTTATTGTAGTTCGCTATATCGGCTGGGTCGCGTCCCAGCTTGCGAAGGTTTCATCAAGCCGCCGGCAAATGCACCGGCTTTGGGCGTTGCTTGCTACGAAATCGAGGGGGTTTTGGTCAGCTCGATTTCCGCCTGAATCATGTAATCGGGTGGTTGAAGCGGGGAACCATCCTTGGCCTGACCAACTTCATACAGGCCCAGCAAGCGTAGCATTGATAGCAGGTCAGCCGGGAAGAACAGCTCGCGCTGCTGGTCTTTATCGTTGAGGTGGGCGAAAAACAGCTCGACCTCAGCATGCAACTGATCGCCGATGTGACTTGTCGCCGAGACATACGCGCCATTCTCGCGGATGTCGTTCATCGTGGCCGAGTAGGTCAGTTGGTCGCCAGGATGTGCCGTCCCATGGAAGACAGCCTTGGCTACTTTGGCCAACACGACGCGTTCGCGGAAGTCGTACACTTCGCCGGCCAGAAGACCGCCCGTTTGGGCAATCCCTTCGATCACCAGTGAATGCGGCATCACCGGCAAGTAGCGGAAGTGGTCGTGCAGATGGTCTTCGGCCAATGAAACACACTTCACCGCTTTGGCCGACGTGCCACTTTTAAACTCAATGAACTTGTCGATCCAAAACCAACGCATTCCGTCAGACCCTTCGACTTCTTTCTAATCCCCTCGACACATAAGGAAGAGGGCTGGGCTGAGGGGGCAATGACAAATTTGCTCCGCGACTCAATCCCTGGGATGCCGATGGATTCGGCTTGGATTCATCGTTCGGTTCATAACCAGGAAACGAACGATAGCAAGTAGCACCATACCTTTGCCCTCTCCCGCTTATGGGAGAGGGAATTGGCAGGAACTCAGTACTTAGGCCAGCTTCGACTTAACGTAGCTGCACATATCGTTGACGGTCAGCAGGTTGCCGAAGTCCGACACGACTGGATTGGATTCGAATTTGCTGAGGTCAGCAAATGGCATTCGCTTCTTCAGTTCGGTCAGACCTTCCTCGGTGACCTTACCCCCTTGGACGTACTGAGCGTTGGTCAGAATGTCTTCTGGGAATAGTTCGTCACGTGGAATGGTGATGCCGAACGCCTTTTCCAGGCGGAACACGATGTCCAGAAAGTCAATCGACTCGGCACCCAGATCGCCGACCATGGTGGCCTCCGGTACCACTTCTTCCTCGTCAACGCCCAACGCGTCTACCAAGGCTTCGCGGACCTTTTCAAAAATTTCGTCATCCGAGGGTGCCATAATTTCTTGCTCTCCGACTGGGAACTGGCTAATTGATTGCTTGAAAAATTGCCCTACGCGGGAATATGCGGCCGCACGAGCGACCCAGTGGACTGCTTATACCGCCGATTGTTGGCGATAGAGCAAATCGTATTGTTGTTTTAGTTGCCGAATCGCGTTTTGATCGGTAATGTTCGGCTCATCGGTGCCGGAAGAGTTGTAACTTTCCAGTACGATGCGCGAACTGACGGCAACGCTTCCAGCCACCTCGCCGGAAACCTTCAGCGAAGCCAGGTTGCCGTCCATCTTGACTAGCTCCGCTTTGACGACCAGGATCTCGCCCGGTTCGACAAAGTTGCCGTACTTCACGTTCCGTGCTTCCTTCAGCACAGTCAGGCTGTGACTGAAGTTGTTCGTCACGCGAACTAACCATGCCCCGGTCTGGGTCATGGCTTCCAGCATCAGCACGCCTGGCATGACCGGAAATCGCGGGAAGTGATCCTGCAGATACTCTTCGGCCAAGCTCAAACATTTAACCGCCGATATTCGTTCGCCGGGATGGATCTCCGAGATTTGATCGATCAGACAGAACTTCATCTCAGCTCACTAGCGACTCGAAATTTTCAAAAGGTACTAAAGGACCTAGCGACGGGAAATTAAAGCTTAGCAGTATACCTAGCCAATCTCACCCTCACAAGTTCACAACCGCCTGTAAAACGCCGGTTTTCAGACGATACCGCCGGCTTGGCAAGCGCCCCTAACCTAAGAAAATATCCCCACTTACGGTAGATCAGTTCCCCAGATCGAGCCGGATTTGGTCAAACCTGGCCGTAATATAAGGTCTCAGGGGTGCCTGCCGAGGGTGGGTTAGACCGCGGCGGATGTCTATAATACCAAGGTAGCTTCAGGCCCTATCGCGGCCCTCAATTCCCACCCGCCTGCCAGCGGACGCTTGGCCCCTACGAGAACCATCATGTCGACCGTTTCCCTGGGATCCTTCGATTTCGCACCCTATCGATCCCTCTCGAACGAAGAGCTGACCGCCCGGATCCAAAAGGTCCGCGACGAACTGGGCAGCAAGCTCCTCATTCTGGGGCATCACTATCAGCAGGACGAAGTGATCGAACTGTCTGATCTGCGTGGCGATAGTTACCAGCTCAGCAAAATGGCCGCCGAAAGCAGCGATTGCCGCTATATCGTTTTCTGTGGTGTCCACTTCATGGCCGAAACGGCCGACATCCTGGCCAATCGCCCCGAAAAGATCGAAGAGCGTAACGGCCAGCGCGTTACGGTCGTGCTGCCAGATATGGCCGCCGGCTGCTCGATGGCCGACATGGCCGCGATCGACCAGGTTGAAAATGCCTGGGACGACCTGGGAGAGGTGGTCGACACAAACGACATCACACCAGTTACTTACATCAATTCCGCCGCCAGCCTGAAGTCGTTTGTTGGCAAGCACGGCGGTATCGTGTGCACCTCAAGCAACGCCTATAAAGCCTTGAAATGGGCGTTCAACCGCACCAGCCGGGTACTCTTCTTCCCGGACCAGCACCTGGGCCGGAACACGGCGTTGACGATGGGAATCACCGAGGACCAGATGCCGGTCTGGAACCCATACGCAGGCGCACTGGGGGGCAACACCGAGACGCAACTCGTTGATAGCAAAGTAATTCTGTGGCAAGGGCACTGCAGCGTCCACCAGATGTTCAAGAAGGAGCATGTCGACGCGTTCCGGCAGAACCACCCTGGCATCAAGATTCTCGTGCACCCGGAATGTATGCGAGAAGTCAACGAAATCGCCGACGTCTCAGGCTCGACCGGCAAGATCATCGAGACCGTCCGCCAGGCTCCGGCCGGCACGAAGTGGGCGATCGGGACTGAACTTCACCTGGTCAATCGACTTAAGAAGGAGCATCCGGAACAGGAAATCCACTTCCTCAGTCCCGTCGTCTGCATGTGTGCGACCATGTACCGCATCGACTTGGCCCACCTATGCTGGTCGCTTGAGAACCTGGCCGCAGGGACCCCGGTAAACGAGATTTACGTGGATGACGAAACATCTAAGTGGTCGCGGGTAGCACTAGAACGAATGCTGGAAGTATCGGCGTAATCGATACAGGCCGAACCAGTGGCCAGAGAAATGGCAAGGCGAAGACTACCTCGCTCGGACTATTCTGCGACTTCCTAACTTCAAAAGGCCCAAAAACTTGACGCCTGTTAATTTGGGCAACTATATTAGACTTTGAGATAAATTCGGCCGGCACGATTGTGCTTGGACCGAGAGTCCCTATTCCCATCTCCAGGCGTTTTCCGCATGACAGTTGCTTCCATTCGCACTTCGTTTCTGCTTGTTCTGGCAATGCTTAGCGCATTGTCGGCCATGCCGTCTTCGTTTGCCACGGCAGCAGCTCCGGAAGAAAGCACCGACGTCGCAGCCAATGCGATCCGTCTGGCGCAAGCCAATCCGCCTAATCGAAAGTTTGTCGATGGCGTGATGACCACGATTCCGATGAAGTTCAGCGCTCAAGACACCTACACGAGCCCCGAACAATATCGCGACATCTTGCAGGGCATTCCCAATCTGGATTGGACCCCAAATTACCTTTCCGACACACGAACGCTGAAGTCG
Organism: Blastopirellula marina; assembly: GCF_002967715.1. Lineage (NCBI taxonomy): Bacteria > Pseudomonadati > Planctomycetota > Planctomycetia > Pirellulales > Pirellulaceae > Blastopirellula > Blastopirellula marina. Next base: position 355,305 of record NZ_PUIA01000017.1, read on the forward strand.
ATGGCCAGCAACGTCATCTTCCGCCGCGACATTTGGGGCCTGGAATTCTCGTTCAAACCAGTCCGCATGATCGAGGTTGGCGTGCCGCAGCCCAGCGGAAAGCTGCAAAAGAAGTTGATCTGGTACATGGTTTACAAGGTAACCAATCACGGAAATCCACTTCGCCACGTGCCGGTCAAAGATCAGTTCGACAACGTGAAGTTCGAAGTTCAACAGATTGAAGACCTGCCATCCGCACCGATCCGGTTCTTCCCTCGTTTCGTCCTGGAAACCAAAGACACCAAAGAACGTAAAGAGTACCTAGACCGCATCATTCCGGCCGCTATCGAGAAGATAGCTGAACGCGAAACAGGGGGCAGCAAGCTTTATAACACCGTTGAGATCAGCCGATTTGACATTCCCGTGACGACCCCCGACAAAGACAACAGCATCTGGGGCGTGGTCACCTGGGAAGATGTCGATCCGAACACCGACTTCTTCAGCATCTACATCGACGGTCTGACCAATGCGTTTCGCGTGGTTGATGCCGACGAAAACTACGATGCTAGCTCTAACCCCCTCTCTTACCGCCAGTACCAGCAAAAGACGCTGAAGCTCAACTTCTGGCGTCCTGGCGACCAACTGGACGAAAACGAGCGGGAAATCCGACTCGGATCGCCTGGGGAGGTTGACTACGAGTGGATCTTCCGATAAAAAACTAGTTTCCCTCAGCGGCGATATAGTTGCCAGGGAACTGAATCGATCCAACTCGTAAGCGATTGCCGCCCTTTTTGATGCGGCCTAATAAGATACCTCAGGAGCAGATGTCATGGCCCATAAGAAAGGTCAAGGTTCTAGCCGTAACGGTCGCGATTCCAACCCTCAATACCGCGGCGTAAAGAAGTACGGTGGCCAAACGGTAAAGGCCGGTAGCATTCTCGTTCGCCAGCTGGGCACCAAGTTCCGTGCCGGCAAGAACGTCGGTATGGGCAAGGACTACACCCTGTTCGCTCTGTCGGACGGTACGGTCATGTTCGACCAAGGCAGCCGCCGCGTGAACATCGTGGTCGAAGCCAACTAGGCAATTCGCCCTTCCCCGCTGGGAAGCTTAGGCGAACGATTCGCACAAGAGAAAACACAGTAGGGATGGTCAGTTGGCCATCCCTATTTTTATTCGCATAACGCCAGGCACTAAAATCCATCTATGTTTGTCGATCGGGTACAAATCGAAGTCGAAGCCGGGGGTGGTGGAAATGGTTGTTCCAGCTTCCGCCGCGAGCGATATATCCCCAAGGGAGGTCCCGATGGTGGAGACGGCGGCGACGGCGGGAGCATCATCATCCTGGCCGAAGAAGGGGTGAACAGCCTGGTGCAGCTCGCCCACCAACACCACTGGCGCGGCAAACGAGGCGGCCACGGTAGCGGTGCCAACCGCACCGGTCGCAAAGGGGAAGACATGGTCATCAAGGTTCCGCCAGGGACCGTGGTGATCGACGCGAAGGAAAACTTCGTTCTGAAGGATCTCGCCAAGGACGGAGATCAACTGATCGCGGCACGCGGAGGCAAAGGAGGTCGTGGTAACCTCAGCTTCAAATCAAGCACCAATCGCGCCCCCAGAGAATGCCAGCCTGGCGATCCCGGCGAGAAACGCCTGCTGACCCTCGAACTGAAGTCGATCGCCGACGTCGGCCTCATTGGCAAACCCAACGCCGGGAAAAGCACGCTTCTATCGCGTCTTTCCCGCGCAAGGCCCGAAATTGCCGATTACCCGTTTACCACCAAGTTCCCCAACCTGGGCCAGGTGCAGATCGACATAGACACCAGCTTCATTCTGGCCGACATCCCCGGTCTGATTGAAGGAGCCGCCGAAGGGGTCGGACTGGGGCACGAATTTCTGCGCCATGTCGAACGAGCAGGTCTGCTGGTTCACCTGATCGAGCCAGCTCCGGTCGATGGAACCGACCCAATGGAGAACTATCATTCCATTCGGAAAGAGCTGGAAGCTTACAATCCCAAGCTTGCTGCCCGGCCAGAGGTGACGTGTGTCACCAAGGCCGAACTTCCCGGAGCGGAAGAGTTTCGCTCGACCCTTCAACAAGAGCTTGGCCGTGACGTCTTTCTGATTTCGGCGGTCACCGGGCAAGGCCTGAACGAAATGGTTCGGCAAGTTGCCCAGCAGTTGGAGGCCGCCAAGAACGAAACGGAGGAAGCCTAGTGCCGGTTGAGTCTCTCGTCGCCATCGATATTGGCAACACGCGAGTTCACTTTGCCCTGTTCGAGAACTTCCATGCGGACGAAGTTACTCCGCCGGTGTCCACGTTTTCGTATTCGACTTACTCGTCAGACATCCAAGGCCTGCGTAACTGGCTATCTGGCGATACCCTTCCCTGGTACACCGTCAGCGTCCACCGCTCGGCACTCGCTTCACTGGAAGCATTTTCCAAGATCGAACCGCGCGTCAGTTCTTTCTTCGCGTTCGATCACAAAAAACTACCGATCGAAATCGCAATTCCCTCTCCCGAGAAGGTCGGACTCGATCGACTTGCCGCTGCGGTCGCCGCGAATCACATGCGCCAGAAAGATCGGCCTGCAATCGTAGTCGACGCCGGCACGGCAATCACCGTCGACGCGGTTTCGGCCCAAGGAGAGTTCGTCGGCGGGGCCATCCTGCCTGGCATGCGCACCAGCGCGAAGGCCTTGGCCTCGCAGACCGACGCCCTACCTCAGATCACGATTGACCTGGAAAACAAGCCCGCCGCGATTGGCACCAATACAACCGAGGCGATGCAAAGCGGTCTCTTCTGGGGCTCGGTTGGGGCGGTGCGAGAAACGATCCGCCGCGTCTCGGATCAGCTGAACTCCGACAAACCACCGCAAATTTTCTTTAGCGGCGGCGACGTAAATTACCTGGCACCGTGGATGGACCTCGATATCGAAACGGTCGATCACCTGGTGCTCAGAGGCGTAGCGCTGGCGGCTCAAACGCTGTAACCAAGCGAACGCCGACCGCACCCGCACTACGCGTTGATGCCTTGGTAGACATCTTCCAAGGTCTGACGCAATGCAATCCGCTTGATCGGTCCGATCGCTTCATGCAGCTTCGTTACATCAGCGATCGGCTGCTGCGTGGCTTCGAGCTTTTCTGCCGTGACTTCGATGCGCTGGCCGCGGATGTCACACAGGGTATTCCAGATATCGGCGGTGGTGATCGCCGTGCCACTACCAACGTTATACGCTTCGCCGAGCGCCCCCTTCTCGGCAAGTAGCCGGTACATGCGAACGACGTCACGAACGTCGCTTAGATCGAGGGACGTTGCCAGTGAGCGAACCGCTTGGGGACCGGCGGCATCCTTCACCTTCTGACACCACTCTGGCACCAGGTAAATGGAGCTTTGGCCAGGACCAGTATGATTGAAGGACCGTGCGATGACGACCTTCAACCCTTGAGGGATTCGGTCACGCAGCAGGTTCTCAGCCGCCCACTTGCTGTGGGCATAACCACCTTTGGGCTGTAAAGGATCGTCCTCCTTAGCCCATGGCTGCTCGGCTGTGCGGCCGCCGTATACTTTGCTGCTGCTGGTGAAAACGATGCGTGGCTCGGAAGGAAGTGCCAAGGCCAGATCGGCCACGTGACGCGTTCCCAGGATATTCACGGCCTTGCAGGTTTCGGTGGGCAGGTCATCACCGCAGCTACCAGGATGACTGATCGCGGCCAGGTGATAGATCACATCGGGCGAGAACTCTTTGAGCGTATCGATGAGCGTGGGGGTCGCAGGCTGCGAGATCTCCCACTTCAGGTCCGATGCCGACGATGGCTGGCTGCCAACAAACGTCCCGCGAACCTCGTCCCCGCACGAACGCAAGTGCGACGCGAGGTGCTGACCGACGAATCCATTGATGCCGGTAATCAGAGCCTTCACGCTTGCTCCTCAGCGAGTTTGATCTCGGCCCTGACTCGCTTCATGTCTTCGTCGACCATCATATGCACAAGTTGCTCGAACGAGACTTTCGGCTCCCAGCCAAGCTCTTTGCGGGCCTTGCTCGAATCGCCGCATAGTGTGTTCACGTCAGCCGGGCGATAGAATCGCTCGTCAACGACGACGTACTTCTCCCAGTCGAGATTGACTCGCTCGAAGGCCAGGCGGCAGAACTCGCGGACGGTGTGCTTCTGACCGGTCGCCACCACGTAGTCATCGGGCGTGTCGGCCTGCAGCATCAACCACATCGCTTCAACATAGTCGCCGGCGAATCCCCAGTCGCGTTCCGCGTCGAGGTTCCCCAGGCGAAGCTCGCTTTGCAGTTGTTGAGCGATCCTGGCCACGGCGTAAGAGATTTTACGGGTTACGAATTCCGTTCCCCGTAGTGGGGACTCGTGATTGAACAAGATCCCGCTGCTAGCGAACAGGTTGTAGCTCTCGCGATAGTTGACCGTCATCCAATGGCCATACATCTTAGAGACCCCGTAAGGGCTACGTGGCCAGAACGGGGTCGTTTCTCGCTGAGGCTCTTCGTAGACCTTCCCGAACATCTCGCTGCTCGAGGCCTGGTAGAAGCGGATGTTCGTATCGACCGTACGTATCGCTTCCAGAATACGAGTGACGCCCAAGGCCGTGACTTCGCCGGTCAGGATTGGCTGGTCGAAGCTAGTCGGCACGAAACTTTGCGCGGCCAGGTTATAGACCTCCGACGGCTGAACGGTTTCGATTAGCCGATTGAGGGCCATTTGGTCGAGCAAGTCCCCTTGATGCAGTTCGATCTTATCGGTCAGATCAGCGATCCGCTCAAAAGGTAGCGTGCTACCACGACGCACCATGCCATGGACTGCGTACCCCTTGGCCAAGAGAAACTTGGCCAGGTACGCGCCATCTTGCCCGGTGATCCCGGTAATCAGTGCCACTCGCATGTGGAACTACTCCTCGCCACTCTCTTCGGAAGCACTCTCTTCAGAAGCAGAGCCTTCGTCGGTCGATTCTTCTGCGGCGGGCTGCTCACTTACCTGAGGTGCGGCCGGTGTTGCCGGTGCTGCGGTTTCATCCAATTCGTCGTCGCCGTCTTCCTTAGGAACACGGACCACGGCGGCCAGGCTATCCCCTTCGTCCATCGACATGATGCGGACGCCTTGCGTGTTACGGCCGACCATGCTGATTTCGGCGGCGGAAATACGCTGGATCTTGCCACGGGCAGTCATCATCAGCACTTCGTCGGAATCGTCGACGCGAGCGACCGCGACGACCTTACCGTTGCGCGCGGTGGTCTTGATGTCTCGCAGCCCCTTACCACCACGCTTCTGCGTGCGATAACGAGCGCTGCCCGAGGTCGACTCTTCTTCCGAGCCGCTATCTTCGGTTCCGCTATCCTCTGTTTCGTTCTCGTCCCCTTCGTCCTCAATGGCCAGGCCAGGACCGAAGTTGGTTCGCTTGCCGTAACCATGTTCACACACGGTCAGCAACTGAGCATCCGGATCGGCCACGACCATCCCCACCAGGCTGTCTCCTTTGGTGAGGTTAATCCCCTTCACACCGCTCGAGTTGCGGCCCATCGCACGGGCATCGCTCTCGCGGAAACGAATGGCCATCCCCTTCTCGGTGGAAAGCACGAGTTCGTCGCCAGGCTTGGTGATCGCGACATCGACCAGTTCGTCGTCTTCCTTCAGCTTGATCGCGATGATGCCGTTCTTCTTGGGACGGCTGTACGCTTCGAGCAAGGTCTTCTTCACCAGGCCCTTGCGGGTCGCCATCACCAGGCAGTGGTCTGGCAGGTCGAAGTCACGCACGGCTCGGCAGTCGGCAATGTGCTCTCCTTCTTCCAGTTGAAGCAGGTTGACCACCGCGCGACCACGGCTTTCGCGGCTGAGGTTCGGCAGGTCGTATACCTTTTGCCACAGCACTTTCCCCTTCGTGGTGAAGAAGAGAACGTACGCGTGGGTCGAGGCGACAAACAGGTGGCGAATTGGATCTTCCTCTTCGCTCTTGGCCCCCTTGATCCCCTTACCACCACGGCGCTGGGCCTTGTAGATGCTGGCCGGGGTTCGCTTGATGTACCCCTTGGTGCTGATCGAGACCACCATCGTTTCTTCTTCGATGAGGTCTTCCAGGTCGATGTTGCCGATCTCTTCGTGCGAGATCTCGGTGCGACGATCGTCCCCAAAGCGGCGGTCGATCTCTTCCATCTGCTCGCGGATGATCGCCAGAATGTTGGCTTCGTCCGACAAGATACGCAGATACTCGGCAATCTCTTCCAGCAGCTTGGCATGTTCGCCGGAAAGCTTTTCCTGTTCCAGGTTCACCAACTGACCCAGCGTCATACGCAGGATCGCGTCGGTCTGCACCGAGGTCAGGAAGTAGACGTCCGATTCACCCCGCTCCAGCTGGAACTGAGCGAAACCTTGCTCGCCGAGAGCGCGGGCCATCATCGAGGCCGGGCATTCGACCCCCATCAGGCGCTGCTTCGCTTCGGCTTGGGTGCGGGACGAACGAATGATGCGGATGATTTCGTCGATGTCGGCCAGTGCCAGCAGCAAACCTTCGATGGTGTGCTTGCGTTGACGAGCCTTGGCCAAGAGGAACTGCGTACGACGGCGAATGACCGTGACGCGGTGGCGAATGAACTCTTCCAGCATTTCCTTGATCGACATCGTTCGCGGCTTGCCGTCGACCAATGCCAGCAAGATGATCGAGAACGAATCCTGGATCGGTGAGAACTGGTAGAGCTGATTCAGCACGATATCGGGATCGGCGTCACGCTTCAGTTCGATGACAATCCGCACCGGCTCCTTGAGATCGGAGTGGTTGGCGACCGCGCGAATTCCCTGGATGCGTCCTTCATTGACCAGCGAGGCGATCTTCTCTTCGACGCGGTCGCGGGTCTGCTGGTAAGGGATGTCGTGGATGATGATCTTCGCACCGCTTTTGGCATGTTCGATCGTGGTGTGCGAACGGACGACGACCGTGCTGCGGCCGGTCTTGTAGCCCTGGCGGATCGCGGCCCGGCCACAAATGATGCCCCCGGTCGGGAAGTCAGGCCCCTGGACGATGTTGAGGACTTCGTCGATGGTAGTGCCGGGATCGTCGATCAGATGAATGACGGCTTGGCAGATCTCGCGCAGGTTGTTCGGCGGGATGGAAGTCGCCATACCCACCGCGATGCCGTTCCCGCCGTTGACCAGCAAGTTGGGGAACTTGCTCGGCAACACGGACGGTTCGGAGTTGCGCTCGTCGTAGGTCGGCACGTAGTCGACCGTGTCGAGCTTCAGGTCTTCCAACATCAACTGGGCGAAGCTGGACATGCGGGCTTCGGTGTATCGCATAGCCGCCGGGGGGAGACCGGCAATCGATCCGAAGTTCCCCTGCTTGTCGACCAGCACGTACCGCATGTTCCATTCCTGGGCCATGCGGACCAGGGTCGGATAGATCACCGCTTCACCGTGCGGGTGATAGTTACCCGAGGTGTCACCGCTGATCTTGGCACATTTGACCCGCGATGCCCCCGGCGTGAGGTTCAGGTCGTTCATGGCCACCAGAATGCGCCGCTGCGAAGGCTTCAGCCCATCGCGAACATCGGGCAAGGCGCGGCTGACGATCACGCTCATCGCGTAGGTGAGGTAGCTCTCCTTGAGCTCGTCCTCAATCGACATTGTGAACAGTTTTGTGGGGTCTTCCGTCGACCCGCCATCACTACCATTACCGTTGGGGTTGTTACCGTCCGTTGCCAAGTGAGCGTCCTTTCGGAGGTTATCCTGCGCGGCGGGAAAAAGTGCCCGGCGCGACCGTCAATCTGCGAGGTTGCCAGCAGTGCTGAAAAGAGGCAAAAACACCGAGAAAAACCACGTTTCCCCAGTCGTTAAAAGCCTTTCAAATTGCACACCGTAATGTACCAAACTTGAGGGCGCAAAACTACTAGGGGAAAGCCAATTAGGCGAAGCGCTAAGTGGTTGTAGGACAGAGGTTTACGAGGCGTAATTTTTAACCAGATTTGACATAGCGAAGATACCCCAAAAAGCAACGGCAAACCTGGCACCGCCAACAGTAAAAACCTAGCAAAGTCAGAACGGCCCTCGATAGGATTCAAGGAACATTGTGTATTTGTCGGGCAGCGTTGATGGGTCTTTCAAATAGTTCAACCAGACTTCGAGCCTGGCCTGCTCTTGGGGAGTTTTTACGTTGAGCATCTCCTTTTGAAGCGCCGAAAAGAATCGATCTTTCATGCTCTCACCATATCCGGCGGTGTCGTAAATTTCAATTTCGCGAACGATTTGCATCGCCTCGAAGTCACGCTGCCGCTGATAGCTGACGTAGAGCGGAAGCGGATCGAGATCGGAGAAGATGCTCTGCAATAACGTACTCAGGAAAACTCCTCAAACACTCGAGAATGCGGGCCTGAATTGCGGGATGGCTATCGGGATACTCCTTGGCTAATAAATCGACTAGCTCATGAAGCTGATGGTCGTTTGCTTGTAGAAAAAAATAGACGAGATCTCGCTCACCCCAGTGCACCGTTGGATTTGTCGTTTTGATCTCGCTTAGAACCGCATCAGGGGAATTCCACCGAGTGACTGCCCCATCAAACGATTGCTCAGCACGTGAGAGCTTACTCATTCGTGCTTCTGCTTCTGAGCACTCCTGAATCAGCATTGCCTGCTCGGCCATCAGATCGCGGTAACGCTTGTCCTGAGCGGCAAACGCTGAGTAGACCGCAAAAATCATCCCCGCGATCGTGGGAAGCACGAACAGGAGAAACCACAGCGGAAACTGAGTTCGCTGCGAAGGTCGTTGTTCAATCTCCTGTTCGGTCTCACTCATGCCAGTTCCAATTTCGATCGAGCACGCCGAACTCACAGTGTGTACGCGATCTCTTTCGCATCTGCTTTCAGATCTTTCCAGTCGGCGTCTGCGTTCAATTCCAGGGCCATCGACTTGGTTAGGGGCCGATGTTCGTAAATGGCCGTTACCAGGTCTGGGTCGACCTCCATCTCGTAGTACTCTCCCGCAAAATCGCAGTACGTTTCTGGGTCACCATCGAGGGGAGAAAGAAGGTAGGCAGATCCATCCGGATCATTCCCTTTGGGAAGCTTGACGTTTGCGTGATCCCACTTTGAAGCATCTTTCGCACGCCAGAGACAGAACGTCACATTTTCAGGTGAGAACGCAGGCTCGGTCACGCCTCCCTTGAACTGAGCGGGAACGCCTTCGTATAGCTGGCTGCAAAGCTCAGGCATGCTCGCAACCTTGCATTCGTGCTCGAAACCTTTGAGGAAACAGCCGTACGCGTTGAACAAGGCAAAGAAATCATCGCCGCTTCCATTTCGCATCGAACCCATTCGCTCCCCTTTTCCCCACTTGGCGTTGAATGAGTAGTAGCGGTACTCCCATTCGGGACACACGATGGCATCGAGCATGGCCAACGACTGAAGCAGTTTCTCCAGCCGCGACACCTCCGGCAGATGCGAAAGATCTCGGGTCGATATCGTGGCCACCGGCAGATGTTCCTGAAAAGAGATGAGAGGGGGCTGGAACTAGTTTTAATGGCCAGGACAGTTTCTTTCCACATTTTTCCACAATTCGAAGCAACCCAGTCCCAGATATCCGGATAACCTTTTTGGCTCGACGGGGAAACGGGTCACTTACTCGCGGCCGCGAGACGATTCAACGAGGGGTAGATCGGTCGGCACGATCCAACGAAGGTGCCCAGCGATCGTGAGCTTGCCTGTGTTTAGGGGGAGATACACAGGCAGATGGAAGGCATCGACCGTGGCCACATCGAATCATCGGGGGTTGATTCGATGGTGGCTGCGGTCGAGTTATTTCTTGACCCAGCCACGTGATGCACGCTGTTCGTTTCTAGATGCGTGATGTCTTAAGAGAAAGCCACCAGCACGTCGTACATCGCGTGCGATCCCGCCGCGATACCAAAACCGCGCAGGGCAAAGATCGACGCGAAGATCAGCCCGGCCGACAGGCGAAATAGAAACGTGTAACCGTCGATCGGATCGCCGCCAGCGACAAAGAAGTTGTAATGGGCCGCGGCGAACACCAGGCTGCTAATGAGCATCGCCGCGAAGGTGGCAACCAGTTTCGGGAACGCAAAGCCCTGGATAAAGACGATCAGCACGGGGATCAGCATCAATCGGAACAAGAGTTCTTCGTAGATTCCTGCTCCGAAATAGGCGACAACCTGCTTGGTGGTCGTGTCGACCTCGGGACCGGCGTTGGCCGCAACGACATGCATCTGCATGACCGACGCCTGAAAGTGAGCCAGGCACAAGAGCAACAGCCCTAGCACCATCGACTCGGCAGCCATCAGCGGCAGATTGGTTGGGCGGAACTGCCACGGGTACGACTTCAAATGATGCCAAGACAGGAGAATCCCGATCGTCAGCACCGGTAGCAGGAAGTACTGACCGAGACCCATCAGGCTCAGGAACTGTCGGAGCCAGACATCGACCCCATTGCGAATTGCGGCTGGCCCCAGCCAGAGCACGCCGGCCTCGTAGACGGCCAGCATCGGCAGCACGAAGATCAAACTAGTCAGCGGGCGAGCGGTGGCCTGCCAATAGTTGATCTCTTCGGTTTCGAGTTCCACTTCAGGAGCGGAGATGGGTGCGTTCATTGCTGGCGATCGTTGGTCGAGCGAGGTTTCCACATACTTTCCCGTCGGAACTTATGCCAGCAGCACTTGATTCCTAGTCGCCTGACTGGAACAACTGTTACGACCGGACATTGCCTCTCCCAATCGAAAACTTGTCTGTGTGGATTCTTTCTTTGAGCGACTCGAACGTTTCCTTAAACACTGTCTTTGAAAAGCTTTTAGAGCACTACGGCCCGCAAGACTGGTGGCCTGGCGAGTCTCCGCTGGAAATCATGATCGGTGCCATCCTGACCCAAAACACGTCCTGGAAGAATGTCGAGAAGGCCATTGCCAACCTCAAAGACGCCGGACTGCTGCACTTGGGCCGGTTACACACGACACGCCAGGAAGAATTAGCCGAGATCATCCGCCCTTCGGGCTATTACCGCCTGAAAGCCAAGCGGCTGGCCAATCTGATTGACCATGTCGTCGCCCGATACGACGGGGACCTGGAGTGGATGTTCTCGCACGATGTGACCACGCTGCGCGAGGAACTACTGAGCATCAATGGCATCGGCCCGGAAACGGCGGATTCGATTCTTCTTTACGCGGGCAACCTGAAAACATTCGTGGTCGATGCCTACACGGCTCGCATTTTGAAGCGGCACGGCTGGATTGCGTGGGAAGCCGATTACCACCATATCCAAGACCACATCGTCAGCCAGGTGCCCGGCGAGGTCGAGCATTACAACGAATTCCATGCGTTGATCGTCCGCACCGGCAACGAGTTCTGCCGCAAAACGCCTAAGTGCGAAGGCTGCCCTCTAGCGTGTTATCTGCCGGAGTCTGGCATCCAGGAGCCGGAATAAAGACCTGGGCCAGCCAGGATTTTTTACCAATCCCCCACAAACCGCACTTATCTACCCCTTAAAGGGCGTGCGACTTCCATTCTCTCGGCAGTCACTTCTTGAAACGCATCCATCGGCGTGTCAGAATCATTCCTTACATGTTTTGCGACATTGCGTGCCCCTTTTTGTTTTGAGCCGGAGTTGAAGCAAGTATGAAAGTTGTTCCCCTGGGAGCTAATGTGGTCGTGCGGCGGATGGAATCGGAAGAAACCACAGCCGGCGGCATCGTCTTGCCTGGCAGTGCTCAAGAAAAACCGAAACAGGGCCGTGTCCTGAGCGTCGGTGATGGTCACGTTCTGAAGGACGGTACCAAAGCACCGCTGAGCGTTAAAGAAGGCGACCAAGTGATCTTCAGCAGTTGGGCTGGTACCGAGATTAAGGTCGAAGGGGAAGAACTCCTCATCATGGCCGAAAGTGACATCCTAGCTGTCCGCGGCTAGATCTTTCGCGATCAGGCCATATTCTAGCCCCCTTTCGATTAACATCGCTAACTTCCTGGTATTCTTGAGGTTAGCTCAAGTTGCCGCTGAAAGCGTCGGGGTACCCCCCACGCTAGTCATGTCTAATTGGGATGTGCGCGGCCAACATCTTCTCGAAGAGTGGTTAATTACCACTTCTCGGTCTACAATTGTGTGTTCCATGCTTGGTTTCATGGTGAACATTGTGGTTCGCCCTGGGCTTCGCAACGGTGCCAATTTGGGGTCGATGCTCTGCCAATCGACTCCCCAGCGCGGTCTGCCATCGCTTTGGGCAGCAACGAGCACCTAGCAACCCGCCCGATGACGCCTGGCTTCGTCATCCGCGTTGACTTGTTTTCCCTAGAGATTGAGGTCTCCTACATGTCTCAGTTGCTCGTTAGTCCCTTACGTCTTTTCCTGGCGATGCTCCTTTTGGCTTCGCTAGTGGTTTCGCCGGCCATCGTTCAGGCCGCCGACAATGCTGCCTATGAAAAGGCCGTGCAAAGTGCAGTGAACTACTTAACCAACCAGGGTCAGGCCCCCGACGGTACGTTCAGCAGCAACGCTGGTATCGGTGTTACGGCCATCTGCACGCTTGGTCTGTTGGAACACGGACGCACCCCGCTCGATCCGGCCGTGAAAAAGGGTCTGGCTGCTCTTGAAAAGCACGTGAAAGAAGATGGCGGCATCTACCTGGAAGGTACGCGTCACCGCAACTACGAAACCTGCTTGAGCCTGTTGACCTTCACCGCAGCCAATAACGAAGGGCAGTACGACAAGCTGATCGCTAACGCCAACAAGTTCCTCAAAGGCCTGCAATGGGACGCCGAAGAAGGCAAGAGCGAAGACGACGCGTTCTACGGAGGAGCCGGTTACGGTGGTCACTCGCGTCCTGACATGTCGAACACCACCTTCCTGATGGAAGCTCTGAAAGAAAGCGGCACCAGTGCCGACGATCCGGCCATGCAAAAGGCTCTGATTTTCGTCAGCCGCTGCCAGAACCTGGAGTCGCCGCACAACCAATTCGAGTTCGCTCCGAAGAATCCCGATGGTGGCTTCTACTACACGATCGCCGCTGGCGGCAACAGCCAGGCTGGTCCAACCGAAAATGGTGGTCTGCGTAGCTACGGTTCGATGACCTATGCCGGTCTGAAGAGCATGATCTACGCTGGCGTCGACAAGGATGATCAGCGCGTGAAAGCTGCCGTGACATGGCTCGGTAAGAACTACGACACCGAGCAAAACCCAGGCATGGGGGACACTGGGCTGTACTACTACTACCACACCGTTGCTAAGGCGTTGGAAGCTTACGGTGAAGACGATTTCGTCACTGCCGACGGTAAGAAGCACGACTGGCGAAAAGAGTTCACCGATGAACTGATCAGCCGCCAGCAAGAGAACGGCAGCTGGGTCAATGAAAAGGCACCACGCTGGATGGAAGGCGACCCGAACCTGGTTACTGGCTACTGCCTGTTAGCATTGGCCCACCTGCAGAAAGATGCAGACTAAGTTCTGCGATCGATCATCAATGACAAAGGTCCGGCGAGATGTCTCGTCGGACCTTTTTTTGTGCGCTGAACAGAAATGATTGGATCAGCCTACTTCTTTCGCAGCACGAAGACCGCATCGCTGATTTCATCGTCGAACGGCATCGGGTCGTCGATGTCGTAGTTGAAGTCGTACACCTCGCAGATCTCAAACTCCGGCACCTTGGCCAGCAAGCTGCGAAACTGCGGCGGGTTGTAGATGCGATAAGGATACTCGGCCTTGAGTCGCAGCTCTTTTTCGCCATCGCGAACTTGCAGATGAAACAGCAGAGTCTCGATACGTTCTTCTCGATCCGAACTGACCACTTCCAACGTGGTAGTGACTTCCACTTCCCCTTCGCGATTGGTCCAGTGCTCTTCGCACTCGGGATCGTCGTAGTCCTGCAAGATGTGAAAACCGAGGATATACAGCCCGCCAGGGCGCAGGGCACGTGCCACGCTGTGCAGGTGACTTTCGGCATCCTCTTCTGTCAACAAATGTCGAAACGTATTGAACGTGCAGAGGGCCGCATCCAGCGGAAGCTCTGAATCGAAGTTCGCCATGTCGGCCAACATCGTTTCTGCCGTCAGTTCCTTCTCGTGAAGTTGGTCGGCAAGATAAGCCAGCGAGGCTTCGTTGTTGTCTAAGCCGAGGACCTCAAACTCGCGCGAGGCCATCTCGATGACGTTACGACCGCCTCCACAACCGATATCCAGTACGCGGCGGGTCTCTCCCTGACCAAAACGCTGAAAAGCATCTTCAAAGAAGTCGCATTCCAGTTCGGTTTCATCTTGAAAGGAAAGATCCCAATACTTGGGATAGTCGTAGCAGTCGACCGTTTCAAATGGTGTCAACAGATTATGCTCGTAGAAGGAATGCGGAGCCCGATGGGCAATCTTGTTATTGTGCCCATATTCGCCGGTGGCCGATAGGAGCAAAATGGGTAATTGCTTGAATGCCTCGAAAGTAGTCGCCGCTGGCATAGCCAGCATGAAGTTTCGCCGCAATTTCTTAACTTGCTGGAATCTCCAGGGTTTTCGCGGCTTCGACGACTGATTTCTCCTCGATATCGACCATTCCGTTCGCTTTGCGCATTTGCTCGGTCGAAATCGTGTTGACCATCTTCCGCAACTCTTCGGTCGCAGCCCGATCTTGAGCCAGGCGGGGCGAAACCAGCAGGACCGCATCGTACGGAGGCAAGACGAACCGCGGATCGCTCAACTCCACGATTTCGTCCGTGGCCAAGCGACCATCGGTGCGATATCCCACAATGACGTCCGCATCGCCGCGAAGCAGTTCGCCATACATCAGTGTTGCGTCCATCGACTTCGTCTTGTCGAACTGCATGCCATATTCCGATTGCACATTCTTCCATTCCGGACGCGACCAGAATTCAATCTCGCAGGCCGCCGTCAAATCACCGGCATGGACTGCGAGATCTTCCAGTGACTTAATCCCCAGCTCTTCGGCCCTTTCCTTCTGCATGACAAACACGTAGTCGTTGCGGAAACCAAGTGGCCCCAGCGCGAGCACGCCGCTGCTCTCTTTCAAGTTGGTGGCAATGTCGATCATCATCTCCGCGGAAGAGACGTTGTCGCTACGCTGCATCTCATTGGCCCATAGCGTTCCTGAGTAATCGATATAGCAGTCGATCTCGCCACGCTGGAGCGATTGCAGCACGACCGTGGATCCCAGTCCCGCCTTTATATCGGTCTGGCGATTTGCTTGATTCAATGTGTCCTTTAGATGTTCGATCAGAATGTACTGCTCGGTGAATGGCTTGCCGCCGATTACGTAGGGCCTTTCCTGGGTGAATTCGCTCACTTCGGCCAGCGGCCCCGTTGCTGTGATGCTTGGTTTTGACTGCACGGCTTTCAGCAGCAACGGACTCAACGCAACCACAACCATCCCACCAATCGAACCCAACGCCCATGTCTTGCTACGACGCTGCGATGCTCGCTCGAGTCCACCCAGCAACATGTCCAGCAGCAACGCCAGGCCGGCGGAAAACACGCAGCCAACAAACAAAGCCACAGGATTGGTTGTCTGCAAGCCTGCAAAAATGTAATCTCCCAAGCTTGTTGCCCCAACGGGGTAAGCCAGCGTCGCGGCACCTACCACCCAGGCCGACGCCGTGCGGATCCCTGCGATGATGGTTGGCGATGCCAACGGCAGTTCCACAATACGCAGCCGTTGCCACTTGTTCAGCCCAATGCCATCGGCCGCTTCGATACAGCCTGGATCGACCGTCTTCATACCGGCGATCGTGTTTCGCAGGATCGGCAGAATGCTGTACAACACCAGCGCAATCCAGGCCGGCAGGATGCCGGTCCGATCCAACGCAAAGACCATGATCGCCAGCAAAGCCATCCCAGGAATCGTTTGAATGACGTTGGCGATCGTCACCGCGATTCTTTCCCACTGGGGACGCCTTGAACAGAAAATCCCTAACGGAATACTGATTAGCACCCCTGCCAGAAGCGAGGTAAACGCCAGAAAGATGTGCCCACCCAGTCGATCTGGCAGAAAGCTCAGTTGATACGGCAATCGAGCCCAGAAGTCAGCGTCGAACATGATTCGATTCCTGTTCCCTCACCCCTGAGGGGAGAGGGTTAGGGTGAGGGGTTATGTTGTGGTAATGGAAGGAAGAAGACGTTGGACGGAAGACGCAACTCAAAGTCAACATTTCTTTGTGATGGCAAGTGAGCACTTCGTTCACTGCTTCACCCTAGCCCTCTCCCCACAGGGGCAAAGGGACCGGAGCTTAATCGCTCAGTTCTCGAACGAGTTCGCCGTGTCGGCGAGGTGTTTCCAGGAGCTTCGCAACATAGTCGTCGCCTGGGTTTTGCAGAAGTTCTTTTGGCGTACCGATGCGTAAGATCTCGCCGACGTTCATCACGGCAATGATGTCGGCCAGGAGCAATGCTTCGGCCATGTCGTGCGTGACGATCACGGCAGTCAAACCGAGCGAACGCTGAAGGCGGCTAAATTCGATTTGCAGCGTATCGCGTGTTACCGGGTCGAGAGCGCCAAACGGTTCGTCCAGCAGCATCACCTTGGGCTCGGCAGCGAGTGCCCTGGCAAACCCAACGCGTTGCCGCTGCCCGCCAGAGAGTTCGCTGGGCAAGCGTTGGGCAAAGGTCTCGTGTGGAAGATCGACCATATCCAATAATTGGTTGGCCTTGGCCGCGCGCTCCCCTGCTGGCATACCTTGTAGCTTTAATAGCAGAGTCACGTTGTCGGCCACGTTCATATGCGGCAGAAGCCCGATGCTTTGAAAGACGTAGCCGATCCGGCGACGAAGCTGAACGGGATCTTGGTGGGTGATATCTTCGCCGCCAACCAGGATGCTGCCCGAGGTGGGCTCGATCAGACGATTGATCATCTTTACGGTCGTGCTTTTACCACTGCCACTCCCTCCCAGCAGTGCGAGCACTTTCCCATCCGGCACTTCGAGCGAGACATTCTTCACCGCGAAGGTCTTCCCATCATCCCATGATTTGCTGAGGTTCTTGAGTTGAATCATCGGTTTTTCTCGCGTCACTTGGGAGCTGAACGGGCTCAGGAACGTCTGGAAAGCGACGTCCACTCACCAGTTAAAGCGAAAAAGGATGATCATTAGGACAGAAACTTTTTCGCCTCTTTTTGCCGAGGTTGTAGCCTAACCGATCACTTCGCCGCTGGCCTCCCCTTCTTCATCCGATTCCTCATCGATGGGATCTTGATCAGGCTGAGACTCCTTCTTCTTTTCCAGCAGCGGTTCCAGCTGATGGGTAAGGCGTTCGTACTGTTCTTGAATGATCTTCAGGTCAGCCGGGTGATGCGGTTGCTCCAGAGCACCTTCCATGGTCAGCCGTGCTTGATGCAACACATCCGCGGCATGGTCTCCATGCGATACGGCGTCGGCGATTCGCTGGTAACCTTCCATCAATCGCTGCGAAACGGCCGCACTGCTGACGGCATAGCTACGCATCTGATCGAACGCCGCGTGCATCACGCTGGTAAAAGTTTGACGGTCGACGATCAGGCGTAGATGACCGTCGTGATCGAAACGATTAGCAGCCGGCATCTGCCGCTGAGCCAATTGAGCCAATGCCGAAGAGAGCCGATCGATACAATTGACTGCCGTGTACGGATCATTAATGCCAGGACTAAGAGCACGGACCCCCATTTGCGAAAGTTCGTGTACCGAGCAATTCACATCTTGCCAGGGCGTGCGATTATTGCCAATGAAAAAGGCGTTGTTGATCGCTCGAGACAATGCGTTCTCGTCCACTTGCTCCCCCACGGCGACGCGGGCCAGTGGTTCACCGCGGGAAAGAAAATCGCCGGGACGCTTGGGAAGTTCGATGATCAAGTTGTGCCGGACAGCCAGCGTGATCAGGTCGTCTCCTTCGATTCCCTGAATATAACCTTCGCGATTCGACCGAATCGTGACGCCGTTCTCCAAGGCTTTCCACTCCTGGTCCGTGACCTCGCGCTCGTGGGAATTCTGCTTGGGCGGTGGATCGCCAATCTCATCCGGAAAGATTCGCTCCATCGAATGGCGCAAGTCGGCGGCCAGACTGGCCACAATCTCAGGGGCCTGGGCAATCATGGCGACATGGTGGATGAAATAGAGCAAGATCATCAGACTTCCCAACGCAAAGATGATCGCTGCCATGACGGACAGGTGCGGAATGAAGAAGTTGTCTTCACCCAACTTTCGCACCATTTTCAGTACCACCAGACTATAGACGGCGGTTCCCATGAACGCCCCGATCGTCCACTGGGTGGTTCGATCGCCGAGCCGACTGCGCAGCACGCGTGATCCAAACTGCGAAGAGGTGATTGAAAGCGTGACCATCTCCATCGAAAGCACCACACCGGCCACTGTGATCATGCCACCAGCAATGGTCGATAAAACGGTCTGGGCTCCATTGGTGGTAGTTTCCAACCAGAAAATATCTTCCCACGATCTTTTTAACGAGTAGTCGATCCCCAGCATCGCGATGGCAACCAGGACACCGCCTAACGTACAAAGAACAGGCACAAACCAGAGGCTATGCTGCAAACGATCCCAGTAATTCAACAGCTTTTTCGGAGACAACATGGAGTACGTCATAGCTTAAGGAGAGATCTAGATCCCAGTTTCCTCTTGCGGATCTACTCAAGATCATAAACAACCGCCAAGGACGAGACGAACTCAAATTGAAATCGCACGAGTTGCCTTTCTGATACGCAGCGTAGGGATTTCCGCTGGCAAAAGGGGGTTGCCTAGCGAAACTAGATGAATGACTCTACAATCCGAAGCACCCCCAACTAACGGTACTTGCGGAACACGATGATCTTACAAGTCTGGGGCATTCGAGATTCCATGAAGAAGAAACGTGAATACGAGCTTTGCGCTGGTCGATTAAAGGCCCTCGCCGATCCTGATCGTTTGCGGCTTGTAGAACAGTTGTTCTCTGGCCCACTGAACGTCAGTCAGTTGTCAGAAGCCCTTGAAGAAGAGATCGTGAAGATCTCGCACCATCTGGGTGTACTACGGCACGCCGATGTCGTTCGGACCGAGAAACAGGGGCGTTTCGTAATTTACTCGCTGCATCCCGATGTCGTCGCCGTTGGCAGAGACGAGTCGATGGCCCAGGCCCGTCGCATCGATTTTGGATGCTGCTCGGTTGAGCTCGAATCGAAGTAGCTTCTTTCCGCGCGAAAGCCTTTGACGCCGCTTGTCGGGGATTCCATAATCGGGGCTCCCCTAAGCCTCCTGGATCGCTCGATCTGACCCATGAGAGCCCCTTGGCGACCCTGTTTGCTGCGAGAAAACAACAATGCCGCGCTTTCATGTCGAAAAGTCGATCGAAATTGCTGCGCCCCCACAAACCGTCTACGAAAAGGTCGTCGACTACGCAACATGGACAATTTGGTCTCCCTGGCTGTGTGCCGAACCCGATGCCCACGTAACAGTCAGCGAGAATTCGAACTCACAGGGATCCCTCTATAAGTGGTCTGGTGAAGTGGTCGGCGCTGGCGAGCTCGAGCACTTCAAACTCGACCCTCACCGGCGGATTGAAGACGAGATTCGTTTTTTCAAACCTTTCGCTTCGAAGTCGAACGTTGTCTTTGATGTCGAACCATCCGGGCTGGGAACCAAGCTTACCTGGCAGATGGATGGCTCCCTTCCTTGGTTCATGTTTTGGATGACCGGCATGATGAAGGGCTTCATCGGGATGGACTACGACCGCGGTCTCAAGATGCTCAAAGAGTGGATCGAGACGGGCACCATCAACAGCAAGACCAACATCCTTGGCATCCAGAAAGTCGGTCCCGTTTATATGGCCGGCCTGCGGCGTACGAGTTCCTTGAAGGACATCGGCGGAACCATGCAAGGAGCCATGGGGCAGATGATGGATCTCTATGCCCGGCATAATTTGCCCAGCGACGGCCCGTTGATGGCGGCCTACCACAAGTTCGACATTGGAAAACAGACTTGTGAGTTCACCATTGGAAAGATTCTACCGTCGGGCGATATCGACGCGCCGGCACCGCTCGAGAAATGGTTGTGCCCTCAAACCGATGCATTCTGCGTCGAGCACCTGGGGGACTACAATCACCTGGGCAACGGCTGGAGCGCCGCCAATCAGCACGTCCGGTACAAGAAACTGAAACAGCGCGGGTGCAGTGCGTTTGAGATCTACGAAAACAATCCGGACGAGACCCCGATTGATCAACTGCGCACAAAGATCTACCTTCCACTGAAATAACTTCCCACCTTTTCCCCCACACCGGCGTGCCGCTGCATGCCTTTAGGAGCCGTGCATGAGTCAGGATGTCGATCCGAATCCCCAGGAAGATGAAGGCGGACCCGACTGGATCGCGATCGGCGTCACCATCGCCGCGCTCGTCCTGCTGGTCGCTTTCTCTCCTTGGGTGCTGAACTTTCAACTCGGATTTCTGATCATTCAGGTCGTGTTGATCTCGATCGTCATTTGGCAAGCATGCGATCCCTTTGCCGACGCGGCCCAGTGGGTTGGCGAAACGCTCCGCCTGCCGGGCTCGGTTCGGGGGGCCACGCTCGATGCGGTGGCCAGTAGTATGCCAGAACTGTTCAGCGGTATCTTCTTCGTCGTCGTTGCCGTGATGAGCGTGCCAAGCGATTCCCTCACCGAGATGGCCCAGACCGGCGCAGAGGGATACGGCAGCACGTTGGCGACCTGTGCCGGCAGCGCTGTTTACAACATGATCTTGATCCCTGCGTTTTGCGGGATCGTCATTTCGATCTATCGCAAATCACAGCCGACGGTCGATGTCGAACCGGAAGTCATTTCGCGTGACGGCATGTGGTTCATTGGTTGCGAACTGGTGCTGATTGCCTTCTTGTTCAGCGACCGCATGTACTGGTGGATGGGGCTGGTCTTTATCGGCTTGTACATCGGCTACATCTTTCACCTGTTCGTCGATGCCAAGCGTTATCAACGGGCAATGGATGCGATTCATGCTCACCTGGGTGAAGTCGGCCACGACACGCCAACCGAGCAGATCGTGGCGACGCTGCAAGAAGAGAATATTAAGGCCTCGCACATGCTGGTCGAGAAAATCAAGAACTCGGCCGATGAAGATGACGACGAAACGGACTCGGCCGGGGCCTTCTACGGCATGTTCGACATCCCGCTCAACGGCCTGACGGCAACGCTCGTGCTGTTGATCTGCACCGGCATCGCGGCTATTTCGTGCTATTGGCTGGTAGAAGTCACCAACGAAACGGCCCACGTACTGAACGTGCCGGTCTTCTTCGTGGCGGTGATCCTGGCGGCGGCGGCATCAAGTGTTCCGGACACGTTTCTTTCCATCGGAGCAGCTATGCGAGGAGACGACTCGGGGGCGGTCTCAAACGTCTTTGGCTCGAACATCTTCGACATTTGTATCTGTCTGTCGATTCCGCTGCTGGTCAATTCGTATTTGATCGGCTGGCAGCCGGTACTGCTGGTTCAAGATGGCAAACCGATCGAAGGCCTGGTCGATCTGCGTTTACTCCTGGTCATGCTTTCAGCCATCACCCTGCTGGTGCTATGGCATCGCCGCCAACTGACACGGGGCAAATCGTATTTCCTGTGCTTCCTGTATGCCCTGTTCATTGGTTATGCAATCGCTGGCTCATTCGGGTTTAGCATCGTGGGCATGCTGGGGCTTTAACCTGCGAGTGTTTGGCCTTGAAATGAATTCGAGGCCAACTCTCTTTGCTAGCGAGACTGCCTGAATTTACCCCCTTATTTTCCCCCGGAATTTTGAGGCAACTCGCTGGTTTCTTTTGTACGATGACTACCGATGCGTGACACGCGACATCACTTTCGTACTCGTTCTTATCCTTCAATCTGCTCTATTCAACAATTATCGATTAAGGGAATCCAGACGATGGGATTACTTGACTCGTTGTTCGGAGGAATGGAAGGTTCCTCGAAGCTGACACCCCAAGAGTCGTTTGCCGGCATCCTGATGGGGGCCAGCGGATGCGACGGACACATCGCCGAAGAAGAAGTCGATGGCCTGATCACTTGCCTGGTACGCATGAAGTTGTTCCAGCGATACGACGGCCGGCAGTATGGCAAAACTCTGAACAAACTGCACGGAATCATGAAAAAGAAAGGGGTCGAGGCCCTGATCGATTCCTGCACGGAAACCCTACCCAAGGAACTCGCCAAGGCAGCCTTCGCCAACGCCTGCGATATTGTGCTGGCCGACGGGGTTGTCGAACCAGACGAGAAGGCCTTCATCGATCGGCTCCGAGAGAAACTGCAGATCGATGGCAAAACGGCCAAGACGATCGCCGAAGTGATGGTCATCAAGAACAAAGGTTAGCGATCCGAGATCGCTTCTGCGAACTTCCAACCTTCCGCCGATTGGGATTTTATTTATGTCACTATTTGATGATGTATTAGACGACTCGTCCTTCGCCCCGGAACAGTTTGGCCCCCAAGAAGGTTTCGCCGGAACGCTTCTGGCGGCCTCTGCCTGCGATGGCCATATTGCCGATGAAGAAGTTGGCTCGCTGGTCTCGACACTGACCCGCATGAAGATGTATCAGCATGTGCCACCGCACAAGTTCAATTCGATGATGGATCGCCTGATGGGGATCCTTAAACGAGGTGGACCTGAAAAGCTGATCGCCTCCGCGATTCCAGCCATTCCTCCGGAACTGCGCGAGACGGTCTTCGCCAATGCCTGCGATATCGTGCTAGCCGACGGCGTGGTCGAAGCGGACGAAAAGGAATTCATCGACGACCTGATGATCAAGCTCGAGATGGACAAGAACCGCGCCAAGACGATCGTCCAAGTCATGGTATTCAAGAACCAAGGCTAATCAGGCCAATGCGTCCCTTTCCCATGCCCACGTCGTTGCACGTGGGCATGGTCGTCTATAACTCTGCCATCATGAAACGGGGATGCCTGCCAACGGAAACAGCGGCCGGATCTCGACGGTCCCTCGCTTGGCAGCCGGAAACTTTTCGGCAATGGCAATCGCCTCGTCCAGGTTCGGCACGTCGACAATCACATAGCCACCTAACTGTTCCTTGGTTTCAGTAAAGGGCCCGTCACGGACTTCGGTGCGCCCCGATTTAGCCGTCAGGCTGGTCGCCGTACTGATCGTCTGCAATGGCGAAGCCCCCACAAACTGCCCTTTGGCGACCAGCTCTTCGCACAGCCCAATCGCATATTGCATCTCTTTGGGTAACTCCTCTTGCGTAAAAACCCCTTCCGTGTGGTACATGAGCAGGATGTACTTCATAGTTCAAAACTCTCCGAGAGGAACGATAGCTGCCACGCAGCAGGTGGTGACCGACAACCGATAGTCGTTTGGCAAAGTAATATTTCGACTTTCAACCGGAAAATTTTTGTCCGTCAGACAACAGCTATTGTGGCTGAAAACTACCACCAGATATCCCCTGGAAGCACTGTTTCCCCCGCTCGCGGAGTGGTTGATTAGATATCTCGCGTGAGTTGTGACTAAAATAGTTCTCCGTGCTTCCGTTCTCAGATAACCTTTTCACTCCCGTTGGAAGAATCTTGCTCATGAAGTCTTTCGTCCCGGTTTGGGCCGCTCTGCTGGTGGCCTTTGTGCTGACCTCGTTTGCCTCGGCGGAAACCAAGAAGCCCAATATCATCGTCATCATGGCCGATGACCTCGGCTACGGCGATGTCGGTTGTTATGGTGCCAAAGCCGTGCCTACGCCCCATATCGATGCGTTGGCCAGCGACGGTCTACGATTCACCAGCGGCTACTGCTCGACCTCGACCTGCACGCCTACCCGGTTTGCATTTCTGACCGGCATGTATGCCTTCCGCCAGGCCGGCACCGGCATCGCTCCGCCGAATGCGACTTCGATCATCAAGCCAGGCACCAAGACAACGCCTGAAGTCCTGCAAGAAGCTGGCTACAAGACGGCCGTCGTCGGCAAGTGGCACCTGGGTTTAGGCGAAGGAGAAGGTCCTGATTGGAATGGCGACCTAAAGCCAGGCCCGCTGGAACTGGGCTTCGACTACTGCTTCCTGCTGCCAACCACGAATGACCGCGTACCCAGCGTCTATGTTGAAAACCATCGCGTGCGTGATCTCGATCCGAGCGATCCGCTGTGGGTTGGTAACAAGAACCCCAACGATCAACCTACCGGCGTGACGGCCCGCGACACGCTGAAACTCGACTGGAGCCACGGACACAATAACACCATTCATAACGGCATCGGGCGTATCGGCTTCTTCACTGGTGGTCATGCGGCTCGCTGGCGCGACGAAGACCTGGCCGACGAATGGGTCAAGAAGTCGAACGAGTGGATCCGCGCGAACAAGGACGAACCTTTCTTCCTGTTCTTCGCTTCGCATGACCTGCACGTGCCACGAATGCCACACGAACGCTTCCAGGGTAAAACGCCCCTGGGCCTGCGTGGCGATGCCATCGTCCAGCTCGACTGGTGCGTCGGTGAAATCGTGAAGACGCTTGACGAGCTGAAGTTGACCGATAACACCCTGATCGTCTTCTGCAGCGACAACGGCCCCGTACTGGACGACGGCTACAAAGATGGTGCCGTCGAAAAGCTCGGCGACCATTTGCCGGCCGGTCCTTACCGTGGCGGTAAGTACACACCGTTTGAAGGTGGCTGCCGCACCCCGTTCATCGTCAAATGGCCCGCCGTGGTGAAGCCAGGACAAACGTCCGACAAGCTGATCACCACCACCGACCTGGGTGCGACCTTCGCTGAAATCGTCGGTCAGAAAGTTCCTGCTGGGGCACTGCCTGACAGCGAGCCGCTGGAAGCAACCCTGCTGGGTGAAGCGAGTGCCAAGGGGCGCGACTACGTGGTCGAAGAATCTCCCCGCGGCATCGGCCTGCGAAAGGGAGAGTGGAAGCTGGTTCGCCAAGGCAAGAACAAGAACCAGGACTACACGCTGTACAACCTTTCGCAAGACGCCGGCGAAGAGCACGACGTCGCCAAGCAGAACCCCGAGAAGTTCGAGGAACTGAAGAAACTGCTGGCCCAGATCGAAGCGGGCAAATAAGACGCTTGCTTCCTCAGACGAAACCATCAAAAAAGCCAGGAGTGAACCGCTCCTGGCTTTTTTGCGTTAGCGATTACCGCTTCCGATTCGGCTTTGGCCCGTCGCCTGTCAGTGGGCCGGCCAGCGGGGGCGTCTCGAAGAACTTTCCGTTATCCACCAGGCGAGGATCGCCGCTGGTCTTCAATTCTTCCATGAGCCGAGCGGTCAGTTCTTCTTTGACCTTCTCATACTTCGGATCGTCGGCGATGTTGATCATCTGATCCGGGTCGTTCTTCAGATCGTATAGTTCCACCGCCGAACGCTTCCCGAAGCAGCGATCGAAAATCGGTTTCACTTCCGGATCGGTCCGGTGCATGACCATGAAAGCCTTGGTCGGACCAGCGTCGTCATCCGGGAAGGTCACGAACGTCTTGTTGACTAGTTCGTCGAGCGTGGGCGGGTTATCGCCGCTCAGATTGTAAGGAGCTCCCATCGGCCAGCGATCTGGCTCGAAGTTGATGATCAACTGATACTCGGCCGTTTGAATGCCACGCATCGGATACGGCAGGTGCCCTTCGCGAGCCATCTCAACGTGACGTTCGCGTCCGGTAAACGCCGCGGTGCGCGTCGGATCGACGAGACCTGCCTGGTCCGACTTCAGCACAGGCCACAAGCTTTTGGCGGTCATTACGGCGGGAATCTTCTGGCCGCCAGCTTCCAGAAACGTCGGAGCCAGATCGGGCAAAATGGTGAAGTCATCGACCACGCGGCCACCGCTTACGCCTGGGCCAGCCACGGCCAACGAGACGTGCGTGCCGAAGTCGTACAGATTGCACTTTCCTTGCGGGAACCCAGGCGGGCCGTGATCACCACTGACAACTATCAGCGTGTTATCGAGCTCGCCTGCTTCTTTTAGCTGCTCAATCAAAATACCTAACGCCGTATCAAACGCCTGAATTTCACCCAGGTAATCGGCCAGGTCTTGGCGAACGACCGGCACATCTGGCAGAAACTCGGGCATCTTTCCTTTCAAGTCGTCGGGATTGATTCCCCACAACTGCTTGCCACTGCCAGCGATCCATTTGCGATGCACGTTGGTTGGACCGAACCAATAACAGAATGGTTGCCCGTCTTCACGATCGTTCAGGAAGCTGGCAAAGTTACCTCGCACCTGCTGATAAAGTTCTTCTTTCGCTTCATCGGCCGACTTCCCTTTCGATATCAACGCTGTTGCCCGCTGCGAGAACTGATTGAACGCTCCGCCGGACTTCTCATAGGCGAACTTGCCACCGCCGTACGGTGCATCGACCGGCGTACCAGGGCTCCACACTTTGTACGTTTCGCCGATATGGTAACCACTGTCTTTCAACAGCAGCGGATAGCTAGGGATCGCTGGATCCCAAACAGCACCTTGCAGAATGGCCCCTCGCCCCGTTCGCCAGAAATATTGGCCCGAAAGAAGCGAGCTCCGGCAAGGCGTGCATGACGGAGCATTCACAAACGCGTTCTTAAACAGAACACCGCGCTTGGCCAACGCGTCGAAATTCGGAGTCTTCACGACGTCGTTGATGCCGCCCGGCTCAAGCTCTCCATAGATACTGGCCTGTTTGCCCCAGTCGTCGGCAAAGGCAAACAAGATATTCGGGCGTTTGGTTTCTTCGGCATGAAGCAGGTTTGCAAAGCCGGTCAGGCAGATAGCCGTTAGCGCAAGCAGTAAAGTGCGTTGAATCATCATAGGAGTGTCCAGAAGTAGAGTCTCGGCGAGTGCCATCGAAGAATGGCATTTTAGACCGAACGAAGGTGAAACGCACGCGCCGATCCGCCAGCTAATCGAATTGACGCACGATCTTCGTCAGCGTTCTACGGTAGTCGAAGTAATCGACTTCCAACTGATGCCGGGTCGTCGCCAGGAAGTGATCGCGCGAACTCAATCCGATTCCACCAGCTTGTTTCTGCTCGCGAAACCGCTGGGCGACCTCGCGTCCTTCCTGCTTCGCTTTCAGAAAGCGGGCAATGATTTGCGTTTGCAAATCGGTCAATTGCCACTGACCACTGTTGGGCTGAATCATGCCGGCGACAAAGAGCGTATCGTCGGTCGGATGAAACGCATGCAAGTAAAGTTTGGGGACGCCGTTATGCGAGTTGAGCAGGTCATCCTCAATAAACGGAAACACCAGCTGATAGCCCGTCGCAAACACAACCATGTCGAACGCCTCACGACGACCATCGGTGAACTCAATCGACTCTCCATCCCAGCTGCGCACGTCGGGAAAGACCTTTAGCTTCCCATGCCCTGCATAGTAAGGAAGCTGCGAATTGATAATCGGGTGGGCATCGAACAACCCATGCTCTGGCTTGGGCAATCCGTACCGTTGGGGCTTTCCGATCGTCCAATCAACCACAAACTGTGAAAGCCGTTGCTGCCAGGCCCGCGGGATCGGCCAGCGGCGAACGCGATCTCCAACCACATCGGCAGGCTTCCCGCGAATGAATTTCGGAAAGAAATGGTAACCGCGCCGCATGCTGATCGCCGCGGACTGGCCATGAATGGCGGCCTCGACCGCAATATCGCAACCACTGTTACCGGCTCCGACAACGAGAACCCGCTTCCCTTCAAGTTGGCGATGGTGCTTGTAGCTATGGGCGTGCAGCGACTCACCGGCAAATTGCCCGGCAATGGTCGGCATCATCGGCTCAGCATGGTGTCCGTTGGCAATCACGACGGCAGCGAAAGATTCGGTCGTGCTCTGGGAACTTCCTTCTTCTCGCAGTTCGATCTGCCACGAGGAGTCTCCTTTTTTTAGGGAAACTACCGAAGTATTTTTCCGAACATAGCGATCCAATTCGAAGCGTTCTGCGTAAAAGTGTAGATATGCCAGCACTTCCCGATGGCTTGGATACTCTGGGTATTCCTCTGGCATCGGGCAATCGAAGAACTGTGTCATCCCCTTCGAAGAGATCAAATGTGTCGATTCGTAGACGCTGCTATGGGGCGATCGGATATCCCAATTGCCGCCGATGCCTACATTGCGGTCAACCGCAACAGTGTCGATTCCGATCTGTCGGAGGTTTTTTAGCGCAACCAAACCGGACGGTCCGGCACCGATTACGAGAACCCGAAATTCATGCTGCGAGGTCATGTGGCCAATTGTAACGACTTTTTCAATTGTCCGAGATCGTGGTAGCTGCGCGAAATTTTATGCCATAGATCGAGTTTAAATTTGGGTATGTCTTGCCTTACAAAAAGATGGTCACAAAGTGCCCATAGATATTTTTCACTTGAATGGAGATATTTTACAGAAACCCTTTCGCCCTGCCGGGGTTTCAATATTTAATTACTTCTTTTTTCGTAATTACAAAGTATCCTCGTAACCTTTTTACTTGTCTCGGCTTACGTTCATAAGCTATGTTTTGTGGTTAATAGTTAGCCACCTACGGACTGCCGCACTCAAAAAATGTTGTCTTTTTGCCAATTCTCGAAATAATAAGTTTCTTAGGTAGCGAAATTCTTTCGAGAGAAGTTACAATTTCATTTCACGGGATATCTTTAAACAGGAGAACCCGGAACTCCTCCTGCATCTAAGATCAACGGCACTACCCCTAAGGTGCCAGCCCAACTAGACCCAAGTTGCTTGGAAAACTTTAGAAGAGGCTTTACCCATGCGTTTTAACAAGATTACATCGGCGGAAGACTTTCAGCTGATCAACAGTTTCGATGAGGTCAAACAACGGCTTCTCGAAGATAAGAAGTACTCTGATCGTTTAGACAAACCGCTCGCTTACTGGGCGCTCCCTAACGATCGCCGCTTGCCACTGGCATTTCTCGGCCGCACGATCGGCGACTTACTGGCAACTCCGTTCGACGAACTCTCGGCGACCCCAGGTATCGGTCAGAAGAAGATCAGCTCGCTGGTCACGCTGTTGAATCGAGCAACCAAGGAAGACGCCGGCTTCGAGCCATCCCTGGCCGCTGCCAAGGAAGCCCCAGCTGACGACAACTTCTCGACGAAGAGCCCTCTGGACGCTGATGGCAAGTTCGATCCTTCCCTCGTTTCGGAAGTTTTGTGGC
Source organism: Blastopirellula marina (assembly GCF_002967715.1). Taxonomy (NCBI): domain Bacteria; kingdom Pseudomonadati; phylum Planctomycetota; class Planctomycetia; order Pirellulales; family Pirellulaceae; genus Blastopirellula; species Blastopirellula marina. Next base: position 384,320 of record NZ_PUIA01000017.1, read on the forward strand.
TTCGCTGGCGAGAAACGGTTCGCCGTCACAACCTCGGCAACGAGCGCCTTGGCCGTCTTGCTCCGACACTGACCGATCTGCCGACCGTCATCTGGAACACGCCGCTCGAATTCTACATGGGGCACAGCCTGGCCGAAATTCGCCGCTTGAAGACCCATGGCGAGAAGCGAGTCCGAGTCGTGCTCGAAGTCTTCTATCGCGTTCACGAAACGCTCGACCTAGCCCAAGGCCAACCACATTTGGCGATCGCTCTGCGTCCCAAGATGGTTCCTGTCCTTGAAACTTGGGGACTGGATCGCCTGATCAGCGAAACGCCTTTAAGCCGCAGTGAAGTGATGGATCGCCTGACCCGCCCGCTGCTGCAGCAGATTTTGACCGACGCCGGTCAAACGGTTTATGACCTGGCCGCTGGTCGTCTGGGCATCGAATCGGCTCCGCAGAGCGTTCGCATGCAGGCCCGTAACTTGGGTGTCACCCGAGCTCGCATCTACCAACTGCTGGAAGACTGCCAGAAGATCATGGCCGTCCGCTGGCCCGAAGGCCGTGCGATCCTCGAATCGCTTTGCCGCAAGGTCGAAGAAAAGCCCGGCGAAGGGGAAGCACGCCAGTTGCTGACCGCAACGAGAGACCTCTTCTACGCCGTGAAGAGCGAAGAAGACGAAGCCGATGTTGAAGAATCGGAAGTTGCCAGCGTGTAACTTGCCGGCTTGGCATGACGAAAAACAAAAACGCGTCCAGAGTTCCTGGACGCGTTTTTTTGTGCCATCGGCTAGGCTTCGTGGCTATCCCATTGCATGCCACGCCTACCGGCCTACTCAGGCCGCGTTGCGATGCAATCTGGGGCCGGGATGATCATTGCGTGGATCGAACCGGAAGGTTTGATCGCGTCCTTCGACCACGGCTCGTATGTCATCCAAATCTGGCAGGCGATGCAGGGCGGCCTTCGTATCCGCTTTCACCGTAAGAGCAGACATCATCGTCGAAATAGAGCCACTTCCTACGCTACGCGAGAGCCAGCCTAACTTCCCGCCATGCTTGCCGCGAGAACCGAACCACTCTTGATGCCGCAACTGAAGTGTCTTTGCCAGGCGAATCCGGTCGGAAGTTACGCGGCCCAGTTGGTTCGGTTCGTTCAAATAAACGTGCGCCCCGGCTGCCACTTCGCACATACCACCGGCTTCGGCAATCCAAAGACCGATATCGAGGTCGGCGTATTGCTCCATCCGTGTGCAGAAACCACCTACCGCTGCTAGCAGTGAATAGCGGTAGAAAGCTGCCTGCAGCATCGGTGCTTGCATGCTGTCAACCGAGCCGGCGGCACGCATCCCGAAATCATCCGCCAGCACGCCATGCACAGGCTCGTTACCGTCCGAGAAGTACACCTGCGGGGCAACCGCCATGACTTCCGTCTGCTGAAAGCATGCCAGAGCATCTTCCAGCCAGCCTGCGTCTACAGTGGCACCAGCGGCCAGCGTATGAACGATCGGAGCGTTGCACATCGACCAAGCCACCGCCAGCAGTTCGACTTCACTGCGAGCCGCAGGAACTTCAATCAGGCGGACTTCTTCAGCAATATTGTAAGGGTCGTCGTAGTAACCAGAATGAGGCACAACAATCTCACAGTAGCTGGGACGATTCTCCAGCAGCGAGATCAAGGTTGTTTCCAGTCGGTGAGCGTTGTCAACGCTCGGAATGACGATCGAGACTTTCAGCACAGAAACTTATCCTTCTGCCGCGGCCTGACACTCAGGGGGAAGACCAAGGTACGCTAGGTAGGGCTAGATTGGCCGGGCTCACGTTGGAATAATTCGGACCAAATGCGGTCACAAGTTTACCTGTTTTGCCTCAAAACCGACGATGCCGCTGGCAGAAAGATGCACAGAGGCCAGGCTAGCAGCTAGCATTCGCCCGAGCGGAAACATGATAGAGGCACGAATGCATCAGGCTGCGTCCAGAACCATGCCGCTGCACGAGACACATGAGCAAGTCTCAAACGGCCAAGCCCCCTGCGGAAGAACTCAGGGAGTCAGTTCGAAGTCGATCGTATTCTTGCCTGCAACGATATCGGCTTTCAGTTCACTGGTATTTGGCCGGCTATACTTTTCAGGAAGTAGATGGCCGCGAGGCTTCGACGGCGCACTTCGCTGGTTCGGATTGTAATTTGGGTCTTCCTCGGTGCTGGCGGTCTCCGTCAGAGGCTCTCGTTTGACAATCGTCACCTGGTAATGCCCTGGCCGCGTTCCGCCAGGAATGCTGGCAGAACTCAGCTGAAACTTCCCTTCTTCATTCGTTTTACCAACCGCTGCGTCGCCGGAATCGGAGCGAAACACGACGACCGCGTCCACCACCTTCGCGCCTTGCATCGTCACCGTTCCCTCAACCGACGCCGCGTCGCTGGGCAGGCCATTCGAGGAACACCCACCCCAGGCCAATACACCAAGCATCAACCAAACCCATTGCCACGATCGGGCATGCCCTGTGGGAAAAGACATAGAAACATCTCGCTCATTCGAAAGTAGATCACGTAAGTTCAAGAGGCCCGCCAGCGTTGGGACCGGTAAGCCTCGACAATCCCGACAGGATGCCGGAAGAACGCAGCTTGGTCTTACGAGCCGATGTTTACTTCGCCACCGGCTTTACTTCCCAAAGCACCCCAAACGCCGTATGGGCTGAGACTATTCGAATTCTCAGCGGAACTTAGGTTGCCGGTATCGATTGTGTCTGGAACAAAGTGAGTCGACCCGTCGGCACGCAACGTTAATACGCCACCTGGATGATTACTCGTCGGAGCGATCAACGAAGTGACGCTGTCGCCGCTACCGTTGTTCCCCTCGACGCAACTGGGCGAGTTGGGAGGCAGCACCGTCATAAAGCCAGCTCGCTCGGTCTGACCATCAGCAAACCACCAACCGCCGCGCCCTTTCACGGCACTTGCGTCCAGGTAGAAGCGACCACTTGCTTCTGCTAGGCAGTTGATCGGACTTGTCGTCAAATCACTTACGCCGGTGACAACCCCTTCAGTAACGCGGATCTGACCGGAACGTGCGCCTAGACTGTATTCGTTTACGTTTCGTTCGCTCATGGCAATGGTATTGCTGGTTCCGTCAGTGATGTCGCGGAACGATGTCCCGTCGCGTTTGGCAAACAAGCCTCGAACCTTCGTTGCGTCGCGGGTGTTGCCCATCGAATCGCCTAAGCTGAATCGATAGTTGAAGTGGTTGGTGAGCGTTCCGGAGTAGCTGTCAGAAGGGCAACGATACATTTCGGGACACACATTCCAAGGCCCCCAAGATTCCCATGTGTTGCCACCATACGGCGGCTTCGAGGCGTCGCCCGCAGCAATGCGATCGAACATCGCGTTCTGTTCAACAAACGGCAGCAGTGGAATCAGACCGTTCAAGCGACCATTGTTCTGAGTCGATCCGCTTGTGGTCCCTGTGGCCCGGGGAACAAAGCTGCCGTACGTGTCATGATAGTTATGTAAAGCTAATCCCAACTGTTTTAGATTGTTGGAACACTGCATACGCCGGGCAGCCTCACGAGCCTGCTGCACAGCTGGCAGCAGTAGCGCAATTAAGACCCCGATAATGGCTATAACGACCAGCAGTTCCACCAACGTAAAACCCAATTTACGAACCGTGACGCTTGCTTGAGGACGACTGAACACTGAGTAATTCAGAATCGGAAAGGAACGAAGCATAAGTAGAGCCGGATGAAAAACGTGTGGGGTGAGAGAGGCCAGCAAACCAACGGCCGACCAAGAAAAATGTAATCTCGGCGATGCAGTGGAGGGGGATCTTACGCCGAGAAGGGGAGGGAAAGAACAATCAATAACTATTAGTTTTGTTATGTTATTGCCAGAACATAAAAAGTTCAAGCAATTACACAAGGTAATGGTGGTTCGCAGGCTTCAAAACGTGCTACATGACCGTATTTTAGGTGGTTCGCGGCTCGCTCGCCCACAGCTCTAACATCTTCAGAACCAACTCAACCGCTTGTTCCATTTCATCCAAACAGGCCCATTCCAAGGGCGAGTGAGGGTTGTGCTGCCCGGTCGATAGATTTGGTGTCGGCAATCCCATCGCTGTCAGCTGCGAACCATCGGTCCCACCTCGAATGACGCGTTTGTTGCAAGGACGTTCCAGCGCACGATGGGCCTTTTCGGCAATCGGCACGGCGCGAGGTTCCTTTTCCAGGCCGTCTCGCAAATTCCGATACTGCTGTGTGATGGTCACCTTGATCTCGCACCCGGGAAAATCTCCTTCGACCTCTTTCGCCAGATCGCGGATTAGCTGGGCCTGGGCTTCTAGTTCGTCGGTATCGAAGCTGCGAAGCAGGCACTGGACAGTCGTTTCCGCGACACCTCCCTCGACGATATAAGGATGGATAAAGCCATCGCGCTGGTCCGTCGTTTCTGGCGAAAGCCGATCGGTGGGCAACTTGGCGACCAATGCACCTGCGGCGCGTATCGCGTTGACCATGCGTCCTTTGCCGATCGAGGGATGAATGTTCACTCCCTTCACGGTCACTGTAGCCAGGTCGGCGGAAAACGTCTCTTCGTTCAACTCGTTCGCGCCTGGGCCATCGAGCGTATAGCACACATCGGCCCCTAGTTTCGCAAGATCGACGTGATCGACCCCGTGGCCGATTTCTTCGTCGCAAGTAAACAGAATCTTGAGCGTCCCGATTTCAGGCCCCTTCCTTTCCAGCACTCGCTGGGCGACTTCCATGATGACCGCGATGCCTGCCTTATCGTCTCCACCCAATAGCGTTGTGCCATCGGTGGTGATCAGCGTGCAGCCGTGCAGATCGTTGAGTTCGGGGTTTTCGCGAACGGTGATCACCTTCGACGGATCGCCTGGCAAGGGAATGTCGCCGCCGGAGTAGTCCTCGATGACCTGTGGCTTGACGTTTTTCCCAGTCGTTTCAGGCGAAGTATCGACGTGGGAATTAAGTGCCACCACAGGGCAGTCCATCACCTTTCCTTGAACCGTTCCGTATACCAGGCCGTGTTCGTCTTGTACCGCGTCGACAACCCCCATCTGCAGGAGTTCGTCGGTTAACAATTTGCCGAGCACCAACTGCCCATCGCTGCTGGGGTACTTACCGCCGGGGTGACCTGCGGTCGTGTCGATCTGGGTGTATTTGAGAAATCGCTGGAGTAAACGTTCGCGGCTCATGGAGGTTCCTTCGAAGGAAGCATAGTCAGTTCCCTCCAGCTTAGTGAAACCGGGCAGAATTCGACACCCTCCGTCGTTATTCCCCAGGCGTTGTGATACGTTGGTGGTCTGAGCAAGGCATTTCAGCTAGTTCTTTGGGGAAGGATAACGCAATGGCGGAAGCGGCGGTTCGGTATTTGGTGTTCGATGTGGAATCGGTCGCCGACGGCAACCTCGTTTCTCGGTTGAAATATCCGGACGAGGGGCTCTCGCCTGAAGAAGCCGTCAATCGCTTTCGTGCCGAGTTGCTCGAAGAAAAAGGAAGTGACTTCATCCCCTATACCTACCAGATGCCTGTTTCGGTAGCGATCGCCAAGCTCGACATCGAGTTGAACCTGATCGATCAGGTGGTACTGGACGCCCCCAAGTTTCGCCCGCCGATCATTACCGATCACTTCTGGCGTGGCTGGAAAGCATACCGCCGGCCGACATTCGTGACCTTCAATGGCCGCGCATTCGATATTCCGCTCATGGAATTGGCCGCATTTCGTTTCGGGTTGAGCGTGCCGGATTGGTTCAACTTGAACGCCAAGAACTTCGAGCAATCGCGTTATCGCTACAACAACGATTCCCACTTCGACCTGTACGATGTGCTGACCAATTATGGGGCCAGCCGCTTCACAGGTGGCTTGAACCTGGCCGCGAACTTGCTGGGCAAGCCTGGCAAGATGGAGATTGAAGGGCACATGGTGCAAGACCTGTATCACGAAGGAAGGCTCGAAGAGATCAACGAGTACTGCCGCTGCGACGTGCTCGACACCTACTTTGTCTTCCTCCGCTGCTGCGTGATGCTCGGGAAGATCACGCTCGACCGCGAGCAGGAATTGATTCACCAAACCAAGACCTGGCTCGAAGACCGAGCCAACGAAACGCCCATCTATCAGACTTACTTAGAAGGCTGGGGCGATTGGGAAAATCCCTGGGATTCAGACGCTGGGGAGTAACTCTTGGTACGAAAGAAAAACAAGAAGAAGAAACGAGCGGCGGAAACGCAAGCTCCGCAGAAGGATCGACGCATGATCTGGCTGTTCGTGATACTGGGTATCTTGGCGGTCTTGGTCATCGCGCCGATCGTTGTGCTCTCGGTATACGTCGATGATTGGTCTCGTGACCTTTCCACCAATCATGCCGAAACCACGCAAAGCAACCCCAACCCATTGCTGCAACCGCTGACAATCCCTGGCGACCGCAACCAGGCCACATCGCTGGTTACCAATGCAATCGTACACCTTGAAAACTGGAACATCGAAAGTATCAGTACCGAAGGCAAACGCACCATCATCAAAGCAACCCGCAAGACCAAGCTCTTCCAGTTCACCGATGATATTATCGTCTACCTCAACGACGTCGACGACGGCATTCAAATCACAGCCACCAGCCAATCGCGTGTCGGCAAGGGAGACCTCGGACAGAACCCCCGGAACATTGCCGAGTTGATGTCGAAAGTCAGGACACAGCTCAAGCCATGAAGATCGGCCTGCACTGTCCCGAGGTTCCCGGCCACCTGAACCCCATGACCACGCTCGGCTGCGAGCTACAGCGTCGTGGCCACGAGGTCACCTTCCTGGGGTGCCAGATGGCCGAGAGCATCGTCCAGCGCAGCGGCCTCCCGTTCTATGCCCTAGGCCCCGACGACCTGCTGAACGATCGCCTGGAGCAAACCTTTCGCGACCTCGGTAAGACATCCGGCATACAAGGGATGATGACAACCGGCAAGATCTTCGGCATCCAATCGAAGATCGTCCGGCAGTACATCGGCCAGGCATTCGACGAGTTCCCCTGCGATGGTCTGGTGATCGATCAAGTCTCACCGGCCGCCGCACTGGAAGCCGAATCGGCTGCGATTCCTTACACGGTGGCGTGCAACGCGTTGGCCGTTTACTGGGATCCGTTTATGCCGCCACCACCACTGCCATGGGACTACCGTACCGACCTATACGGCCGCGTGCGAAACGAAGTCGCTAAGCACCTGGTGCTGTGGGCGTATCGCCTGTTGGCTGCCGAAAAGAAAGTAGGTGTCGATCCGCTGAAGCTGATTCGGGGGAATGACCAGGCCCTGCTGCACCTTGCCCAGCAACCGGCCTTTTTTGAATACCCTCGCACGAAGTACCCCGAGCGGCTCCACTATACCGGCCCCTGGCACCGCTCCGAGCGAGACGACACAACGATCGAATTCCCCTGGGACTGGCTCGATGGGCGGCCGCTGATCTATGCCTCGATGGGGACCCTGCAGAACGCCGTTAGCCACGTCTTTGGAAACATCATCGAAGCCGTGCGTGACCTGCCGATGCAAATCGTTCTCAGCAAAGGGGGCGGCCAGGTCGATGTCCCTGGTCCTATCCCCGATAACGTGCTGGTCGTTGAGACAGCCCCTCAGCTTCGTCTGCTGGAAAAGGCCCGGATGGTTATCACGCATGCCGGTATGAACACGGCCCTCGAGTGCCTATCGCACGGTATTCCGATGCTCTGTCTGCCGGTTACCAACGATCAGCCTGGCGTGGCCAAGCGGGCCGAGTACCTGGGCAATGGCCGCGTGATCCCTGTTCGGCAAGTCACCACCGCTCGCCTGCGAGCCGAGCTCGATCGCATGCTGAGCGACAATTCATTTCAACAAAAAGCGGATCAGTTCGCACAGAACCTTGCCAGCTACGATGGCCTGGAAATGGCCGCGAAGCTCATCGAACAAGCCCTGGAATCGAGATCGCCGGTGCTCAACCCTGAGCACGTCCAGCGCAACAAGAAATCGTAGCATGTCGTCGCCGGGCAAGGTAAGCTGACCGGTAGTCTCTTCAGTAACTCTCGTCGCCCACTGGGAAATGCCTAATGCCTGGCACACGGATCGTCCTGCTTCTCATACTACTATTTCCCGCAGTCGCCAGGGCGCAGGAAGAAGTCACCAACGATAACGGCGTGTTGGTTCTACATCGCACCTATGGCCGCGACATGCCGGTACTGTCGCCCGACGGAAAGACTCTTGCGATCTGCGGAGACGAAAAACTCCGCTTCGTGAATCCCTTCACCGGTCTGCGCGTCGCCAATTTCGAGAAACACAAAAGCTATCCCAGCATGGCTGCCTGGCTTCCCAATGGAAAAGCCGTCGTCACGCTGGGAGACTGGATCGTCTTCTGGAACGGACAAGGACACCCGATCTCCGAGATCAAGCCAGGCGAGTTCGCGCAAATGGATCGCGAACCGACGTTCGTGCAGATGGCCCTCTCGTCTGACAACAAGTCAATTGCGATCGGCCTGAATAACGGTGACATCATCGTGACCGAGATTAGCAATCGCACGAATGTCAAACGGCTCAACGGTGGCCATAACGAATACGTCTCCGGACTGATCTGGCGCGACAATCAAATCCTTTCCAGCGGCGGCTACGGGGACGGAAACGTATGCATCTGGAACGCGGACGACGGCAAACAGCTCAAGAAGTTTCAGGCCCACGATCGCAACGTGCGCGCCATGGCACTCCTTCCTGACGATAAATCGCTGGTCACGCTGGGCGAGAAGGCCGACGTTGTGATTTGGAACCTGGAAAGTGGTGAAGCAGCTAAGCGTTTCCCTACCGCGCCCACCTCGGAAATTGGCGGCATAAATCCTGGTGCAATAGGCATCTTGAGCGAAGGCAAGGTAATCGCGGCTACCCAAGGCAAAGAGATCGGCCTCTGGACCATCGACGGCAAGCCGATCACCCGGCTCACAGGGCATAACGAGACCGTGCGTGCGCTCAATGTTTCCGCTAATGGTCAACTGCTCGTCTCCACCGGTGGCGACACCACCCGCATCTGGAAAGTGAAAGACCTTCCGGGCAAGAATGAGAAGAACATGGAAGCGAGCGTGAAGTCAGCCGCGGCGAAGATGACGCAGCAGATCAACCAGCTGAAGAACTGGGAGATCGGTCGCGGCGACTGGAAACAGCAGGGCCGCTCGATCATCGGCAGCGGCAATTCTCGTATCAACTTCCCCGGCACCTACCCGAATGACTTCACCTTCTCGTGCAAACTAAAAGTACACGGCGACACGAACCCGCGTGTTCGCTTTGGCTCGTTTCACTTTGGCTACGAAGGACGCCAGCCCCGCTTCTTCCTGCATGGCTCAAAAGCGGAGGGTGAGTTCCTACCGTTCGAGTTCGACCGCGAATACGCCATCAAAGTTCAGGTGAAGGGAGATACGGCCACCCTCTGGATCGATGGCCAGCAGATCGCCCAGTCACACCCCAAGCAGAATGACCAGCGTTTTCTCTCCATCGAAGGAGGCGGAATCCAAAGCCAAGGGTCCAGCGAGTACTTCGACTTGAAGATCGAATTCGACGACGCGCGATAGTGCGGATGCCCGTTCCGCCGCTCGGTTCCCTTCAGCACCGAAGGAAGGCTTCGCATGAAGTACGAACATATCATGCTCGACGTGCCGGAAGTCGACTACATGGAGGTCCAGGAGTCGGTCAAAGATTGGCAGCTCGGCAAACGCGTAGCGGTCGAGTACGTCGGGCTTTCCTTGTGGGATGTCTTCACCGTGCTGCCGGTTGGCTGCTCGCTGGTACTGCTGCTCCCTTCGCTGGTGCTTGTCGGAGTGGGCGTGTTTGCCAGCGTCAACGCGAACGACTGGAGCATCTTGCTGCGATATGCATTCTATGCCGCTACGATCATCGCCTTGATCCTGACGCTGCTGTACCTAGTTTTCGTGGCTGGCTCCGGCAGCCGCTGGTGGCAAATGGACTGGAATCGGGAAGACTTCACCTGGAAAACCAAGACCAGCCTGGCCCGGATTCCGTTCTCGAAGATCGAGAAGCTTGTCATTCGTGTCGAGCGTGAAGAAAACTTGGCTGGCGAGCACTATGCCCTCTTGGATCTTCACTCCGATGAAAAGCCCCGGGCACTCTTCCGCACACGTAGTCGCACGCAGTCTGCCAGCGAAGCCGCTGTCGTTTTGGCAAACGCCGGCCGGCGGCTGGCCGAAGCGATCGGCGTTCCCCTAAGCTTCGAAGGAACAGGAAAGCTTTCCGCTGAGAAGGTCTTCGCCAAAGCACGCACCGACCTGCAGATCGCCGAGAAGTACCGCGAACTGGGTAATCGCGTGCGAGGGCTGATGTCCCTTTGCGAGTACAAGGGATTGCACGACGAAGCGGAACTGCATCGCGCCGAGGCTTCGCATCATTACATGCAGGCCTTGAAGCTGAATCCAGCCGACGCCCAGGCCATCCTTCACCTCGGCGAACTCTCGGACGATCCCACGATTCGCGAGACCGCCATGGAAGCCGCGCAAAAAGCCAATCCCCACAGCCAGGCCCCTCTGCTCGAGAAGGCACGCCAGCTCTTCTTCAGCGATCAGTTTCAGGAAGCGATCGATCTTTACACGCAGCTGCTACGCGACGAGCCATCGGTCGATGCCTACGAAGGACGCTCAGGCGTCTACGAGTATCTCGAAAGATATGAAGACGCTGTCGCCGATCTCACGAAGGTCATCGAGCTCGACCCGAGCGAATTCAATTACACCCATCGCGGCGACGTGCTGTTTGCCTGGGCGAAAGAAGCGGAACGAGACGACCTCTTACCCAAGGCCCTGGCCGATTACGAACAGGCGATCGAGGCCTCCCCCGATGACGAACCGTACCAGACAACGCGTTGCCAGATTCTTAGTAAGATGGGACATACCGATCAGGCACTGGGAGGGCTCGACCAAGTGATCCACGATTACCCCAACGAGTTTCATCCCTATACCGTTCGTGGCGAAATCCATTTAGAGCAGCACTCGGTCGACGCGGCCATCGATGACTTCACCGTCGCGATTGGTCTTCTGAAAAAGGAAAACCCAGGCGGCGATTCCGACGCCAAGGATTACTTCGATACGGCGCTCGCCTACGCCTATAAATTCCGGGCAGAAGCTTACCGACTCAACAACCGCAACAGCGATGCCGATGCAGACGAGCGGCGGTTCCAGGAACTTTACGGCCAGCGCTAACATGACCGAAGACCCCATCGCAGACGAGCTCCGCAGCCTGGACCGTAGCGACGCCTCGCGCAAAACGGAAGTCGCCGCGAAGACGCTCAAGGCGGCCCTGACGCACTCCTCCAATCGCATCGTGCAGCGAGCCGCCGAAATGATCGCCGACGCGGAACTCGTTTCGCTGACTGCCGACCTCGTGAAAGCGTATTGGCGGCTTAAGCGGAACCCGCTGAAGAAAGACCCCGGCTGTCTCGGCAAAACGACAATCATAAAAGCGCTCGTGCAGCTGGAACTCGCTGACATGGAAGTCTTTCGCGACGGCATCACGTACCGACAGCTCGAACCCCACTGGAAAGGCGAGATCGACACAGCCGCCGAGTTGCGCGGCGTGTGCGCGATCGGCCTGGTTCACTTCACCCCTGAAATCGAAGTCCTCAATCGCTGCGCCGTGCTGCTGTGCGACGCCTGGCCCGATGCACGGCTCGGGGCGGCACAAGCACTGGGGGCACTCGGGCAGATCGCAGCGGCTCCCCTGCTTCGCTTGAAACTCCTGACCGGCGACCGCCAGGCCGAGGTCCACGGCGAATGCTGTTCGGCTTTGCTGAAATCGGATCGCGAAGAAGGGCTCGCGTTCGTGCAGCAGTTCCTCACTTCGCCTGATGCCGATCAGTGCGTGCAAACGGCCTTGGCCCTGGGTGAAACTCGCCAGCCAGGCACCTTCGACATTCTCCGCAGCGTGTGGGGCCGCCGCTCCGAACTCAGCGTCCGCGAAAGCTTGCTCCTGTGCATCGGTCTGCTGCGAACGACCGAGTCGCAAGAGTTCCTGTTGTTATTGATCGACAAGCGGGATATCCGCACCGCGGCTGATTCCGTGAAAGCATTGCGATTGAATGGCCCCATCGGCGATCTGCGCGAGCGAACCGAAGCCGCAGTCCAGGCAACCGAGAGTGATGAACTGCTACGCGTGTTTCGGGATGAGTGGTTGAACTAGGTTACCTGGCAGTCAAACCGTTCTTATACCCTGGCAATCGCTAAGCCTACTTCGTATTCGCCGGCACCGCCGCGACAGGTCCGCGAGGCGATCCCCCTTCGTAGATGCTGAACTCGGCCCAGACCGGTAGATGGTCGGACACTTCCAGTCCTTCGGCCAGCGTCAGGTTGAATTGCCGCAGGAAGTCGTACACGCCGTTGCGGCCGGTGTACTCGCTGGTGGCGCTGCGCTGCATGAAGAGGTTGTCGTACAGCTCGCTGCCGCGCGTATTGGTCTTCATGCCGCTGATCGCCCAAGTGATTCCAGGGATCGTCGCGATCTGGCCGAACTGCGATTCGTTGGCGTTGAAGTCACCCAGCAGGATCACGTCGTCTTCGCCGCGAGCATCGTCACGTACCGCACGAAAGACATCGTCCATCACGTCCATCTCTTGCTGCACTTCGTCGGGGTCGACATGCACGTTCACCAGCGTGAAGGTGAATGCCTGGCTCGGATCAGGACCTCGTACACGAAACCACGCGACCAGTGGTTCGCGGTGCAAGACATCGAGCGGATCTTCCACGGTGTAAACCTGTTGCCGATCGACCTGCAGGCTGGCCGTATCAAAGATGTAGGCGAACTGCTCTTTGCTATCGGTTCGTCCCAGACGCGGGCCGATGACAAAGTCGTAGTGCCGACCGGTCGAGTTGATCATCTCGACGAATCGCGGCATGAGGCTTTGATCGGTCGAGCGGATTTCCTGAATGGCGACGACGTCGAACTGGCGAATGATCTCGCAAAGCCGCGCCATCACGTCCGGCTTTTCCATCTTGGCAGTGCCGAAGACCTGAATGTTGAACGAAGCAACGCGAATCGAATCTTGCTTCCGCGCCATCGCCGGGACGGCCACCATCGGATCAGCAGCCGTTGCGGCAGGCTTCGCCGCAGTCGCATCGCGCGGGACAACCACCACGTTGTCGATCCCCTCGATGCGATAGTTCTGGAAAAAGAACCAAGCGCCGGCACCAGCGATCACAGCCAATAGCAAGGCACTCGTCCTTCTCACCGCCAACCTCCTAACGTCCGGTTCTTCTCTTGGTTTTCACCCCCGCGCGCATGACGGGGTGGCAGACCATAGCGGAAACCAGCGGGGCGAATCCATATCATTTCGTGGAGAAATCATTGTCGTTTGTGCTATCAATGCCTATCTTGAAGGAGGGTTTTCCTTCTTGTCATCGGAGCACGGTTGTTTGCGCGGGAGTGCTATCATTGCGAGTCTGCTAGGGCTAATCGCGCTGCCTCTATGCGCCGATGCTCAGGTCGTGCAGCTCGCTAACGGGGGGCAACTGGAAGCCTCGGTCAGGCAAGATTCCGAAGTCGCAGACGGTGGTCAGGTCGAGCTGGTTGTCGAAGGAGTGGGCTCGGTCGTACTGGCCAGCCACCAGGTACAGCAGGTCGAAGCTCCCAAGGTGACCGAAGACGAATACTTCGACTACGCGGCCAACTTCGCCGATACCATCGGCGACCAGTGGAAGCTGGCCAAGTGGTGTCAGCATCAAGAGTTGCAGCTTCCCTTCGAGCGGCACGCACGCCGAGTTCTCGAGCTCGATCCGAACTACCTCCCCGCCCGCGAAGCACTCGGTTATGAACGACGCGATGGCCAATGGGTCAGCCGCGAAGAGATCATGACGCAGCGTGGTTACATCCGCTACGAAGGACGCTGGATGACCATGCAGCAGGCAGCCCTGCAAGTTGCCCAAGAGCGACAAAAGCAAAAGCTGATCGACTGGAAGGTTCGTCTACATCGCTGGCGTCAACAACTGGGTCGATCTTCCTCCCCCGAAATTCAAATTGATCTGGCGACCCTCGACGACCCCGATGCCATCCCTGGTTTAATTCAGCTACTGGGAGAAGAGCTCGATCAAGACCTCGCGTTTGCTTATCTCGAAACGCTCGGCCGTATGAACAATCCGTCGGCTCGTTCCTTCTTGATGGAGAACGCCATCTACCAGAACAATCCCACCTACCGCGAGAAGTGCCTGCAGGAAGTATTGGCCCAGCGCAGCCCGCAGATGGTTGAGTACTTTGCCAATCATTTGAAGAGCTACGACAACACCATCGTGAACCGGGCAGCCTATGTCCTGGCTCAACTCGATTACCCGACGGCCGTCTTTCCCTTGGCCGGTGCCCTCCAGACGCAGCACCTGGCCTCGCATTCGTCGCGGTACACCTACTTCTACACGACCTTAGCCCCGGAAAAGCGGTTTGATATTGAAGGGCCCAAAGCTTCCTACCGCATGCTGACCCTGTCAGATTTCCTCGGACGAAGCCGCAACGCGTACGACACTGTCCGTGTGCAAAACCAAGGCGTGCACCAAGCGCTGCGGGAGCTTTGCGATGGGCAAGACTTCGGCTACAACCCGGCTGCCTGGAAAGAATGGTACCAACAGGTCCACGCCCCGAAGTCCCCGACCATCCGTCTAGCTCGGGAACAGTAAACACCGCGCGTAACGCGCAATTAGATCAATTGATTCTCGAAGACGGGGACCAACGTTTCGTCGTAGATTCCTCTCAGCGAGGGATCGGTCCACTTTCCCTGCAGAGTCCCGTTTTCTTTGATTTTGTAGGAGACCACCCCGATGGCCACTCCATTGGGGGTCTGAACAGTCCAGGCTACGCTGAAGCGATCTTCGTCGACGAAGCCGATACCGGAGTACTTCGTTTTGCCCACGATCCAATCGATCTTATAGCCCTGGTTTACCTTCTTGATGACAACCTCGCCGGTGTATTTGCCCCCCTGGTCCGACGTGCCGACACACTGGTAACGGCCCGACAAATCACGCTCAGCCTTTTCGGCATAAGCAGAGCTGGTAAAAAGAGTTACGAAGCAAACTAGGGCAACGGCCAAACGCATCATCGGGGTTTGCCTTTAGGTAAGTAACAAGAGTTCACCTCATGAACTTTACCAGGGCCTGACCATCTGGAAAGCAATTTCGTCGAGAAAGTGCGTGAATTACAGTTCGACGGCGTGCTCTTGCAGGTCTTCCAGGTCGATGAATTCGAGCGTCGAGATGTGCGTCGACTCGAGAACCACCGCCGGCGCGACCCCAGCTTCGAAGGCTTCCTTCCACCGCAAAGCGCATAAACACCAGCGGTTACCCGGTTTAAGGCCAGGAAAGCCGAACTCGGGATGGGGGGTCGAAAGGTCGTTCCCGACACTTTTCGAGAACGCCAGGAACTCGGCCGTCATCTCGCTGCAGACAATATGCAGCCCCACGTCTTCGGCCCCAGTGTGGCAGCATCCGTCTCGAAAGAAGCCGGTCAGGGGGTCGTGGCTGCACTCTTGCAGGTTGGTTCCGAGGACATTTTTCGCCATGACAAGGGCTGCCTTGAGATAGAGTGTAAGTAGGGCACTTACGGCACAGTGCGTCGTCATCTTAACATGACCATGGCTGTCGCAAGTCCCCACCGTTTGGCAACTTACCCCAAATGGGCGGGTCAGTGTTCAAAACTTGCAATCTGTCAGCAGCCGAACTACGATACCGGTGACCGTGGTTCTGTTTCCAGGGACGGTATTTAGTAGCCCGAATGCCCTCGTTCGAGTGGTAAAGGGCTCCTCTTCAAGGACGAAGCACCGATTGTCAGCGATTCCTCGCGACTCGCCGACAGCCGTTAGATCCGAGTTTCCCACGAGCACGTCCACTTCCCAACAAATCTCATGAACTTAGCGCCACTCGAGCGCCGCCAACCGATTGGTACCAGGGAGTTATTATTGATGACGAGGAACGTTATCGCCTGCGGGCTACTGTCCTGCCTAAGTCTGCTTCTTACTGCCGGCGCAACCCAAGAGGCAGCGGCTCAAGACACCGTTCTGATCGATTTGTATGGTCGCGGTGTGCATGCTTACAACCGTGGTGATTTCCTGGAAGCTGAGAAGCTCTTGGATGCCGTCATCGCCGAAGGCACCACCGATCCGCGTGCTTACTACTTCCTGGGTCTGACCAACTACAAGCTGGGCAACGAAGACGAAGCGAAAGCCGACTTCACCAAGGGTGCCCAGTTAGAACTTGACAAAAGTCAGGTTTATCCGGTCGGCAAGGCGCTTGAACGCGTGCAAGGCTCGGAACGCTTGATGCTGGAAGACTACCGCAACAAGGTCCGCACCGAGGTCTACCTGAAGAAAAAAGATCTGGAACGACAACGCTACGAAGCCCTGCAGCGAGCAGAGGATCAAGTGCTGCGTAATCGCCAACAGGGTGCTGCAACGACAGCGCCAGTTGTTCCGGTTCCTGCCCAGGACGAGACCGATCCATTCGGCTCACCTAGTGCCGCCACCACGCCGATGACACCAGATCCGATCGTTCAGCCGAATCCAACGGAGCCTGAAATGACGGAAGATCCCTTCGGTGGAACTTCCCCTCCAGGCTCAGCTACAAATCCAGCACCTGCCAGCCCCATGGCCGCCCCAGCGGACGATCCATTTGGTGCAGCACCGGCACCAACTCCGACGACCGAACCAAGTGATGATCCATTTGGTGCGACACCAGCTCCAATGCCTGAAATGACAGCTCCAGCGGACGACCCATTCGGTGCCGCTCCGGCCCCAGCACCAACCACCGAACCTAGCGATGATCCGTTCGGTGCGGCACCGATGCCGAATCCGACCGAACCCGAAATGACCACCGATCCGTTCGGAGGAACGTCAGCTCCAGGTTCGGCCACGAACCCTGCCCCGGCCAGCCCCATGGCAGCCCCTGCGGGCGATCCATTTGGTGCCGCTCCGGCACCAGCACCGACTACCGAACCTAGTGACGATCCGTTCGGTGCTGCTCCTGCACCGGCTCCAGCTCCAACGACCGCACCTAGTGATGATCCGTTCGGTGCGGCACCGATGCCGAATCCGACCGAACCCGAAATGACCACCGATCCGTTCGGAGGAACGTCGGCCCCAGGTTCGGCTACGAACCCTGCCCCGGCCAGCCCCATGGCAGCCCCTGCGGGCGATCCATTTGGTGCCGCTCCGGCACCAGCACCGACTACCGAACCTAGTGACGATCCGTTCGGTGCTGCTCCTGCACCGGCTCCAGCTCCAACGACCGCACCTAGTGATGATCCGTTCGGTGCGGCACCGATGCCGAATCCGACCGAACCCGAAATGACCACCGATCCGTTCGGAGGAACGTCGGCCCCAGGTTCGGCTACGAACCCTGCCCCGGCCAGCCCCATGGCAGCCCCTGCGGGCGATCCATTTGGTGCCGCGTCAGCTCCAGCTGCCAACGATCCGTTCGGTGCCGTTCCTGCCGCCAAACCGGCTGCCGCTCCGGCAAACCAAACACCGGCCGCGAAGCCAATGACCACGCCAAGTGACGATCCGTTTGGTGCTGCTGATCCTTTCAGCAACTAGAAACAACTTCCGACGAGACAACTTGATCTCGCATACGCGGAACTTCGGCAGCGTTTTTCCTTGACGCGCCGTCGTTCCGTTTCGGACAATAGATCCGAACCTTATCCCGCCCCCACATGCCGCCGCGCAAGCGGTCTCGCCGAAACGACAAGGAACCCACCTGATGGTGCGCTCTTCAGTGCTGATTGCTCTCGCGCTCGCTTTCTGTGTTGCCTCCAACGTTCTTGCCGCCCCGCAAATCGATAGCGTCTCGCTACGCGGACTGACAATCGGCCAGACAACTCGTTTGACCCTGCGTGGCAAACAGCTTGGTCCCAATCCGGAAGTTAAGCTCAACTTCCCGACGGATGCCGTTCGCGTCTTGCCCGAGTCAAATCCTCAGCAGTTGGAACTCGAGATCGTACTTCCTCAAGATGCCGTGCCGATGCATGGCCAGCTGCGAGTTGCCACGACGACGGGAATCAGCGTTCCGATTACGCTAGGCATTGACCAGCTACCGGAGGCCCCATTCAGCGAACAAATCGACACTCTCCCGATTGCGCTCACCGGTAACCTCACTGGCGCGCAATTGCTCTCAACTTCCTTCAGCGGCAAAGCCGGCCAGCATGTGATTGCTGAAGTGGAAGCCCAGCGAATGGGCAGCAAGCTACAGCCACTGGTCAGCATCATCGACGAGCGTGGCACGCAACTCGCTTACTCCTCGCGCGAAGTCACCTTGCATGGCGATGCTCGTGTGGAAGTCAAACTGCCTGCCGACGGCGTCTACACGATCAAACTGCAAGACGTCCTTTTCAAAGGAGGATCGCCAGGGCACTTTCGGTTGAAAGTCGGACAGTTCAGCTACGCGGATTTGCAACTTCCGCTCGCACTAAGCCAGCAGGAAATTCAAAGCGATGGATCGCCAGGAATGAAGATGGCCAAGGACTTCCAAAGCAAAAGCGAATCAGGCCCGTTCAGTGGTCCTCAACCGAAGATCTATGCCAGCGAAATTCCCGAGGTAACCGTCGCCGCTAGCGACAAACCAAGCGAAACAACGACCGGTGCCGCTCCGATCGGAATTAGCAGCGTTCTTTCCGAACCGAAGGAGACCGATGCATTTCTCATCGATGTCACCCCAGGCACCAAGTACCGCGCCGAGGTCTTCGCCCAGCGGCTCAACTCGCCGGTCGATGCGGTGCTCGAAATTCGCAAGCCGGATGGGGGCATGCTCGCCAGCTCCGACGACCAAAACAACACGCCTGATCCCGCTGCCGTGTTCGACGTCCCCCAAGGCATCAACCAGGTGAAGGTATCAGTACACGATGTCACCCGGGCAGGCGGCCCGTTGCACCTGTATCGCATCGCGGTCACGCCGGCAAATCATGCCGACTTTCACCTGCACATCCCCAGCCCAGCGATCAACATTCCCGCTGGCGGCAGCGCGGTGATGGAAGTCATTGCCCAGCGCCGTGGCTTTGGTGGACCGATTGCCTTGAACCTGCCTAACCTTCCCGCCGGTGTGACGGCTTCCCTCAACGAGATTCCGGCACGTGCCGATCGAGCACTTGTTACCTTCACCGCGGCGGCAGATGCCAAGCAGTCGGCGGTTGTCAGCGTCGAAGGGGAAGTCAAAGCGAAAGAGCACACCGTTCGCCACGCAGCCGCCATAGGCAGCGATGCAGCCGGCTTTGGTGTTGCGGCTTCTGAAGAAAACCTCGGCATCGGCATCATTCAAAAACCACAACTCACGTTGGCCTTCGCCAGTACGCCGGCAGCTAACGCCCTGGGTCTAGGCCAATCGACACCACTAACCGTGAAGGTGCAGCGCGGCGAAGGACAGACAGGCCCCGTTCGATTCTCGCTCGTCACTTCGCAGGTCATTCCCGAAGACAAAGGGAAGCCCGACATGACCAAGGCGATCAAGCTTAACGGCGAACCAGTCTTAGCGGCCGACCAATCGGAAATGCAGCTTTCGCTCTCCGTTCCTCAAGAGCTGAAAGACATTGCCTGGGATGTAGCCGTGAAGGGAGAGCTTCTCTCCGACGACAAGAAGCAAGTCAAAGGATCGGCGACGACCGAGGCGGTTCGCATGACGATGGGTTCGCCCCTCTTCCTGGCGCTCACCGGCGAGTCGATCGTACGTCTGAAAGGAAAGATCTCGCGTGCTGGCGGCTTTACCGAAGCCGTGACGATCGTGGCCGAAGGACTTCCGAAAGAAGCAAAAGCGGCACCCGTGGAGGTTAAGGCCGATAAAACCGACTTCGAACTGGAAGTGGTGTTGCCCAGTGGGATCCAAGCAAACCAACTGGCCAACGTGAAATTGGTCGCAAAATCGAAGCGCAACGGGGAAGATACCACCAGTAATTCCGTGGCCATAAAGTTGGAAACCGGCACGAAATAACTTTCGCCCCTCTCCGGGCGGGAAATTCCGTGAATGAGCTCAATTGGGCCGGTAAACGAACTCTTGTCTGCCTATACTGAATGATTCGTTGGCATCCCCCGCCTGCCTTACAGGGTGTCGCGTTCACTATACGAGCACGCTCAACCCCTAAGTCACCGAGCGTCTCGTTCGAGATGGGAATTCGATTTCAAGAGAGACAGACCGTATGCACAAGTTTGCTTTGACCTTGGCCATCGTGGCCTCGATGGTTGTGTCGGCCACGGCCGCTGAAGTGGTTGGCATCAGCCCCAACAAACCTGAGTCGGGCCCTTACGTGAAGATCGACAACGGCTTCATGGTGCCCTACGAAATCACCATCCCCGGCACCGATGCCAAGCTGAAGATGATTCCCATCCCTGGCGGTAAGTTCAAGCTGGGTAGCCCTGATTCCGAAGCTGGCCACACCGATGCCGAAGCTCCGCAGATCGAAGTCGAAGTACCTCCTTTCTGGATGGCCGAACACGAAACGACCTGGAAGCAGTACAAGCCTTATATGGAACTGTACCAGTCGTTCAAAGATTTCCAGGCAGACGGCGTTCGCAAGGTGACCGACGACAATCGTGTCGACGCGATCACGGCCCCTACGCCATTGTACGAACCAAGCTTCACCTACGAATATGGCGAAGACCCACAACTGCCAGCCGTCACGATGACCAACTACGCAGCTCGTCAGTACACCAAGTGGCTCAGCGGAGTTACCGGTAACCAGTACCGCCTGCCTAGCGAAGCCGAATGGGAATTCGCCGCTCGCGGTGGTACCGACACGGCTTACCACTTTGGTAACGATCCAGAGAAGCTGGAAGAATACGCCTGGTTCGATGGCAACTCGGACGAAGCACCTCACCTGGTCAAAGAAAAGAAGCCCAACCAGTACGGTCTGTACGACATGCATGGCAACGTGTGGGAATTCGTTCTCGATCAGTACAGCGAAGAAGGATTCGCTCGCCTGGAAGGGAAGAAGCTGAAAGCCCTCGACACGGTTGCCTGGCCCACCGAGCTCGAACCATTGATGGTCAAGGGTGGCGGCTGGGATGACGACGCCGAGAACCTGCGTTCGGCCGCGAAGATGGGTAGCAGCGAAAGTGACTGGAAGGAAGAAGACCCGAACGTTCCGCTCAGCCCTTGGTGGTTCACCAGCTATCCTTCGACGATGGTTGGCTTCCGCGTGATTCGTCCGTTGGAGGAAACGCCCAAGAAAGACGCTGTGAAGTTCTACGTTCCTGAAATCGAGTTCCTGAATCTCGACGTCAGCGACCGCCTGATCGAAGGACGAGGTGTCCTGGGGCTGGTTGATCCCGAACTACCGGCAGCATTGAAAAAGGCCGAGTAGTTCCTAGTGCTCAAACGATAACCCTTTCTCCGTCAAACGAGAGAGGGTTTTTTTATAGCTCGATTGAAAACTTGCATGGATGGGCCAGCACAAGTAACTTGCTGGAAAGTCCTCCTCGTTCTCGGCTTCAAAAGAGACAAAGGATATGCATAAGTTTGCTTTGACCTTGGCCGTGGTAGCTTCCATGGTTGTATCCGTAGCAGCCGCTGAAGTGGTTGGCATTAGCCCCAACAAACCTGAGTCGGGCCCCTATGTGAAGATCGATAGTGGCTATATGGTGCCCTACGAAATCACCATCCCCGGCACCGATGCCAAGTTGAAAATGGTTCCTATCCCCGCTGGCAAGTTCAAGCTGGGTAGCCCAGATTCCGAAGTGGGTCACCGTTTGGCGGAAGCTCCTCAAATCGAAGTCGAGGTTCGTCCATTCTGGATGGCCGAATACGAAACGACCTGGAAACAGTTCAAACCGTTCATGGAACTGTACTCGCCATTCAAAGACTTCGAGTATCGCGGTGTTCGCAAAGTGACCGAACAGAACCGTATCGACGCGATTACTGCCCCCACACCCCTTTATGAACCGGGCTTTACCTTCGAGTATGGTGAAGACCCTCAACTGCCTGCGGTCACGATGACCAACTATTCGGCTCGCCAGTATACCAAGTGGCTTAGCGGTATCACTGGCAATCAGTATCGACTGCCATGCGAAGCCGAATGGGAGTATGCCGCTTTGGGCGGAGCTGACACGGCCTATCACTTTGGCAACGATCCTGCGAAGCTGGACGAGTATGCTTGGTACTCGGGCAATTCGGACGAAACTCCACACGTGGTCAAAGGCAAGAAACCCAATCAATACGGCCTGTACGACATGCACGGCAACGTGTGGGAGTGGGTACTCGATCAGTACAGCGACCAAGGATTTGCTCGCCTGGAAGGGAAGCAGCTCAAAGCACTCGACACGGTTGCCTGGCCGACCGAGCCTGATCCGTTGATGGTCAAAGGGGGTGGATGGGATGAAGTCGCCCAGAACGTTCGGGCTGCCTCGAAGATGGGTAGCAGCGACATCGACTGGAAACAAGAAGATCCCTGCATTCCCATGAGCCCTTGGTGGTTCACCAGCTTTCCGTCGACGGTGGTTGGCTTCCGTGTGATTCGCCCACTGGAAGAACTTCCCAAGCAGGAAGCCGTCAAGTTCTATCAACCCGATATCGAGTTGTTGAAGCTCGATGTCAGCGACACCCTGCAAGGCGGACGTGGTATCGAGGGCTTGGCCGATCCGGCACTGCCAGCCGCTCTGAAAAAGAGCGACTAGTCTTCATGACACCCTTCGCGAATTCAAGAAACCCTTTTCCAGCCACCTGGAGAGGGTTTTTTCGTGCCTCGTTCGATGGATGAAAACAAACCGAAGTCCAAATCTCTTGAAAAATAAGCATTAAAAGGGGCAGGCTCGTTGAATTGACGCGGTAAACCGTAGCAACGACAATAGTTTGCATTCCGTTTTGGCTCGCCCGTTCGGGCATTCGCGCACGAGCCGTGGTTGAATCTCGTTGAACCACTCCCCTTCCCCACCGGCTTGTATGGAGATCTGCATGACCCACTTTATACGATACTTTACCCTTCTGTTCCTGATCGTCCTGTCGATCGTCGGTACGCTCGGTCGTACGGCTCAAGCAGCCGACCAGGCAGCGGCCAAGAAACCGAACATCCTGTTCATGATGTCGGACGATCACGCGTTCCAGGCAATTTCGGCCTACCCGGGTGCCATCAACAAGACACCCAACATCGATCGCATCGCCAAAGAAGGCATGCGTTTCGATCACTGCTACGTGACCAACAGTATCTGCGGTCCGGCCCGGGCCGTGATTCTGACCGGCAAGTACAGCCACCTGAACGGCTTCTACGACAACCACACGCCGCGCTTCGACGGCAGCCAGCAGACGTTTGCGAAGCTACTGCAGAAAGCTGGTTACCAAACGGCGATCATTGGTAAGTGGCACCTGGGTACCGAGCCAACTGGCTTCGATTACTTCAACGTGCTGCAAGGCCAAGGCCCTTACTACAACCCGAAGATGCGTACTTCGGATGGCCCTAAGAATTACGAAGGGCACACCAGCGAGATCATCACCGACCTTGCACTTGAGTGGCTGCAAGAGAAACGCGATCCGAACAAACCGTTCCTCTTGATGTACCAGCACAAAGCACCGCATCGCAACTGGATGCCAGCTCCGAAGTTCTTGAACAAGTATGACGACTTTGAGTTCGCCGAACCGGAAACGATGTGGGACGACTACAAGAACCGTGCCAGCGGAGCCCGTGATCAGGACATGACCATCGAGAAGACGATGAACATGCACGACCTGAAGGTCGCCAAGCAGCGTGGGCTGACCCCTAAACAGCAGAAGGTTTGGGACGCCGCCTACGGCCCGAAGAACAAAGCCTTTGAAGACGCCAAGCTGGAAGGCAAAGACCTCACGCGTTGGAAGTTCCAGCGTTACATCAAAGACTACCTCCGCTGCATCGACTCGGTCGACGAAGGAGTTGGCCAAGTGCTGGATTACCTGGATGAGAACGGCCTGACCGATAACACGCTGGTCATCTACAGCTCGGACCAAGGTTTCTACCTGGGCGAGCACGGTTGGTTTGACAAGCGTTGGATGTACGAAGAATCGTTCCGCACGCCGCTGTTGGTTCGTTGGCCTGGCCACATCAAACCAGGGACCGTCAGCGATGCACTGGTGATGAATCTCGACTTCCCTGAAACGATGCTCGCCGCGGCCGGCGTCGACATTCCCGCCGACATGCAAGGGCTCAGCCTGCTGCCGATCTTCCAGGACGACGGTAAGACCCCCAAGGATTGGCCGCGAAAGGAACTGTACTACC
Organism: Blastopirellula marina; assembly: GCF_002967715.1. Lineage (NCBI taxonomy): Bacteria > Pseudomonadati > Planctomycetota > Planctomycetia > Pirellulales > Pirellulaceae > Blastopirellula > Blastopirellula marina. The sequence continues at coordinate 408,482 of NZ_PUIA01000017.1, forward strand.
ACTACTACGAGTTCCCCGGTGCCCATAGCGTGCCGCGTCATTACGGTGCGTTCGACGGCCGTTACAAGCTGATCAATTACTATCAGCTGGGCGAGTGGGAACTGTTCGACTTGCAGGAAGACCCGCAGGAAATGAACAGCGTCTACGGCAAGCCAGAGTACGCCGAGGTGCAAGCCAAGATGCACGAGAAGCTGAAAGAGCTTCGCGTGAAGTACAAGGACGACACTCCGCGTGACGGTGGCAAGTACTAAAGCACCAGGCGAGTGAACCTTTAGAAAGCGGCTACATCTTTAGGGGTGTAGCCGCTTTTTTCGTTTTCTGATGCCAGAGAAGTTCTCATGGGTGTTCGCAAGAAGGGCCGAACTCGTTTCGAGTGTCTTGGGGAATGCTTCGTCTGGTACTGGGATGAGTGGTACATCCGCATCAGTTCGGAAGACAAATCCTTCGTGATCGCCTACTTCATTGGCGATCCATGGGGCCCTGAGGCACATTTGGAAATTCACGGGCACCATTTTCCCGGCATCGAGCGAACGGAAAGACGCCCGGTGCGTGTGCTCGTTCCCGAAGCCGTTCGCAAGGAATTCCAATCCTCGACCGGGGCCTTCGTGAATGCGTTGATCCGCTGGTGCTTGGATGAGTCGCATACGTTGAAGTATCTCGACGACTCGGAACCGACATCATGAGACGGTTAGCGTAAGACTCTTCCAATAGCGATTTCTCTTGCCAAAGCATGCTTCGATCATGAGGCCTCTCTAAAGTCATAGGATGGCTACGCCTTCTTAGGCGATAGCCATCTTGGCGTTCACAGGAAAGATGGCTATCCGCCGAAGACGTCGGTAGCCATCCTACAACTGCCTTTCGATGGCATTGCGTGTTCCTCGTTTGCCCCTCACCCTCACCCTCTCGTGCGCAGGGACGAGGGGACAAGATTGATGGGCGCGCATAAAAAAACCTGGTTGGGCGAACCCAACCAGGCTTTTTTGTTTTCATGCTTACTTCGCTAAGCTTAGCGAGCCGAAGCCAGGCGACGGCGAGCTGGAACGAAGGTCATGGTGTCAGCCGGAACTGGAGCCGGTGGCATCATGTCAGCTTCGGTTGGCGAACCAGCTTCAACTGGAGCCGAGTAGGTTGCACCGCAACCGCAAGCCGAACCGCACGAATCGCAACCGGTGTCACAACCGCAGCTGCTCTTGCAGCCACAGCTGCTGACGCAGAACAGGCGAGCGATGGCGTCCTTCAGCGGGGTGCAGCTCTTCTTGCAGCCACACTTGCCGGCGAACAGGCTGCAGCTCTTCTTGCAGCACGAACCGCAAGCTGGAGCACCGCAGGTTGGCTCGCAACCGCAAGCTTCAGGAGCACCGCAAGTTGGTTCGCAACCGCTGTCGCAACCACAAGCTTCAGGAGCGGCACAGGTAGCTTCTGGTGCACAGCACGAAGCTTCAGGAGCGCCACAGCCACAGCTCGATCCGCAAGACTTCTTGCAGCAGCTCTTCTTGCAGCAGAACAGGTTGTTCAGAGCGTCCTTCAGCGGGGTGCAGCACTTCTTCTTCTTGCAGCAGCTGGTGGCACATCCACAAGCGGAAGGAGCAGCACAGGTAGCTTCTGGTGCACAGCACGAAGCTTCAGGAGCACAACCGCAAGCTTCAGGAGCAGCACAAGTGGCTTCTGGAGCACAGCAGGTTGGTTCCGGAGCACAGCAAGTAGCGGCTACCGGAGCACAGCAGGTCGGCTTTGGCATGCAGCAGCGCGGCTTTGGCGAGCAGCATTTCGGTGTTTGACAGCAGGACGTATCACAACCGCAGCCGGTTCCCAGCATTTGGTTCAGAAGTCCCGCGGCATTCGCTTGGCTACACACAAACGCGAGCACCAGCGTTGCCAAAAGAGTGTTCCATTTCATCGAGTCATTTCTCCTTCTGAGTGGTGACTTCCAGATTCCAATATTCTTTGTCGCCAGGCCGGCGCTCTCGTGAACAATCACGGTATGCGACTACCACGCCGCGATTGCTCGCACCTCTGGGGCCGTCCATATGGCGGGTTGGACAACAAAGCCTCGGAAGTTTGAGCGTGTAGTCGAACCTGTTGAGCAAAGCTTCTCGGTTTCTTTCGTCTCCACAGTCCTCTGCCTAAGTTCCGTCGAGCCAATCCTTGACCCGAATGTTCCCCATCGAAACTTGACAGCCCCTCGTGATCCGCCAGAGGGAATTCCGTTTGATAGACACCTCGTGCAGGTATGTCTGGAAATGCGTATCGGCGGAATGACTAGGCAGGCTTGATCGCTCAGAACCAATTTCAGCTACTTGGTTTACATCTTCGATTGCACGAACTTTTCCCGCCACGAAAGACAGGTAAACCTTAACGATTATGCGAGCGAGCCAGCCGCTACAGCTTGCCAATCAAGCCCGGAGAGTCACCAGTAATCGCTACAGCTTAACGCAGTGCTATCGGTGGCCCCTCATCCACGTGGCAGGTAGAATATATGGCATAACACATCCAAATTTTCAGTTTCATCCCGCCACTTTTCGGAGGCAGCATGACCCCGACCCCATCGACCAAGGGATACGAAGTCGTCGATTTCGCCAATATCCCTGGCGTCCCCTGCCCCTGCGGAACCGCCAAGCGTGGTTTGGCCGACGTGGACGATTATCCGGGGACGATCCACGTCACTGAAATCTCGACCGATGCCAAAGTTCACTACCATAAGAAGCTGACCGAAACCTACTTCTTTCTCGAGTGCGGCGAAGGTGCCCAGATACAGCTCGACGACGAAACCATTGCCGTTCATCCCGGCATGTGCATCATGATTCGCCCCGGCACACGCCACCGAGCCCTGGGAAAGATGAAGATCGTGAACATCGTCTATCCCAAGTTCGACCCTGCAGATGAATGGTTCGATTAGCTGATCGCGATGATCCGTAGTTATTGGCAGACAAGGATTTAGCCACAGAGATCACCGAGAACAAGGAAAAGCGAAACTGAGTTTTCCTTCGCTTACCATTGTCGGCTTGCCCTCCCACGGCAACCGCTTCCAGGCCTTTTACTGCTCCATCCACTGGTTTTCCTGCCTCTCCCCTCTGTGGCTTATTTCCCTATAAAAATCCCGCTAGCAGCCGCACGGTTTTCCTCCCTCGCCTGGACTATGCGACCAGGAGATTCCTTGCATAGACGTTTAAACAGGTATAAGCTTGAAGCTGCGTTACGACCTTCCCCCCAACGATTTAGAGATCCCTATGTTCCGGCCCTATGCACATCGGCTCCATCCAACGGTGGCCTCGGCAACGTTGGTGTTCATCCTTTCGCTGACCCTCCTTGCTATTGGCTGCACGCCACCTCCTACCGGGCGTCCATCGACCAACAACACGACGCTCAACCCAAACCCTAATACCACGGTTCCTGGCACCAACACGACTTCGCCGGCAAAGCTGCCTGGCCCAGACGAAGTCCCGGCCGATGAATCGAAGATGGCCGTTGAAGAGTCGAAGGTCGTTCCGGCCAAGACCAGTGAACAGCTGACTCCCGTCGTCACCCCGGACGAGAAGCCAGGCGTCACGCTCACAGACTCGGTCGAGACCAAGCCTGCCAAACCAACCGGAGAGCTTACCGACCCGGCAGTGACCGATACTCCTAAAGACGCAGCGATGAAAGAAGAAGCTGCCAAAGAGGAAGTCAAAGCAGACGCGAAAGAAGAAAAGCCTGCTGCCGAGGAAATGACCAAGAAGGAAGCACCGGTTGCTGAAGTTGCTTCCGCCAAGAAGACCACCACCGCTGCTTCGGCAGGTGAAAGCAAGGCCGATCCTCAAGACTGGCTCTACTGGCGTGGTCCTGAATTCAATGGCATCAGCCGCGCAACGGGCCTGCCCGATAGCTGGAACCCCGAAGGGGGCGAAGGGAGTAACGTTCTCTGGAAGCGAGACGACCTTGGTTCCCGCAGCACGCCAGTGGTGATGGATGGCAAGTTGTTCATCCTGGCCGCCGCCGAACAAGGTACCCCGCGTGAAGGGGAACGCGTCGTCTGTGTCGACGCCAAGACCGGCGATACCCTTTGGGAAAACCGCTTCAATGTTTACCTCTCGGACGTTCCGGTCGAACGCGTCGGCTGGTCGGCTGTCACTGCCGATCCTGAAACCGACACCGTTTACGCTCTGGGTGTTGCCGGCCACTTCCAATGCATCGACGCCGATACCGGCAAGACGGTCTGGCTTCGCAAGATGCACGAAGAGTTCGGCATGCTGACGACCTACGGTGGTCGTACCAACTTCCCGATCGTGTACGAAGACCTGGTGATCATCAGCGGGATCGTCATCGGCTGGGGCGATATGGCCAAGCCAGCTCACCGCTTCCTGGGCATGAACAAGGAAACGGGTGAAGTCGTCTGGTTCACCGAAACAACTCCCCTTCCCTACGACACCACCTACAGTGCCCCGAGCATCAAGATCGTCAACGGCATTCCTCAGTACGTAATCGGTGCTGGCGACGGCAAGATCTGGAGCATCCAGCCACGTACTGGCCAGCACATCTGGAACTTCGCGTTCGCGGCTCGTGGTTTGTACGGTACTCCGATCATTGAAGGGGACACCGTCTTCATGGCCCAGGGTGAAGAAAACGTCAAGTCGAAGGAAGTCGACGGCAAAATCGTGATCGATGTCGATAACACCATGGGTGCCGTCGTCTCGGTCGATGCGACCAAGACCGGCGACATCTCGGTAAGTGGCCAAAACTGGAAGGTTGTCGAATTGAACGGCAATCGCAGTGCTCCGCTCTACGTCAACGATAAGTTGTACGTGATCGACGACCGAGCCAAGCTGTTCGTGCTCGATCCGAAGACTGGGGAAGAGCTGTTCAAGAAGACCCAACTGGGCACCAAGATGTTTGCCTCGCCGCTGTACGCCGACGGCAAGATCTACACCATCACCGAGAATGGCCGCTACTACGTGCTGGGCATTCAAGAGGATGGCAATGTCGATATCCTGACCAAGGGCCGCCTGCCTGATGGGGACGCCACCGGCTCGCCGATCTGTGCCCAAGGGCTTCTGTACTTCCCGACGAGCACATGCCTGTACTGCGTCGGCACTGCAGGCAAGGAAACCGGTTTCAGTGGTCTGCCTGAGCAGCCGAAGGAAGTCCCCGTTTCTGAGGATCCGAAACCAGCTCACGTGCAAGTCATTCCAGCTGAAGCGCTCATCTATCCTGGCAAAGGAATCGATTACCGCGTCAAACTGTTCAACTCGCGTGGTCAGTTCGTAAAGGACGCCGACCAGGTTGAATACAGCGTCGAAGGTCCTGCCAAGATCGATGCTTCCGGCAAGTTGACTGCCAACGAAGACGCCGGTCACGCTCCAGCTTACGTCACGGCCAAGACCGACGGTCTGACCGGTAATGCCCGCCTGCGAATCGTTCCGCCACTGCCGTGGAGCTTCGACTTCGAGGGCATCGCCATCAACGAAATGACCGGCAAAGGCGAACCGCCGATCACCTGGGTAGGTGCTCGCTATCGTCACGTCGTGCGTGAAGAAGATGGCAGCAAGGTGATGGTCAAGATCACGACCATTCCCAAGGGTACCCGCAGCCAGTCGTGGATGGGACACACCGACCTGCACGACTACACGATCGAAGCCGACGTCAAGGCTCAAGAGTTGGAAGGTCAACTTCCCGATATCGGCCTGATCGCCCAAGGTTACGAGTTTATCCTGATGGGCAACGAGTCGAAGGCCCGTGCTTTGACTTGGATCACCCAGCAGCGAATCGCCAAAGATGTAGACTTCAAGCTGGAACCCGATGTCTGGTACCACATGAAGCTAAAGGTCGCCAACCAGGACGACGGAACCGCCAAAGCCCAAGGCAAGGTCTGGAAGAAGGGGGAAGCAGAACCGGAAGCGTGGATGGTGGAAGTCGTCGACGACGTCCCCAACACGACCGGTAGCCCTGGCCTCTTCGGAAATGCGAAGACTGGCGAAATCTTCCTGGACAATATCAAGGTGACTCCGAATAGTTAAAGTGTCGGACTCCCACCTCCATTCCTCCCTCATATCACACAGTTCACGTACGAGCATAAAACCTATGAAATCGACGTATGCTTATTTCGCCATCGTAGGCTCTGCCTGCGTTGGCATGACGATCGCCGGCCTGCTACCTGAAGAGCGAGTTGTCGCTCAAGACCAAGTGGCCAAGGCCGAAGTTACCAAGGATTGGCCACAATGGGGTGGCGATTCCAAACGCAACAACACCCCCACCGCTACCAATATCCCCACCAACTGGGAAATTGGCGGCTTCGATCGCATGACCGGCAAGTGGGAAAAAGAAGAAGCCGAGAACATCAAGTGGGTCGCAAACCTTGGTAGCCAGTCGTACGGCAACCCTGTCGTTGGCGACGGCAAGATCTTTGTCGGTACCAACAACGGCAATGGTTACATCGATCGCTATCCCTCGAAGGTCGACCTGGGCTGCCTGGTTTGCTTCGACGAAGCAACCGGTGAATTCCTATGGCAGCACTCCAGCGAAAAGCTGCCTACCGGCCGCGTTCACGACTGGCCTCTGCAAGGTGTCTGCTGTGCTCCTTACATCGAAGGCAAGAAATTGTGGTTTGTGACCAGCCGCGGTGAAGTCCGCTGCCTGGATACCGAAGGCTTCCGCGACGGCGAAAACGACGGTCCTTACAAGGACGAAGAATTCACCGGCGAAAAAGAAGCCGACGTCATCTGGGTCTTCGATATGATGAAGGACCTGGGCGTTTCACAGCACAACATGTGCAGCTGCTCGGTGACCTGCCTGGGTGACATCCTGTTCGTGAACACCTCCAACGGCGTCGACGAATCGCACATCGTGATTCCTTCGACCGAAGCCCCTAGCTTCATCGCCATGGACAAGAACACCGGCGAAGTCTACTGGACCGACAAGTCCCCGCACACCAATATCCTGCACGGTCAATGGTCGAGCCCGACCGTTGCCGAGCTGGGTGGCGTTCCGCAGGTGATCTTCGCTGGCGGTGACGGCTGGGTTTACTCGTTCAAGGCCGACAAAGGCCAAGACGGCAAGCCAGAGCTACTGTGGAAGTTTGACGGCAACCCGAAGACCTCGAAGTGGGTTCTCGGCGGTCGCGGTACTCGCAACAACATTATCGCCACCCCGGTCGTCTACGATGAGAAGGTCTATGTCGCGGTCGGCCAAGACCCTGAACACGGCGAAGGGGAAGGTCACCTCTGGTGCCTGGATCCGACCAAGCGTGGTGACGTGAGCTCGGAACTGGCCATGAAGATCGAAGGGAGCCAGCGCGTGCCAATCGAACACCGCCGCATTCAGGCCGTGATCGAAGAAGATGGCGAAGTTGCCGTTCCTAACCCGAACAGCGCCGTCATCTGGCACTACTCGACCTTCGATCAAGACGGCGACGGCAAGATCGAATTCGAGGAAACGATGCACCGCAGCATCGGTACCTGCACGATCAAAGACGACATCCTCTACATCGCCGACTTCAGCGGTCTGCTGCACTGCCTGAACGCCCAGACCGGCAAGCCGAACTGGACCTACGACATGTTCGCCGCGGCTTGGGGTTCGGCCCTGATCGTGAACGATCACGTCTACATCGGTGACGAAGACGGCGACGTCGCCATCTTCAAGCTGTCGGCTGATCCGGACGACGCCGAACCGATCGAAGAGATCAATATGGGCAACTCGGTCTACTCGACCCCGATCGTTGCCAATGGTGTGCTGTACGTCGCCAATAAGACGCACCTGTTCGCCATCACTGAAGGGGGCGAGTAACCCTCACCCCTTTAACAGCATCCAAGACGCGGGAGTGCCCAACGGACGCTCCCGCGTTTTTTTGTTCTTGAAGAAGAAAATGTGACCGCGGATTACGCGGATGTTTAAGAGATAAGAGAAGTAGAAATCGATTGCTGCGGTTGGCTCGGCTCGCTGTGGAACGCAATCATCTCTTCTTCCTTATCAGCGTTTACCCGCGAAATCCGCGGTTGCTCCTCTTTCCGAATCTTAATTCACGAGGAACCCTGCAGATGCCTAAACAAGTTCTCGACGTCGGCAACTGTGCGTATGACCACGGCTCGCTGAAGAGCCTGATCGAACGCAACTTCGACGCCAAAGTGCTTCAGTCGCACGGGCCGCGCGATACGTTGAAAATGTTGCGCGAACAAACGTTCGCCTTGGTGGTCATTAATCGTAAGCTCGACCGCGATCATTCCGATGGAATCGATATCCTGCGGGATCTGAAAACGGACGAGCAGCTGAAGGATCTCCCGGTGATGATGCTTTCCAACTACGAAGACGCCCAAGCCGCTGCCGAGGCGGAAGGTGCCGTCCCTGGCTTTGGCAAGCGTGACCTGGGCAAAGAGACCACCCTCAAAAAGCTAGAGCCCTTTCTAGGATAGCCATGAGCGAGATCACCTGGAGCGACTTCGAAGCCGTCGAACTGCGTGTCGGCACGATTGTCGAAGTCGAAGATTTCCCCGAAGCCCGCCGCCCTGCCTACAAGCTAAAGATCGACTTCGGCGGGGAGCTGGGCATCAAGAAGTCGAGCGCCCAGATCACGCAGCTCTACCAGCGCGAAGAGCTCGTCGGCAAACAAATCATCGCCGTCACCAACTTCCCCCCGAAACAAATCGGCCCCATCCGCAGCGAAGTCTTAGTAACAGGCTTCTACGGAGAAGACGGAGCCGTCACCCTGGCCGTGCCCGATAAACCGACGGCCAACGGCAACCGACTGGCGTAGACTTTTCTTGTCCCCTCGCCACCATCTGCGAGGGAGAGTGGGCATGTTGCCGAAGTCGAAAGGTTGCTCGGTCGGTGATCCGCTTCTTTCCAGAACACGAAGTTACGTAATTCTTCAATCGCCGCTCAAAAAACCCTCACCTGGCAAGGGAGCCGGTCGAACCCTCATTTGATATCCAACACAAGACACGCCCTCCTTGGGCACTTTGAAAGGCGGGCCTCACAACGATCAGCAAAGTACCTGGCAAGACAACGTCGCGGATCACGCGGTCGCCGCGCGCGATCCTCCACTTCAATAACCATGAATCGGCGACTCGTCGTGCATCCGATTGTTACGCGTCCGGTCTCGAACCGCGAATCAATGGACGCATGATTTTGTATCCCGGCGGCGGCATTGTCCACTCCAGTCCACGATGTCGGTGGAATCTCCGCCGGGTTGAGATGACTATTGAGCAAGCATTCGCTAGGTATGAAATTGCAAGCGGTATGAATCGCAGACCGACAAAAGGCAACGCAATCAATGCCCCCACCGCAGAACCGAGAACGGCCGAACAGATGAATCGAAGTATCGGCCGTGAGATCAGCAAGGTTTTCTTCGGCACTCCCCAATGTCGTGCCATTCCCTGCGCTTGTATTGTTGGTAGGACGTAGACAAAGGGTATTCCAATCAGACCGACAACCGATGCGAGATATGGAAAGTCCTCTGGTAGCGGGAATGGACCTGCGTCTGTTGCTCCAAGCAAGAAAACGTTAGCGAAGCCCTGAGCGGTAAATAACGCAACCGCCCAATGCGTTACTACGGGTTCTGCATAGGAGTTTAGTTGTTCATTCGATGCTGCGTATGGGTTCAAGTTTGATCCGAGTGATGCTGGCATTCGCACGCGTAACGCCTCAATCAGCCGCCCGAACGGAGTGCTTTAAATTGTGGTAAAGTGAGCGCAGCGAACCACAATTTAAAGCACGGAGTGGAGGGTCGGCTGCATTGATTTGTTATGGCTAAAGCTCATACTCCACCTCTGGATATATAGGAGATAAAAAAGGGTCGTTATGGAAGGTATAGTTACCTTTGTTTATTTTTATCACCCTAAATTCATTACTGTATTCAGACTCATCATCAAGTACATATATTATACCATATGATCCTAATGCATTTTCAACGATCCAATCTAGCAATTGAAACAACTCAGGAGCAGTATGGTTACGAGATGAAGTAATATGCAATACTCCGGATGTGTTGTTTAAATTCCTAATTGCCTTGTTGAAAACCAATCTTCCGTTTTCGATTCCCTGGCGCTAAATTATCAGGCATGAGCACGAAGCAAAACAACCTGATTGCCGTGACCCGGCTCAGTATGAAGCTGGCCGCTAAGTTCATGCGCCCCTATTCGCACGAGCAGGCACCCAAGCGGTACACCCAGCCGCAGTTGATGACTTGCCTTGTCCTGAAGGCGTATCTGAAGACGACTTACCGAGGCGTGATCGAGATCATTGATGCCTCGGACAAGCTGCGGGATACGATTGGTTTCGCCGGGCGTTTGCCGAATTACTCGACGCTGAAGTACTTCTCCGATCGCTCTCAAGTGGCCGAGATCGCCGATGCTATGCTGGTGGAAATCGTTAAGAAGTTCGCCCCGACCGAAGAGGAAGTCGCCATCGATTCGACTGGGCTGGAAACCACTTCGGCCAGCGTTCACTTCCGAGCCCGCAGCGGTAACAAGCGAAAGAAGTTCGTGAAGCTTTCGGTCTGCGTGCTGGTGGGTTCGCTTCTTCCGGCAGGCATGGTTCTAAGCTGGGGCCCCGGCAACGACAAGTGCGAAACCATGGAACTGATGGGCAAGTCGGCCCAGGCCATCATGCCCAAAAAACTGTTCGCCGACGCAGGCTACGATGCCGACTGGGTTCACGTCTTTTCCCGAGAAGTTTGGAAGGCAGAAAGTTGGATTCCACCGGTAACGCATCGACGAGATGGGACGCTCGGCGGAGAATATCGCCCGCTGATGACCGAGGAAAACCTCAAGAACTCAGGCTACACGAAACGCTGGAAAGTAGAATCGTTCATGAGCGGCCTGAAAAGAACCGTCGGCTCGACCCTTTCCGCGAGAAAGCCAACAGCCATGATGACCGAAGCCGCCCTGAAAGTCCTGACCTACGCCCTGCGGCGTTAGCCAATGGCGTTTAACGTTGTTGGGTGTTCAACAGAGCAATTCCTAATGAAATCCAACACCAAGAGGATATCTTCCTTGTGGGCAGATTTGCAGTATTCTTCAAATTTGTCCCAAACCACCTCATCATTTTTATTTACTTCTTTGTCTAATAGCTCTATTTCTTCTGAGGATAACTTATCCGAATACTTTTCTCTTGAGGATCGTACAATCACCCAGCCATATGCATTAATCACTTGCCTCTCCTAGAGCCATAACGCTCACAATCACCCGGCGGGCGCGAGTGACTGCCCATTGTAAAACCGCCCGATTCGCCCGCTCGGGTGCATTGTGTTGTTATGCCTTGTCTTCCTCGCGGCCAAGTGCCATTGCGAACATCTCGAAATCATGTGCAATCTGAACGGCATCTGATTCGGCCATTGGAATGAATGGCACCATATAGACCGGACAGGGTGATCCATCCTGTTTGCGAATCGCCAGCATTTCACCACCGCCACTGCTGCCAATTGCAAACCATCCGGGCAGGAACTCCGAAACATTGTATCCTTGATTGTATTCAGGAAGTTCGCCCGAAGAGCAGAGTTGGAAATACCACGGTTCGATGCACAGGAACCCCTCGCCGCCATTGCTGTACCGCAGAAAGGCCAAATACTCATCCGGCAAGTCGAAATCGCACGAGGCGATAAGAGCCTTGATATCGTCGTTCGTCGCTGGAGGACGTCGCGTCCAACCCGCGGTCGAATCGCTCAGGATTTCGAGAAGCTTCGCCATTGGGGCCTTGGGGCATAACTAGTGTTTATTCAGAACCTTTCCGAATAACGTGCGCACGTTATTCGGAATCCAGGCTGTCGAAATCAGCCGGGCTGCGGACGCCACGGCCTCCCTGGTTCAAAACATGAGTATAAATCATCGTCGTCCTAACGTCACTGTGACCAAGGAGTTCCTGAACCGTGCGGATGTCATAGCCCGCCTCGATCAGATGGGTTGCGAACGAGTGACGAAATGTATGAGCCGTCACTCGTTTCGTGATATGCGCTCGACGGGCCGCTGCGGAAATTGCCTTCGATATGGTGGATTCGTGCAGATGATGACGCCGCCGAATACGACTGCGAGGATCAACGCTCAATCCAGCGGCGGGAAAAACGTACTTCCAGCGAAAATCGAAGGCCGCCTGTGGAGATTTTCGCTCAAAGGCATGGGGCAGTTCGACGCTGCCGAAGCCTGCGGCAAGATCGTCCTCATGGTAATGCCGGGATATCTCGATCTGGTGCCGGAGATCGGACACCGCAGCTTTCGGAAACATCGTGCGGCGATCCTTATCTCCCTTGCCTTCGCGAACGATTAGTTCCCGTCGCTCGAAATCGATATCTTTGACACGCAGCCGAAGCGCCTCCAGCAATCGTAGCCCCGAGCCATATAACAGCAGCCCGATCAAGCGAGGAGTGCCGGACATCTCTCCCAGTATGCGTCGCGACTCGTCCCGCGTGAGCACCACGGGTAATCGTTTCGGCCGGTTCGCGCGAACGACTCCTTCGATGCGATCGAGCGGCTGCTTGAGCACATGCTCATAGAGGAACAGGATCGCGGCGAGCGCCTGGTTCTGTGTCGACGCCGCCACATGCCCATTCACGGCGAGGTCCGTCAGGAAGCGGTTGACATCGCCTTCGACCATTCGCCGGGGATGTTCGTGTTTATGGAACTCGATGTAACGGCGAATCCAGTGGAGGTAGGCATCTTCCGTGCGGAGGCTGTAGTGGCGCACGCGCAGAACCTCGATGATGCGGTCGTACAATCGGGGCGTGGGCTTGTCCGGAAACAAGCCCAAAGGCGAGCGGCGTTGCTGGGTGGTTGCGGTCATGGCCTTCATCTCGACAGAAAACCGGAGATCCAGATCCACCTCGCATTAGAGCGGCCTGGCCATGCGAAATCAATCAATTAGAAGGAATGAGGATCATCAATCCCGCAGGAACAATCCTTACTATCCTCGCAATGAGCTGAGCTTTCGAGCTTTATGCCTACACCGGTCGAACCGTCCTGCGAGCCTCCTCCGCGTTCCATCACACGTCCAAAGTGTACGTCTCGGCGGCAATTCCCTACTTCAATCAAACTGATCGCTAAAGCCCACTTCTGACCGCTTGCCCTACTTCATGATCTGCTGCGAGATGCAGTGGAACGCACCCAGTCCCCACACCAGGTCAATCGCGTCGATCGGCACGATCTTGCGATCGGGGAAGCACTGCTGCAAGGTATTACACGCCTTCTCATCGGCATCATCACCAAACTGCGGGACGATGACGATCCCGTTAGCAATGTAAAAGTTGCAGTAGCTGGCCGGCAGGCGTTGGTCGTCCTGGTACTTGGCCTTAGGCATGTGCAGCGGCAGGACTTCCAGCGGCTGACCATTCAGGTCGGTCATTGCTTCCAAGTCTTTAAAGTTCTGCTGCAGGCCTTCGTAGTTCTCGTCGCTGGCATCCTCTTCATAAGCGGCCACTACGGTCCCCAGTCCTACGAAGCGGGCCAGTTCGTCGATGTGGCCGTCGGTATCGTCCCCGGCGATTCCATGGTGCAGCCACAGAATCTTCTCGGCGCACAAGTAATCGTACAGATACTTCTCGGTCTGCTCCTGCGACAGATGCGGGTTCCGGTTGGGGTTCAACAAGCACTCGGTCGTGCTCAAGACGAGCCCAGCCCCGTTGCCGTCGACGGCTCCTCCTTCCATCACGATGCCCGGCTGAAACCGGCCGAAGCCGAGCTTCTCGGACAGGCGTTCCGGAACCGCTTGATCGTTATCCCACGGCGGATACTTGCCGCCCCAGGCATTGTAGTTCCAATCGACCGCCATCCACGGTTTGCCCTTGGGTGCCTGGAGAAAACTCGGGCCGTGGTCACGTGCCCAGGCATCGTTAGTGGGGATCGCGTGAATGAAAACATTCGGCAGATGCCCTACCAGGTCTTCGGCCTGCGTCAGAATGTCACCGGCTGCGGCCAGGATATGCACATCCTCGACTTCGCATAGCGCAGCGACCAGCTGCTTGTACACGCCTGGCACCGGCTCGAACTTGCCCGGCCACGAGTCGCGATTGTGCGGCCACGAAAGGAGCGTGCCGATGTGCGGTTCCCACTCGGCAGGCCATCGGTACTGTTGTTGTTTAGGGGTCAACCGATCGCTCATGAGGTGATATCCCCGTCGATGAATCGCTTGGTCAGCCCGCCGTAAGCGTCGATACGACGATCACGCAGGAAGGGCCAATGCGTGCGCGAGAACTCGATCTGAGCCAGGTTGCACTCGACAATCAGAGTCTCCTCCTGATCGTGCGAAGCCACTTCCAGCAGCGTACCGGTCGGGTCGACCACGAACGAATGTCCCCAGAACTCGATGTTGTCTTCAATGCCCACGCGATTCGGCGCGGCGACAAACACACCGTTGGCGATCGCGTGGCTGCGCATCATCGTTTCCCACGCCGAGACCTGGGCCGGACCGTACTCTTCCTTCTCAGGATGCAGCCAGCCGATGGCCGTTGGGTAAATCAGAATCTGAGCGCCCGTCAGCGCCGTTAGACGTGCTGCTTCGGGGAACCATTGATCCCAGCAAATGCACACGCCCACGCGGCCGAACTTCGTATCGAACGTGCGGAAGCCGATATCGCCCGGCGTGAAGTAAAACTTCTCGTAGTAGTGCGGGTCGTCGGGGATGTGCATCTTGCGATAGATGCCCAGCATCTCTCCATCCGCATCGAACACAGCAGCCGTGTTATGAAATAATCCTTCGGCTCGCTTCTCGAACAGCGAAGCGACGACCACCACTCCGTGCTCTTTGGCGGCGGCTTGAATGCGATCGCTGGTCGGACCGGGGATCGGTTCGGCTTGCAGGAACTGAATGTGGTCCTCGGTCTGGCAGAAGTAGAGACCGGGGAACAGCTCTTGCAGGCACACGATGTTCGCGCCCTGCTGGGCGGCCTCAGCGATCTTGGCGATCGCTTTGCTGACATTCTCTTCTTTGTTGCCGCTGCATGTCATCTGCACGACGGCAACGTTGACCTTGTCCGGTTTGCTCATGATTCTGACTGTTACCTACCCTGAAGCGATGCTGGGATGCGAACTGGCAAAATGGTACTATTTCCCCTATGGACAGAAAACCACCAAGAGGACTCTTTATTACCGGAAATAATACGGGCGTCGGCAAGACCCACGTGGCCGGTTTGATTGCCCGCAGCCTGACAAATGCGGGCCTCCGCGTGGGTGTGTATAAACCAGCAGCAAGCGGATTGGTCGAAAACGACGGGAAGTGGCTCTCGGAAGATGTTCAAACTTTGTGGGAAGCCTCTGGGAAGATTTGGGACACCCAGCACATCTGCCCGCAAACGTTTCATGCCCCGCTTGCCCCCCACCTGTCTGCCCGGGCCGAAGGGAAGGAAGTGGATACTCGCCTACTGCGGACCGGCTTCGACTATTGGAAGCAGCAGCAAGCCGACCAGAAGTGCGATTTCCTGCTGGTCGAAGGGGCCGGAGGACTGCTATCACCCATGTCCGACGACGATTACGTCTTCGACCTGGCCTTGGAGTTCGGTCTGCCGCTGATCATCGTCGCGGCCAATCGGCTGGGGATGATCAACGAAACGCTGCAAACGCTGCTCACCGCTAAGACTTACCAGAAAGGCCTTCCGGTGGCTGGCATCGTGCTGAATGATTTGCAGCCCGAGGCCAGCGACGTCAGCCGCACCACCAACCGCACCGAGCTGGCCCGCCGCACCCCAACGCCGATTTTGACGCATGTTCCTTTTGGCGCGAAGCAGTTTCCCAACCAGGTCGACTGGCTCTCGCTATCAGGCACACCCCTCTCGGCGTAAATGCCGCGGCGGACAAAATTTCGGAAAAAATCTTCATTCTGCAAATCGCTGGGCGAAAGTGTCTCGTCTCTCTGGGTGAGCTCATTAGGCGAAAAGACACGAAAATACTCATCCCAACCGAAATGTGCGGGTCGAATACGATGAAAAAGATATGGATTCTCACGCCCCTTCTGCTGGGCGTCGCGATGGTCGGATGCAGCGGTCAGCCTCAGTCCCAAATCGGGGCTCGAGCCGATCGAGCCGCTGGCTCAACCAACGAAACCACCTCTCAGTTGAGCACCGTCGACGAGTCACTCACCCAGCGACCGCTGGAAGAATTTGAACCGGCTGAAAACATCGACATGCCGGTCGAACTGAAAGACGCGGAAAGCGATTTCATGGAGTTGAGTCGCAAGGGTCAGCAGCAAGGACAAGCCGGCATGTCTGGCTCGGGGCCGGCTGCGGATCACCCATTTATGGACGATGACGCCGGCGGATACGGTGGTAAAGCGCTGCAAGGCATGGCCGAGGAAAGCAAGCCTGCTGCGGATAGCCTGAGTTCCCAGCTCGATGGCCAGCCGACGTCGGGCGAACGAGATGCACGACGCCTCAAAATCACGGCGAGCAAACAACTGCCTCGCTTGGAAAAGAACGTCAAAGAACTTGAGCAAGTGCATGATTACAAATACGCAGCACCTGGCGAGGAAGCGAAGAAATCGGACCTCGCCAAAGCCAAAACGGAAGCCCCGGAAGCTTTCATGGAAATGCCTGGTCCTGCCGTCGGCGATCCTGCGGCCCGCGTAGCCAGCAATCCGGTGCCTGCCACCAAGCCAGCCGAAAGCAACCGTGCCCGCGGTGTTGAGACACGCGAGTCGCAGTTTGGCGTTGAGCTGCAAGGATTGGATGTCGAAGCTGGTTTCGCGCCAGGTATGTTACGAGAAGCGCTTGGCAAGGGTCCTGGTGAAGGTGGCGACAAGTTTGACGTGATCGAAGAGAACAACTTCATCGCGGTCGCCGATCAGCCTCTGTCGACTTTCTCGATCGACGTCGACACGGCCAGCTACTCGAAGATTCGATCTTACTTGAACCAGTTCGGTCAGCTGCCACCGCGCGATTCGGTTCGCGTCGAAGAGCTGGTCAATTACTTCACCTACGACTACGCCACCCCGACCGACGAGCACCCATTCGCCGCGAACGTTGAAGTGGCCAGCTGCCCCTGGAACCCAGCCAATCGCCTGGTTCGCGTTGGCATCAAGGGGAAAGAAGTCGATACGGATGAACGACCAGCCAGCAACCTCGTCTTTCTGCTGGACGTCTCTGGCTCGATGAACAATCCCAACAAGCTGCCGCTGCTGAAGAAGGGCATGAAGATGCTCGTCGATCAGCTGGGCGAGAACGACAAGGTTTCGATCGTCGTTTACGCCGGTGCCGCTGGCATGGTGTTGGAACCCACCTATGGTTACGAGAAGGCCACAATCCTGGCGGCACTCGATCGTCTGCAAGCTGGTGGTTCGACCAACGGCGGACAAGGCATTCAGCTGGCCTATAAGACCGCAACTGAGAACTTCATCCAAGGTGGCACCAACCGCGTGATCCTCTGCACCGACGGCGACTTCAACGTCGGCGAAACGAGCACCGGCGGGCTGGTCGGTATGGCTGCCGAACAAGCCAAGAAGAACATCTACCTCAGCGTGATGGGCTTCGGCATCGGCAACCACAACGACTCGATGCTGGAACAGCTCTCGAACAAGGCCAACGGCAACTACTCGTTCATCGACAACGAGAAGGAAGCCCGCAAGGTGTTGGTCGAACAGATGAGCGGTACCCTGCTGACGATCGCCAAGGACGTGAAGATCCAGATCGAGTTCAATCCGAAAAAGGTCGCTTCGTACCGCCTGGTCGGTTACGAAAACCGCCTGCTCGCCGCTCAAGACTTCAACGACGATAAGAAAGACGCCGGTGAAATCGGAGCTGGGCACACGGTAACCGCCTTCTACGAAATCGTCCCTGCCAAGGGTGACGGCAACACCGAAGTCGCCGCCGTCGATCCGAAGGTGGACGAACTGAAGTATCAGACCAAGCCTGAGACAACCGAAGCGGCCGACACCAATGAACTGATGACCTTGAAGCTCCGCTACAAGCAGCCAGAGGGAGACGTCAGCACGCTGATGACTTACCCGGTGGTTGATAGCGGTAACAAGTTCAACCAGGCCACCGGCGACTTCCAGTTCGCTTCGGCCGTGGCGATGTTCGCCTTGAAGCTTCGCGGAAGCCACTTCCATCATGAAACCAACTTCGCCGAGATCGAAGAACTGGTCGCCTCGAACGTCGACGGTCCAGGCTCCTCGTACCGCGAAGAATTCCTCGACATGATTCGCCAGGTTGAACGCATTCAAAAGTAAGTCGATTGCGAGAATCGATCAAACTCACATGCCCAGGCACACTTGCCTGGGCATGTTGTGTTTCGAACGTCGACATGCCTACTTCTTCGCACGCGATGAACCAATTAGTAGCTTCAATTCCTGGCATTCCCTACGATGAGGTACGCCAGACCAAAACCAAACCGTGGCGGCGGTCGTCTCATCTTGTGAGTGAAGGTGGCGAAAGATCTCGTCCCTGCTAACCTTGTCTGGAGGTACGTTGTGTTCATGAAGTGGCAACAACTGACCAGCCTGATCGTGATTTGGTTAGTTTGCGTTCCGCTGATCGCAGACGACGAGGATTCAACTTCCGATCCTCTGCCTGACGGGGCCGTGATGCGATTGGGGACGACGCGGATGCAGCAAAGCACTTGGCCGACCTGTGTCCAGTTTGCCCCCAACGATCAGGTCCTCGCCACGGCCGACTATAGTGGCAAGATTCATTTCTGGGATGTCGCGACCGGCAAGCTGCTTCGCGAATCGCCAACGAGAAAAGGTCAAACGTTTGCCTTTTCGCCCGATGGCAAGACGATGGCAATTGGCGGTCACTACAATCAAGCGATTGCCCTCTGGGATTTGAAGAATCACCGAGAGATTCGCGAGCTGCCGCAAAGTGCCTGGGCACTTGCCTTCTCCTCCGATGGCAAGATGCTTGCTTCTGCCGGTCAGGACAAAATCGTTCGCCTGTGGAATGCCAACACCGGTGAACTCATCCACGAAATGAAAGGGCATCAATCCCAGTTGTATGCCGTCGCGTTCTCTCCCAACAATCGCACGTTGGCTTCGGCTGGCGGCTCTGGACGACGGGCGGATGATAAAGAGATTCGACTGTGGTACGTCCCGACCGGTCGGCAGTATGCCACGCTGCTGGACGACAACGATCGATTGAACAATCTGCCGGATACCGTCTACTCGTTGGCATTTTCTCGCGATGGAAAAACGCTTGGTGCGTGCGGCCCGTACGTCACACGATTGTGGGATGTCGACCAGGAACAACTGCTGCAGCGGCTGGAGGATTGCTCTTACGTTGTGGCCTTTTCCCCGACGGAAGATCGCCTGGTGACCGGCGGGAATTTCGGCATCTACGATTCCCACACAGCGAAGCAGAAGATCAAGCTTGCCGGGCAAGCCGACAACAGCGGCAGCGTAGCGTATTCGCACGACGGCAAATGGATTGCCAGTTGCAACCGCGATGGCTTCGTCCAACTATGGGACGCACATACCGGCAAGGAAATTGTGAAACGATTCGGTCACGAAGGGGGCGTGCGGGCCGGAGCCTTTTCGCCCGATGGTACCTTGATCGCATCGATCAGTCGCCAAGATGCCACCCTGCGTATCTGGGGAACCGCCAGCGGCAAAGAGCTGCTGAAGTTTCCCGTCCCCTGGCAAGGTTCGGATGTTTGGTGGAACGAAGAGGGTTCAAGCGTCTGGTTCGCCCCATACGGTCGCGAAGTGTTGACCTGGACCTACAACCAACAAGTGGTCTACTGGCGAATCGCCACGCAAGACAAACATGTCCAGCAGTTGGAAACTGGAAAGTCATCGTATAGCTACGATGACCGTGCCGTCGTCGCTGCCTACTCGCCCGATGGTCAGCGGATGGCAACGTCCTCTCACACGCATAGTTCCAAATTAACCGTTTGCGTATTTGAACTGGATGGAGGGCGTCTGCTGGCCAACATTCAACCCCTTGCGGGAATCTCCACTTCCGACGCCTGGGTCAGTAGCCTGGCTCTCTCTCCCGATGGCAAGCTACTGGCGATCGGAGCACTTAATGGTTCTCACCGCGATAAGCCTGGCAACTCAGTTCAGCTTTGGGATCTGGAGAAGAACAAACGAATCCACCATCTCCGCTCGGCGACGTCTCCGCCTGGAAACGTCTGTTTCTCGCCCGATGGAAAGCTGCTGGCAACCAGCTCGACGATCGGTGCGCCGGTTCAAGTTTGGCGCGTAAGTGATGGCAAGGAAGTCGCCCAGTTCCCAGCTGAAATTGACTTCCACGGCCGCGACATGGCACCGCTGGCCTTCTCGCCCGACGGATCGCTACTGGCCGCGGCGGACAAGGACCGAGTGATCTACGTCTGGGAATTAGCCACGAAGAAGAGAACCCACACCTTTACCGGCCACCTGAAAGCAGTCACCTCGCTGGCATTCTCGCCCGATGGCAAGACGCTCCTTTCCAGCAGCGAGGATACCACGCTGCTGTTGTGGAATGTCCGCGGTGCCACCGACGACTATGCCGACAAACCGCTGACCGTCGTCGAGATGACCGGCTACTGGCAGGCCCTCGCCGACCGCGACAGCGATGTCGCCACCAAGGCAACCCAAGCACTGATGAACCATTCCGACCAAACGGTTGCATGGATCGAAACCCACCTGACTGCCGGACCGGTCCTCGATGAAAAGGAAATCCCCCAGCTGATTCAGGCACTGGAAAACGCGAATCCTCAGACACACCTTCCCGCGGTAGCACAACTCAAACGCTTCGGCTCGGCGGCATCGCCGGCGCTGTTCACCGCGTTGTCGAAAACGAGCGACCGTAAATTCCGTCAGCGAATCGAGAGCATCCTCAATCTCTCCGGCAAATTCCCCAAGCCGCCAGAGCAGCTACAAAGACTGCGGGCGGTCTCGATCCTCGAGAAGCTCGACAACCCAACCGCCGATGCTATTTTGAAAACGATTGCCGACCATGAGCCACCAACCGAGACCAGCCAGGAAGCTCAAGCAGCGCTCAAGCGATTGGACGCGTATCGCCGCGCTCCATCGGCAGGCCGTCCGTAATGGCACGTTTTCGTTCGCATGACATCAATCGAACAGGTATCCTGGGCACTACTAATTGAAAAAAGTCTGGCCGAAATGCGCGACGCATGCCCTCTTCCACGACACCATCGTCTTCGCAATCAAGGCGGGCCCGCCTGCGTGGGGAAGCTTTGCAGAAATGGTACGGCAGAAGCGGGAACCTTTCGCCGGAACAATGGGAAGCAGAACAGAAGCGGATCGAAGAACAGCAGCGCGATGTGGCTCAGACGTTTCTATTCTTTGCATTTCCCATCCTGATGTTAATGGCTCCCATCAGTGGCCCTATTGTGACATCGATTCTCGGCATCTGGTTGGTCATTGGTAGTGGGAGTTTCTGGTGGCGAGTTGTGCTTACGATGGGAGCCGTCTTCGTCATGGGTTGCTGGGCTCCTTATTTTGCCGCGCTGCTCTTGTGGGTTCTTTTTCTTTCAATAACGCTTACCTACGGCATGAGCCTGCTCTTTTCCCGAGTTCACTTGATGCCCACGCGAACGTTTCAGTTTTCGCTCTGGCATATCGGCGGGTGCACGTTCCTCATGGCCGCCTCGCTGGCCATGCTACGGGGCACCGGCTTCAGTCTGAAAGAGTTTGCGGAAATTGAATCTCACAGCCACTTCTTCCTGTTGGTTACGGCGATCACCTTGAATGCCGTCCTGGCAAGCATTCCTATTTTGGTGCCAGCCCGATATCGCAAGGCAGGGCTCTTTGGTTTGTCAGCGATTCTCGTGCTGCTTTTGCTTCCCAATATCGAGATTGTATTGATCACTCCCTTAACTGGCTGGTCACCACGACATCTTCACGGACTGACTTTCATCTGTCATATCGTTGGCCTGATGGTAGTCTGGCTATTCGTTCTCACCATAGAAGCAGCCCGGGGCTTCTGCGATGTCGAGTTGCTCACCTACAATGTGATGGAAGCCGACGAATCAGACCCCCTAGGGCTGCTGACGCTGTCGGACTTACCCCGAAGCGATGAAGGAACCTAACCCCATGCCTGACCCTTCCCACGTTGTTCAGTCCCAGCCGAGTGCCGAGACGATGCGTCTGATCGACCTGGTGGCGGCGGATGCGGCCGAGATTCTAGGCGTGTCGCTCGACGATTCTCCGCAGTCGATTGTTACGGCCGTCAACGGGTGCGTACGCGACCTTCAACAAGGAGGCGGGCCGGAGTTGGACGAGAGCGAAGACATCATCACACTGCTGGGCAGTTTGTGGGGCAATCAAATCGTGAAGGCCTTCGGCTGGCGCTGGACCAACATCGATCTCACCGATCGCGATCCCCCCTTCGCCGCAATCGGTGTCGTTTCGCCCGAGAGCGACAAGGTGATCTACCCGTTCAACTTCGTGGCTCAGTGCCGGGAGAAGGATGTCGTGGTGAACATCCTGCTGGTTTTCAACGTGCTGAGCGACAAGCCGGAATCGGCGGTCTACGAACCTGGCTCGTGCGAAAACGTGATGACCCGCATCGCGCATATTGTTCCACCTGAGTAAGGCCTCGGGTGTTCTCATGTCGATGCTGTACCGAGTGGAAAGTAACTTTGGCTGCGCAAGCGAATTCTGGGGAGCACACGCGCATTGCCGCTATGCAATGGAAGACGGTCGCAAGTTTCCGCTACGGCACGAACCGGCCTGGTGCTTCGATTGCGACTTTCTGACCTCGGCCGAAAAGTTGTTAACCGAAAGGGAACAGCTCGGCCAGATGGTTCGCATGACATTAGGCACGCTCAGCGATTCGCAGATCGAAGCGATTGTCAGCGACCCAACCAAGCTCGAGCGAGTTCTGAGGGCACGCTCGAGCCAAGACAACTTTCAAATATCCATTCGCGAGTGGGACGTGCTGGAGCTCGAAATGATCCGCACGCGTCGCTCGTTGGCCCGCTGCCTGACTTGTGGTGGCACCAAGCTGCTGCGGACATTCTCTCCGCCAACATCGAAAACGATCGACTTCGATATTGGCGATGGCCGCTGGGTGAAACTAGGTTGGAGCGGGATCGCCGAAGACAGCGTGGCCCGGCAGCCGATGTATTCACTGGAAGGACTGCGGATTTCTCGGCCTGGGGAATAACCAATGGGTAACCAACGCACGGGAGCTTGCTAACCGCCTGGATTCCAACGATGCCAGGCATGCTGCTCGATGTAGGCATCAGCCTGATCCTCTTCGATTTCGATCCAATCGCCGTCGGTGACTTTCAGCGTCTCATTCCCATCGGCGATCGCGGCCTCTTCGGTCTCGTGAGGGTTCATCCCAAACGGCCCTGCCTTGCCGTCGACCACCATGTACAGCGACAGGTACCACATGCCGAGCGTGTCGCTATAGAAGATCGTTCCGGCGGCGAGCTTTTTGGCTTTACGCTTGGAGAGGGCAAGTTTCATGGCAGATACGTTTAGTCGATTTCGGTGCGTTACTTCTGAAATTCCGCCAGCTCGATCTCGATAGACTGCGATGACGAAAGATCCTTCTCGATCGGGCTCTTACGGTCGTCGAACGCTCCCTTCAGCAGGTCCTTGTCGGGATAGGGATCAAGCTGCAGGATGGCGATACGATAGTTTCCTGGTGGAACGGTAGCCTCGAAGTGCCCCACTTTATCGACGCTTTGCGCGGTGCGGAAGCCTTTGGGTTTGCCATCTTGGAGCTGGATGAATTGAACCTGCACGACCCCTTTTTCTCCCACCTCGAGCGGCGTTCCGTTATTGGTTAACGTGCCGGTCACATGCGAATTGCCATCGCCGCAGCCAAGCAAACATGTGCTGGCCAGAAGGATCAAAAAGGTCAGGGCACGAAACAATTTCATGACGAATGCCTTACTGCGAAGTGGGAAGGAACAACAATGATCGGCGTAGCCACACCAGTTAGTTCTCGGAAATGACCTGGCCATCGGCAATCGCGTGCAGCGTTGACCAGACATCGAGATCGACTGTATCGGTGACATTGCTCACACTTCCGTCAACGCGTACGACATTCACAATGCCAGGGTGCAACGAGCGGGCATTGGCCTGGTTGTTGGTTCCGCTCTCGTAGCAGCCGCCACCTTTGGCCATGTCGACGCAGTCGTAAACGTCGTCGGAGTTGTCACCGGTGTCGTTGGGGCCATACATGTCGTGCTCGTTCATGCCATGCACGATGCTGCTGCCGCTGATGCCCAGGGCCCACACGCCGCGCTGATCTCCGACGTTTTCACCACAACGAATTTCGTCGAAGAGAATGGTGTTCGAGGTACCATCGAGGACTTCCGACATGTTCCGTCCTTTGTTGACGGTGAATACGCCGTGGGCTGGTACGTTCACACCGTTATTCAAGGTCTGCGTTTGATTGGTTTGATGCCAGTGGGTCGCCGCACCACCGTTGGCAGCGTACGTGCCGCGTCCCCAATTGTTACCCAGCGCAGTCGTGGGATTGAATGCCTGGGAAGTGCCGGTGGCCGAAGGGCACTGCAGCGTGGCAATAACCTGCGATCGAGCCAGCGGGCCACCGGTTGTCACAACCGCGTCCCGGTTCCACTTATCGGTGGTAACGGTCACGTTGGTGTTCACTTCAAACAATTCGTACAACGCGTCTTGCTCGATATACGGCAGCAACATCACAACCCAGTTGGGACCAATCTGATCTGGCTCGCTGTTGTCTGCTCGGCCACCGTTCTGGTTGTACAAACCGGCGGGGAATTTGCCGAAGGTGTCGTGATGGTTGTGGGCGGCGACCCCCAACTGTTTCAAGTTATTGATGCACTGCGAACGACGAGCGGCCTCGCGGGCCTGTTGGACGGCCGGCAAAAGCAACGCGATCAACACACCAATGATGGCAATCACCACCAATAGTTCTACCAAGGTAAACGCATGACGTGGGGCTGATTTGAACAAGGCGCGGCTCCTCATTGGCAGGAAGTAGATTGGATCAGACCAAAGACGAATCAAAAGAAGAGAATAAATAACTACATCAATGGTTAACCTACAAATTATAAAAACGTTTCTCTCGTTCAAAAGAATATTGTCCTGCATCCAGGTCCGCCGGCCCTTGGCAAGCGACCTTTAATGCGGCTGCCACTTCCGTACACTTGATTGAAGCGCTAGTTTATGAGGGTTCTGGCGCTCTTGAGATTTTCCACACGCCTGAGTGGAATAATGCCCACCGGAAGCATGGTTGCTCGGATTAGGCAACGATTCGCGATAACGGGGCGGTGGTTGGCAGCAAAAAAAAACGCCCGACCATTTGCCGAGCGTTCGCGTTGATTCAAGTTGTCGTAAGCGAAGATTACTTCTTCACGCGTTCGACGTAGGTGCCATCGCGGGTGTCGACCTTGATGACGTCGCCCAGATTCACAAACATCGGAACCTGGATTTCGGCACCGGTTTCAATGGTAGCTGGCTTGGTCACGTTAGTGGCCGTATTGCCCTTGGCACCTGGCTCGCAGTAGGTGACTTCCATCTCGACCTGCATCGGTGGAGTCATGTCCAGCGGGTTGCCGTTGAACAAGGTCATCATGCACTTCATGCCGTCTTTGAGGAACTTCCAACCATCCCCCATGGTGTCGGCGTCGAGTTCGTATTGCTCGAACGTTTCATTGTCCATGAAGACCCACGTGTCCCCTTGCTTGTAGAGGAACTGCACGTCGGTCTCTTCGACGTCGGCGGATTCCAGCGTTTCACCACCACGCCAGGTACGGTCCAAGTTGGTGCCGCGGATCAGGTTCTTGAGCCTACACTTGTACAGGGCGTTCCCCTTACCCGGCTTCACGAAGTTGCACTCGGTCATGATGTAGGGTTCGCCGTCGATCTGGACCTTCAAACCTTTACGAAAATCGCTGGTACTGTATTGCACGTGGGGACTCGCTGAAAAAAGATATCCGTCGTCTATCCAAGGGTTCAGGGCACCTTTCGCCCCTAGCCATTTCGGTAAAATGGAAAGATGAACATTGTAACTACCGATTCGCAATCTGCGAGTATCAATTGTATCGCGAACCCTGCCACATCGCCTAGCGAGGGTTGGAAAGCGTCGATGAGGGCTGCCTTCCGCCGCACAGGGGACTTGGCCGAGTACCTTCAGCTGCCCGATACGGCCTGGCAAAAAGGCTTGGCTGCCGCCGAGGACTTTCCGCTGTTCGTCCCGCGCGAGTTCGCCGCCAAGATGCTCCGGGGCGATCTGACCGATCCCCTGCTCCGCCAGGTGCTACCAATCGAGCAGGAAACCGTTTCAGTAGAAGGATTTACGGCGAATCCCGTGGGCGACCACGAAGCGACCCTGACACCCGGCCTTTTGCAAAAGTACCACGGCCGGGCCCTGATGGTAACGACCGGGGCGTGTGCGGTCCATTGTCGGTACTGCTTCCGGCGGCACTTTCCGTATGGGGAAGGCCCTAAGGGGATCGACGCGTGGAGTGCGGCCCTGGCAGCGATTCACCAGGATACGTCGCTTCACGAAATCTTGTTATCTGGTGGCGATCCACTGACCCTGACCGACGGCATTTTGGGGCAACTGGTCGAAAACATCGCCGCAGCCCGGCATATTCGCCGGCTACGCATCCATACGCGGCTGCCGGTGATGATCCCCTGCCGGATAAACGACCAGCTACTGACCTGGCTGACCGGGTCCAGGCTCAAGCCGTTTATGGTCATCCATGTGAACCATCCCCATGAACTGGCCGATGACGTCGCCCAGGCCTTGGCCCTTCTGAGCGAAGCCCAGGTTCCTCTGCTCAATCAAAGCGTCCTGCTGCGGGGGGTGAATGACGACGCCGAGACGCTGATCGAGCTGTCAGAGAAACTGCTCGATCTGAACGTCATGCCGTATTACCTGCACCAGCTCGACCGAGTGCAAGGCGCGGCCCACTTCGAGGTCTCGCGAGCCGAGGGATTGCGCATCGTGCAAACCATGCGCAGCCGCCTGCCAGGTTACGCGATACCAAGGTACGTGGAAGAGATCGCTGGCGATACCAGCAAGCGGGTAATCGCGTAGCTGGCGTCTTCGCTTAGCGGTTGCGAGGGTTGTTTTCGAGTCGCCGCTTAGTTTGGGGCTGGTTCGGCGAGGGCCTTTTGCATTTCTTCTTCCAGCATCTTGATCTGGGCGTCGCCGATGCCGCCGATCACTTTGCGGATCTTGCCGTCGCGGCCGATCAGCACCATGTGCGGGATAACCGATACGGCGTACGCATCGTAGAACGCGTCGGCGTCAGGCTCGGCCATCAGCGCGGTTGGGTGCTTCAGGTTGTGCTCGGCAGTGAACTTGTCGAGCATCGCTACTTCTTCGGCCTCGGGAACCGGTTTGTCTTCAACTTGCTGAGGGCCTTCGGCACCAGCAGGCCAGTTGAAGTTGAAGTAGCGCGTGACGCCAATAACCTGCAGGCCATCTTTCCCGTACTTATCTTGCCACTCGACCAGGTGCGGGAAGCCCGCGACGCAGGGACCACACCAGACGGCCCAGAAGTCGAGCAGGACGACCTTACCCTTCAGTTCTTCGCTGGTGTAGCCGTGCCCGTTGACCCACGATTGGGTATCGATCGGCGTCATCGGTTGACCAATGAGCTTAGCGTAGGCCTTGAAGCGTTGGATATCGTCAGCACACGATTGAAGAACCACAGCGGCCTTCTTGTAGGCGATCTTTTCGGCGGCGTCTTCTACCTTCTCGTTGTTCGCGATAATGAACTGAGCTTCGTCATTGACGAACGTTTCCATCTTCTCGACGTCATCGTTCATGTCTTCGTTGAACACCATGTCGATTTTCAAAGCGTACAGATTGATCGCGGTGATGTTGCCAGGATTCTCGCTTACGTCCGACTTGATGTCTTCAAGGGTGCGTCCCTTGGCGGTCAGTCGCGTCTCGAATGCTTCCAGCGAACGCTCGATCGTGTCGAGAAGTTGGATGGCCTCTTGGTTGTCGCCTGCCTGAACCCCAACCAGGCTTTCGCGCATGCCTTCGATGTGTTTGCGGACGATCTCACCGGGGCCGGACATCTCTTTCATCAACGCCTCGAAGTTGGCATTGGTGAAGTCGACCAGCGGCTCGATATCGGAGGGGTCGGCGACGAAGGCTTTCAGCTCATCTTTTGCGAGTACTTCCCCTGGCGCGGCAGCGGGTTCGGCGGCAGCAGCCGGAGCATCTGCAGCACGGCCACAAGCCATGAACGTAAACAAGGACAGGCATACACAGGCAGAAAGAACGATTCGTTGGATCGACATACAGGGTTCCAAGCATCAGAGAGATTTTGGCGTGCGATAGATTGGGGGGGTACAGACCCAGCTGCCAATCATCGGTCCCATATCGCGTGGGGTGAACCAAGGGACTCTTTATTATGGCCCGTCGGTGGGTAGAAGAAAGATGTCTACCCACGAATTTCATATGAAATCGCGCAGCACCACCCTGAGGTGCTACGCTCGCTGGCTGAGTTAGTCGGCCATTTTCTTCAAGGCTTCATCGATCAGAGCCTGGATATCGAGATGTCCGGAGTCGATGCTGTCCATGATCGAGTCGACCTGAGTTTCGGCTTCGTATTCTCGAACTTCGGCAATGATGTGGTCGATTTCGACGTCCGAGTAGCTCTGCCCTCGCAGATATTCACGAAGTTCCGGGTATTTGTCGTTATCGGTCATCAAGTTCCCCCGTCGTCGCCCCTACTCGTCTGCATTGGAATTGGCAGACCACGTTGTTTGAAAAATGTCGATTTCGCTACGGCCACGTGGTAAGTTAAGAGCAATCACTCCTCCTTTCCACTCCCCAATCTTACCCCACAATTCACGATGATCGAAAATTCTATTCCAGCAGTTCGCGTTTGCTGGACTCTTTTTCTCGCACTCTTTATCCTTCCGCTCGCCGCTTCGGCGGACGAATCAGGCTGGAAGCCCTTTCTGCAGGGCGATTCTAACGACTGGCCGGCCTGGCGCGGGGCGGAAGGGATTGGTTTTAGCCCTGACGCCAAGGTCCCCACCAAGTGGAGCGACCAGGAGAACCTGGCCTGGAAGACTTCGCTCGACGGTTGGGGGGATTCCACGCCAGCGATCGTGGGTGATCACGTCTTTGTCACGCTCCAGAATGAAGCCAACGAACTACGTTTGTTGCGGCTCGATGCGAAGACAGGCCAGATTGAACTGAACATCCTGGTCGATCAGGCCGAGACGCCGCGCGAAGCTCCGAAGCGGAAGTTGCAGAAATTTCATAACTTGCACAACATGGCCAGCCCATCGCCGGTAGTCAGTGGCGACCAGGTGGTGGTGCATTTCGGCAATGGATTGCTGGCGACGTACAACCTCGACGGCGAAGAGCTGTGGCGGCATAACCTGCAGCAAGAGTACGGCACGTATTCGATCTGGTGGGGACATGCCAACAGCCCGGTGGTTTACAACGGCCTGGTGATCTCGGTCTGCATGCAGGACTCACTTTCCGATCTGCAAAAAGAGCCGGTCAAAAGCTACCTGATCGCCCACGACCTGAAAACAGGCGAAAAGAAGTGGATGACTCTCCGTATGACCGGTGCCCCATCGGAAGAAGCAGACGCCTACACCACGCCGCTGCTACTGACCAAAGATGGCCAAGTACAACTGGTGGTAATGGGGGGCAACACTCTTGATGCGTACGACCCCATGACCGGCAAACAGTTATGGTTCTTACCTGGGCTGGTTGGTGGACGCACGGTCACCGGACCGATTGCCGCCGAAGGTAAGATCTTTACCACGCGAGGCATGCGGAAGCCCTTGCTGGCTATTTCTCTGGATGGCAACCAGGGAGAGCTTTCCGAAGACGCGATTGTGTGGGCGGTCGATAAGTCGACGCCCGATACCCCTTCGCCCGTGTATGCTAACGGAATGCTCTTCACGGTAACCGACGATGGAATCGCTCATTGCTACCGCTCGAGCGATGGGGAGTTGCTGTGGCGCGAACGTCTGGGAGGCAACTTCAAGGCTTCGCCGATCGTTGCCGGCGGGAACATTTACTTCCTGAACATCGACGGCAACTGCAAGGTACTCGCCGCCAAGGACACGTTCGAGCTGGTCAGCGAAAACCAAGTCAAAGACACGACAATCGCTTCCCCAGCGGTCGCCGGCGGCAAACTCTTTTTGCGTGGCAAGGGGCATCTGTACTGCATCGGGAAATAGACGCCGGACCTTGGTTCGCTACTGCATTCGCAGGATGGCTACACCTACTTAGGTGATAGCCATCTTTCGTGGTGGGAGGTGCTAATCTCGTTGAAGGTAGCGATCGACTAAAAAGTCGTAGCCACCCTACGTTGGTTTTGCGAAGTAAGTGTCAGAGGAGGCGTTACTTCTTCTCGGCTCGTTTGATCTGAACTTGAATCGTGCCCAGGTTATCACCCAACTGGTCGGGGCTTTCGTTCACTTTCAGAAACAGCACGCAAGGACCTTCCGGATAGAGGAAGGTCCCCAGGCCGACTTCGTTCGACTTAACCAGGGGCGTAATCGCTCCCCCTTGCCACGGTTCAGCCCTGAGGGCACCGACGAGCTGGCCGAGCGGATTTCCTTTGTAGTAATGGATGGTCACGCCGTTGGGCTCGCACATCCACGGCTTACCGTCGTTGCGAATGACGTACTCGCCGCTGGCGGCAACCTCAAAGCTACTGGAAGCATCGAGCAGGATGCCGGTCGATTGCCAGCCGCGATCGGCGCTGATCTCGGCCGTCATTACATCGCCGGTGAAAGGAACCGAATCACGATAGACGACTTCGTTCCGCTGCCAGTCGTAGCCATACTCGGCATTGGTGACAAACAACTCCCAAGACTCTGCCAGCTGCGGCATGACGTCGCCCAGTTCACTTAGCAGCCGTTCGCTGAAGCCTCCGGTCAGACGAGCCTGGGTGACCATCTCGCGAAATGCTTCCTGCGACAGGCTGTGATTGTCGAGGAAAGCACACGCTCCCCAGCACCACGCGTAGGGACGGTTCTGCAGAAACGACTGCTGCGGCGTGCCCATGATCCGCGTCAGCGAGAGCGCACTTCCGCCGGCGACTTCGTCTTGAATGATCTTGATGCGGCCCCACATGGGTGTCTCATCTTTCGATGCCGGCATCACGCGGGTTTTAAGCTGGCCATTTTCCCAGCGGTGAGTCCCGAAGTGCTCGGCCATCCCTTCCATATACCACGGAGGCCCTGCCCCACCCAGCAGGATCATCATGAACGCATGGGTTCCTTCATGAATGAGCAGATGACGCCGGTAGTAATCGCTGGGCTGATCGTTGAGCCAGACGGCGTCTCCCTGGTAATAGCCGTGCAGAAACTCCGGTAGCGAGTCGGGGAACAAACCGGCCTTCTGGAACTTTTGTCTGTTGGACATCAGCACCGCTTTGACCTTCCAGTCGTCGTTGGCGACCGGGTCGACGCGGAAGTATTCGCACCACTGGGGATAAGCAGCGTCGAACACCGTCGTCAGTTCTTCAATTTCGGGCGATGACGGCAGGTCGGTATAGATCGTGACGTGTTTTCCCTCGATAGCACGAATGCCGTTGGCCTCGAGTTTAGCCGGGTCGACCTCGAACTGCACTTCCGGTTCGATGCGACCCACCTTCAGACGCTCGCGCAGCCCTTCGCCACTAAAGAAGCTCTCTCCCAGGGCATCGGCCCCGTCGGACGACGGCTTGCTGAAGGTCGCGCCTCCGGCACGCATCTTGGGAGGTTCTTTTTTCGGCTCCGGTGGCTTGGCCGCTGCTGTCTGGGAGGTTGAAGTTTGCGCAGCAGGTGTCGGGGGTGCAGGCTTAGCCGCCGGTTCCGAGGAACCGCAGCCTGGCAGGAGGAGTGCACCAACGATTGTGAGAATCAGGAATCGGACCATGGGCCGCCTTTGTCCGAAGAGAAGACAAACAAACCAATAGGTGGTATTTTAGACGAAAATTGATTTCACGTCTTTGTTCATGTTCGCCGCCATGCAGGATCATACCTCCCCCGGAAAATCTGGTTTACCCAAAGCGCACGCCGCGTGCGCTTTGATCTGCTTTGCTGGCGCGGTGGCGTCAGGGCTGGATTGGCCTTCCCCGGCACCTCAACATGCCGCCGTGATGATGCCGGCCATGGTGATCTGGGGAATTGCGGTCGTTTATCAGTTCCTTCTTGCCGCTGGCCACCTGCGAACATCGATTTTGGATCATCAGCACCTGTTCAGCACCAGTCATTACGAACGCCAGTCGGACATCGGCTGGATGGTCGCCAACGTGGTGGTGTTGGGAGTGGTCGCTTTGTTTTACGTCCAGCAGTCCGATTCAATCCCAATTCTCACTGGCCAGACGACCACGCTGGTCGCGTTGTTTGTCACCAGTCTCGTTTCGCTGGTCATTTGGGGCATTCGCTGGAAAATTACTCCTCGCAAGCCGAAAGCCGCTGCCTGACATGCGTGCTCCTGCCCTGTGTTTACGTCCCATTTGCTGCGTTGTGTTGCTATCGCTCGGCCTGTCGCTTTCCGCTTGTCGGCCTGCCGCGAAGCAGGAGGTGGTCATTTACACGGCGCTCGATCAGGAGTTTTCCGAGAGTCACTTCGATACCTACCACGAGCAGACCGGCGTGGCGGTGGTCCCTAAGTTCGATACCGAGGCCAACAAGACGGTCGGTCTGACCGAGGCCCTGTTGGCCGAGAAAGACCGGCCACGCTGCGATGTCTTCTGGAACAACGAGATCCTGAACACTCTGCGGCTGCAAAAGGCTGGCCTGCTCGCGCCCTATCATCCTAAACATGAGGACGAGTACCCGGCGTCGTTTCGTTCAGCCGATGGCTACTGGCATGGTTTCGCTGCCAGGGCTCGCATTCTGCTGGTGAATACCGATCTGCTGGCCGAAGAAGAGCGGCCCTCTTCGATCTTCGATCTGGCTGACAAGAAGTGGGAGGGCAAAGGAGGCTACGCCAAGCCGCTGTTTGGAACGACGGCAACGCACGCGGCCGTACTGTTTGCTCAACTGGGGAATGAACGCGCCAAAGAGTTCTTCACCAAGCTGCAAACCAGCGCCAAAATGCTTCCTGGCAATAAGCAGGTCGCCCAGGCCGTTTCATCGGGCGAGATTGCGTTCGGGCTGACCGACACGGACGATGCCATCGTCGAGATTCAATCGGGACGGCCGGTCGCCATCGTCTATCCCGACCAAGGGGAAGGTCAACTCGGAACGCTCTTCATTCCCAACACACTGGCGATCATTAAGGGGGGGCCCAACCCCGAGGCCGCCAGGCAACTGGTCGACTATCTGCTTTCCGCAGAAGTTGAGAGCACGCTAGCACGCGGCCCGAGTGCCCAGATTCCGCTCAACACCACGCTTGATATTCCGCTGCAGGTCGAATCCCCCCAGACGATCAAGCCGATGGAGGTCGACTGGGAAGCCGCTGTCGACCAGTGGGACACGGCGGCTGAGTTTCTGCGTGAGAAGATTCTCACTAATTAGAGAGCCCGGCGGTGACGACGTCGGGGGGTCTTCTTTGGGGGCTCTTTCTTTTCTTCCTCGCCAGATGCAGCGCCATCGGTATCGCGGGCATGCGTCGGGGTGGTTTCGACCGACGTTTTGACATACGGATCGAAACCTTCGATCTCGTCGCGAATGAGCAACTTGTCGATTCGCATTTCGATTCGGGTCAGCTGGTTGCCTTCTTCCGGCGTGACGAAGGTGTACGCGACCCCTTCCTTGCCCATGCGGCCCGTGCGCCCCACGCGGTGGACGTAGTCGTCGGAGTATTCCGGCACGTCGTAGTTCACAATCAACGTCACGTCCGAGATATCGATCCCGCGCCCCACCACGTCGGTGGCGATCAAAATGCGATACTTGTTCGCTTTGAAGTCGGTGATCGTGCGGTTGCGGGCCCCTTGCTGCATGTCGCCGTGGATACAGCGGACTAGCTTGGTCTTCTTTTGCAGACGCTGGAACAACTTTTCAGTCCCTCGCTTGGTGCGGCAGAAGACGATGCACTTGGTAGGCTGTTCGCGGCGTAGCAGGCGGACCAACAGTTCCATCTTCTTTGGTCCGTCGACCGTGAAGTAGTGCTGCTCGATCGTATCGGCCGAGATGTTCTTGGGGGAGAAGTCGACCTTCACCGGCTCGTGCATGTACCGATTGGCCAGGCGTTCGATCGGGGGCGGAACGGTCGCGCTTAGAAGCATTGTCTGGCGATCTTCCGGGCAGCGGCGCAGGATCTTCTCGATGTCAGGGCGGAAGCCGATATCGAGCATGCGGTCGGCCTCGTCCAGGACGACGATGCTCAGGTAATCAAGCGAAAGAGACTTGCGCGTCATATGGTCGATCACGCGGCCAGGCGTCCCCACGACGATGTCGGGGTTCCGCTTCAGCTTGTCCATCTGCCCTTTGATCGGCTTACCACCATAGATGGCCACCGTTTGAATGTTCATCCCTTTGGAGAGCTTCACGATCTCGTCGCGGACCTGAACGGCCAACTCGCGCGTCGGCACCAGGATGAGCGCATGGGGGCCTTTGCCGGAGGGAAGCGTTTCGATGATCGGAATACTGAACGCGGCCGTCTTACCGGTACCGGTGCGGGCCTGGCCAAGGATGTCTTTCCCTTCCAAGGCCAAGGGAATCACGCCTGCTTGAATCGGCGAGGGAACCTCGTAGCGGGCTTCTTTGAGCGCCGCGAGCATTTTTTCGGAGAGATCGAGGTCAGTGAATCGCTTTTCGGGGGAATCTTCAGAGGTCGACAAGGTTTAGACCGTTTCTGGATAGGACGTCATCGGCAAACGAGACGTCGTTGTGTCGTCGGCGGCCAGTCGCGCGGATCCCAAACCATGTGAGCATGTCTTTTACTCGTCAGCCCCAAGGGGGCGACCGCTAAAATAGCCGAAGGGGCTTTAACGGTCGGCCCGTCGGGGCTGACACCGGTTGTTACTGTGACACTGCTCTGGAAACGTTGACCCGCTACGGCCGCAAGTTATGCATCAAAACAATAAGCCCTAACGATAATGTACAAATGGCGATAGGACAATCGAGCGACCCCCTCAGAGGTTGCGTATGCGCAAACAAATAGGCCGAACCACTGGCCCGTAGGACGCCTACGGAACAAAGGTTCGGCCTTTCTCGTCGTTATATGCCAGGCCGCCCGTGGGGGGGACCTCGTCGAAGAAAGAACCAAATCGGCCGAGGTTTAAGCTCGGCCGTCAGCCTTAGGTGGCTGGAGTCGCTGGAGCAGCGGCTGGCTTTTTGGTGGTCTTCTTAGCGGCGGCCTTCTTAGGCGAAGCCTTCTTGGCAGCTTTCTTTGGCGAAGCTTTCTTGGCAGCAGCCTTCTTCACCGTCTTCTTTGCAGCCTTCTTAGGGGCGGCCTTCTTTGCAGCAGCCTTCTTGACCGTCTTCTTAGCAGCCTTCTTAGGGGCAGCCTTTTTGGCAGGTGCTTTCTTGGCGGTCTTCTTCGGTGCAGCTTTCTTCTTGGTTGCCATCGTTCCGTGGGCTCCTCAAGATTCGATGCCCGGGGTCATAGAGAGAACTTTCGGGGCATCACAAAAGTCCTCTCGAATCTGCATTGGCAGTTATGCCGAACTCTCACCAACGAGTGAGAGATTGAACATCCATTTTCATCCGTCCGAATGCATGGCAGATTCGATTGGGTGAATGAGGCCGAAGCCACTTCATCCCTTTTCGACTCGGCATCCTCGCGGGATTATTCAAGCCGGAGTTTCTCATTAATGTCATCACTTCGACGCGCCACCAAACTGCTCAAGCGACGTGAGATGATGACTAAGAAACTGCATCTCGCAAATTGAATCAACTTTGCCTTTCTTTCGTCAAGGTGAATTATCGAACCTCGAATCGAAATTGTTCAGAAAAAGTTGAACGCGTGCCGCACACTTCATGGAAAAACTTACAACACATCGCGCGCACTTCACCTGATGCGAACCTTGAAAACGTGCACTGGTGGTGGTCGCGACCAAACGCTTTGCCCTTTAGACTAGTAGACGGACCAGGTTGTTGTCCGCCGTTGTTCTATGCGAAAGTGAATCCCATGTCGGATCGATTGAATGCCGTTCTCAGTGGCTGGTTGGAAGGAGATCAAACCCTGGAAAAGTTGGTCTCTCACAAGGAAGCTCTGCAATGGATTCTGAGCGCCGATGAGCTGGAAATCTCGGGAATTTTGCGGTTTCTAGAGTCTATCCCACCGCAAATCACCGAGCCCCAACGGCGTTTTCTCGATCGCGTTTTGAACCTGCTGGCGATGCGTCTGCGCGAGGTGGACGATCTCGATTCGGACGACCTCAACCGCATCGCGGCCGCCTATCGCAAGTGGGGCGCGACGCATCGCATGGGGCATCTTCTGCTCGCGCTGTTGTCGGCCACCGGCAGTGAAGCGGCACTCGAACTGTTCGCCGAGTTGGTCGTTGAACTGCCACCTTCGAATTCCAATGCCGCCGCGATCGCTTTTGTTCCACTTTTGCGTCAAGACGATCTTCCGACGGAGACACTTTTTCCAAAACTGCTCGAAGCGTTGTCGCATCTCTCGGTCGCATCGTTGGTATTGGACCTGGCCAACCATGTCACGCGGCAAGGGATGGTCGCCAAGCATCCGGCTGCCGATCGTGTCGATGCGCTGGGGGAACTCTTCTCGGGTCTGGTCGCGCGGCTCTCGAAGTTTGAATCAGAGCCACCCAAGGAAGCCAAGGACTTCGCCGCCACCAAGATTGCCGTCACCGAAGCGACCTCGATTGCCCTAGCCATCTGCGAGGCATTTGCCCTGATCGGCGACGACAAGGCCGCAGGTAAACTCAAGTCAGCATTAGACTTAAAGCATCGAAAGCTCCGCGCTGACGCGGCCATTGCGCTGGCTA
Source organism: Blastopirellula marina (assembly GCF_002967715.1). Lineage (NCBI taxonomy): Bacteria > Pseudomonadati > Planctomycetota > Planctomycetia > Pirellulales > Pirellulaceae > Blastopirellula > Blastopirellula marina. Next base: position 445,138 of record NZ_PUIA01000017.1, read on the forward strand.
AACTGGGCAATGAAGAAGGGAAAGAGCTGCTTGTGGAGCTCGCTGCCGAGCCAGTCTGTCGCCCACGTGTGTTGGCTGTAGCTGAAGAGTTAGACCTGCTGGCAAAGATCCCTGCCGAACATCAAACCGACAAAGCAAAGGTCGAAGGAGAGCTGGCCGCGTGGCTTTCGTTGGACAGCCAATTCGGCATGCCACCGCACGAAGTCGAGCAGCTTGATAGCCGCACACTGGGTTGGCCAGGGTTTGAAGAAGCCCAGGAGTGTCATCTCATTCAGTATGCGTATCACATGCCTGGCGGTACGTTTCAAAGTGTGGGCATTGTGGGCCCCGTCACCCAAAGCTTCGCCGTCGACCTGACGGCCCTGCCGCTGCCAGACATCTACGCCGCATTCGCCGGCTGGCAGGCCGAGCACCCCGAGGTATTTGAATTGGAACCTGATAAGTGGCAGGCCAATCAGCACGAACTGGCCAGTAAACTGCTGCAGCGCGTGGCCAGCGAAGGGTACGAGACGCCTCAACCGGCAATGCTGGGCTTCTTCTTTGGGGACGTACGACTGATAGCAGCTACCCGCCGCGACGGTCAGGCGGGTACAGCGGTAGCAGATCTCCGCAATACGACGTTCTACCCGGCCGGAGAAAGCCGCCACCCCGTCGGCCCGCGCGAAGCGTACTACATTCACGCCGGTCGCGAATATTTACAAGCTTTTAACAAGGATCGCCCCGAGTGGGTCTCGCTGCACGAAAGCTTGGCCGACCAGGAAGAAGCCGAGTAGCGCCTACGGCGGTGAAGCTCTTCTTCTCCAGTCACCTCGCCCCTGCGGAGAGAGGGCTAGGGTGAGGGGGCGAACGGGTACACGCGCTGACAAGAGAAGAAGAACCGCGGATTTCGCAGATGGGCGCGGATAGGGATGTGTGTGCTCAACGCTTCCACGGTTTGAACGGAAGGCCAGCTCCAAAGGAGCGACCGTTAATAGCCAGGGGTGGCAGCCCCTGGTACCGAGTCTGACAGGTCGCATGCCCACGCGGACGTGGGCATGGCCCCCGGTTTCGATCTAGCTGGTGACCTTTTTGATGCCTTCGCACAGGCGGTCGACGTTGGCTTCGCTGATGCCGGCGACGTTGATGCGGCCGGAACCGACGATATAGATGCTCATGTCGCTGCGGAGCTGGTCGACCTGCATCTGATTGAGGCCCGAGAAGCTAAACATCCCCTTCTGATTCTGGATGAAGGAGAAGTCCTGATCGATGCCGCAGGCCGAGATCTTGTCGACAAACAGCTTGCGAATGCCGTTGATGCGGTCGCGCATGTGGGTCAATTCATCTTCCCACATCTTGCGGAGCCCATCGTCGGTCAGAACGGTCTCGACAACTGCGGCACCGTGCGTCGGCGGGTTCGAGTAGTTTGAGCGGATCACCTTCTTCAGCTGGCTGAGAACGGCCGTGGCTTCGGCTTCGTTGGCAGCAACTGCGGTCATGGCACCGACGCGTTCGTTGTACAGGCCGAAGTTCTTGCTGAAGCTACTGCAAATGATCATCTCTTGACCAGGTCGAGCGACTTCCCGCAGGCCGATTGCGTCTTCAACGAGCCCGTCGCCAAAGCCCTGGTAGGCGAAGTCCAATAGCGGCAGCAGCTGCTTTTCCTGGATCAGGTCGGCGATCGCTTTCCACTGCTCAGGAGTCGGGTCGATGCCGGTCGGGTTGTGGCAGCAGCCGTGCAGCAGAACGACGTCCCCCTTGCCGGCACCTTGCAACGCGCCCAGCATGCCGTCGAAATCGAGGCCGTTGGTGGCCTTGTTGAAGTAAGGGTACGTCTTTAGCTTGAGGCCGGCCGCCGTGAAGATACTGGGGTGGTTAGGCCAGGTAGGTTGGCTGTGCCAAAGAGTTGCGCCGGGGAAACTGTCGGCGATGAAGTCGCCAGCAACGCGCAGGGCACCGGTACCACCAGGTGTTTGCACGGTGACGGCCCGCTTGGCGGTGATTACTTCATGATCGCTACCGAACATGAGGGTGCGGACGGCGTTGTTGTAGCCGGCCCGGCCGTCGATCGGCAGGTAGCTTTTGGTGGTCTCCCCTTCCAGCAGGCGCTTTTCCGCTTCCTTGACGCATTTGAGGACAGGCGTCACCCCTTGTTCGTCTTTGTAGACGCCGACGCTCAGGTTGATCTTTTCGGGGTTAGGATCGTTGCGGAAGGCTTCATTAAGACCCAGGATGGAATCCGGGGGAGCCGTTTCGACGTGCTGGAACATACTCTTCCACTGTTAAGAAGGGGCTGAAGCAAACAAACGGGTTCATTTTACGAGATGCCTGCCGTGTCTGATAGTTCGCAATCGTGTCCGAAAAGTCCCAAACTGGGAAAAAATGAGGCGGATTCTTCGGCGACCCGCCCTTTTAACGGGGTGAATTTCCCGCCCAAACCGATCATAATGGTAAGCTTCACCCTTCCTCGCGATGCCTGCCTGGTTTGTTCCCTCCCATAATTCGGAACTGGTCGTAGCAAAGCGGTGAGCCTCACGGCGATGACGCTCACCCGATAGCCAGGCCCACGTTGGCAGACGCGACGAATAGAATTTTCGCCTTTTGACTTGGAAAGAAACTTACCGATGGCAGGCTCGCGTACCGGGATCTGGCTGATTGGCGCTAAAGGCGGCGTCGCCACTACCACCATTGTTGGACTGCTCGCGCTGAAGAAGGGGCTGACCGAAACGGTCGGCCTGGTGAGCGAACTGAAGCAATTTCAGGACCTGGATCTGGCCCAGTGGAATGACATTGTCATCGGTGGTCACGACATTCGCGACGTCACCCTGCTGGACGAAGCGTACAAGATGGTCTTCGAGAGCCGGGCGATCGATGGCCGCCTGGTCGAAAAGCTGAAAGACGACCTGACCGCGCTCGACGCCAACATTCATGACGGCACCCTGCATAACGCCGGCAAGAAGATCACCGAGTTCGCCCACGCCAAGCTGCAGGCCCTTAAGGAAACGCCTCGCGAAGCGGTCGATCGCCTGAAGGGGCATATCACCCAGTTCGCCAAAGCCAACAAGCTGGACAACGTGGTGGTGGTGAACATCTCTTCGACCGAGCCTTCGGTTGATGGTGCCCAGTTCCCCAAAACGTGGAAAGAGCTCGAACCACAGCTTGCTTCGAGCGATTGCAAACTGCCGGCCAGCTCGTTGTACGGCATCATGGCGCTGGAGCTCGGTTACCCGTTCATCAACTTCACACCGTCGCTGGGCACCGCGATCGACGCCCTGGACGACCTGGCCAAGACCAACAGCACCTGTCACATGGGGCACGACGGCAAAACAGGCGAAACGCTCCTCAAGAGCACGCTGGCCCCGATGTTTGCCAACCGTAACTTCAAGGTGATGAGTTGGGTCGGGCACAACATCTTCGGCAACATGGACGCCAAGGTGCTGGACGATCCGGAGAACAAGAAGACCAAGGCGGTCAGCAAAGATCGCCTCCTCTCGAAGATCTTCGGCTACACACCGCAGACGCTGGTCACCATCGAAAACATCGACAGCATGGGTGACTGGAAGACGGCCTGGGATCATATCCACTTCCAAGGCTTCCTCGGGACGCCGATGGTCATGCAGTTCATCTGGCAAGGTGCTGACTCACTACTGGCCGCACCGCTGGTGATCGACCTGGCCCGCTTCGCCGACCTGGCCCGCCGCCAAGGATGCACCGGCCTGCAAACGCAGTTGTCGTGCTTCTTCAAGTCGCCTCTGGGGACTGAAGAGAACGATTTTGCGAAGCAGTTCCAGATGCTGGAAGCTTGGACGGATTCGCTGAAGAAGTAAGAGGGTTATCTTTCAGATGACACTCCAAAGAATGGCCTACGTGGGATGGTTCCTGGCGCTGGCCGTTCTTGCGATCTTTGCCAACTGGCCAACTCGAACGGGATTGCCAGTTGGCTTCGTGGTGCAGCAGGGTTTTCCTTTTCAATTTGCCTCGTGGACTGTAGGCGAATTGGATTGGTTTCGCTGGGAAAGCCTGTGCTTAGACATCGCGATATGGGGTGCGGTAGTCGCGTTCGGACCTTGGATTCTGGCACTTCGTCGTGAAAAACGAACACGTTAACGCGCCCCTACGTGGCGACCGAAATTACCTTCTAACGCGAGAGTTCAATTTGCTGCAGCGCCTCTTTGACCAGAGTCAGGCGCTGCACCTGCTTCACGGTCGTTCCTAAATGGTCTGCGAGATCATCGACGGTCGCATCCAGATGAAAGAGCAAGTACTCCATCGCTCGCTCCTCACGTTGTTTACGTTCAACGTTCATCGGCGGCCAATCGGGATTGCGATGATAGGCCAGTCTGAGATACGGGATTAATGCCCAGTCTATTCTTGAATTGCAAAAGATCGCGGCGGCTTGCTCAGACACGTGTTGTTTTGTGTACTCGCGCAACTCGCTTACGTAGTCTTCAACGACCTGCTCACTGGTTTGTCGAAATAGGTTTTTTCCGGCAAGCATCCCCAAGAGATACATTCCTTCGGAAAGGCTACCGCCCATCCAAGCCGTGTCTCTTAGTTCCGCATGTTCGGGGGAATCGACGGGTGCATCAAAGCGGACGGCACAATCCATACGATATTCCCTAGGCAAACGCAGTGACGTTCGTGCAGCTATCGATGTGAACGAGCTTTTGTCCTGTTTGGACTACCGATGACTATTTTGGTTCCATCCAAGATGAAAGCCGCATTTGGTGCGATTCGCTTTGCTGCTCGCACCCTACGGGACTTCTGTACGAGACCTCTTCTACTTTCGGTTCTTCTTTGATCTCAGGTTCACCAGTGGGTCTGGTTAGCTGGTAGATGCCCCAGATCGAGATCAGGCTCATTAGAACAACCAGCAGCGCGTCTGGCTCGATGATCGAGTACTTCTTTTCGGCTCGGTATAGAATGCCCATCGTGGCGACGCATGTCAGCAGGATCACGGCCACGCCGGTCATGGCATGCACCGGGCTGGCGTCGTCTAGCAATGAACCTTGGGTGTAAACGGCATCCACCGGCAGTAAGATCGCGATGTTGAACGTGTTGCTTCCCAGGATGTTGCCGATCGCCATGTCCGCCGCGCCGATACGTACGGCTACGATCGTCGTGACGAACTCTGGCAGGCTCGTGGTAAGTGCCAACAGCGTGCTGCCGATGAACGTGCCCCCCAGGCCGGTGATCTCGGCGATACGATCGGCCGTCGGTGCCAGGTAAGCCGCGGCGATGAAAATGACGACCGTCGTTGCCAGGTAAATGCCGATGGCCAGCCCCAGCGACATCCCCTGCTTTGCCGATTCTTCCTCGGGACTCTGCTTCTCTTCTTCCAGCTTCGCGGCCATATGCTGGTCGAGATAGATCAATCGCACCGAAAAAATATAAAACAAGCCGCACACAATTGTCCCAATGCCCAGGTGCCAAAAGTGAAGCGGAATGCCGACGCTGTCTCGTTCCAACAGCAGAAACAGCACCACGATCGCCGTCAGGGCCATGCTGACCATGGCGGACAACGCATGCGCCGAAGAGATCGACGAGAACATCCGCGCTTTCGAATGAAAGATCAAGTCGACGATTCCCAGGATCAGTAGATTGAACAGCGAACTGCCCAGCACGTTCCCCAGTGTCAGGTCGACTCCTTGCGTGCTATCGGGCAGGCGAACCGCGTTAATATTGATCGCGAACTCTGGCAGGCTAGTGGCCGCGGCCAGCAGGACCAAGCCTGCCAGCGAGGCCCCCATGCCTGACTTCTCGCCGATAATGTCGGCTGCTTTGGCCATGAAATTGCCTGCGAAGACAATCACGATGGCCAGTCCCAGAAAGATCAGACTCAGCTGTACCAGTTCGCCGCCCATGGTTCTCTATTCGTAGATGGGAAAGAAGGTGTTGAAGGCCGCTTCGCAAAAGTGCCCGGGATCGTTGAAGCGACGGTTCTGATTCAATGCCGACAGGTCGGACATCTGGTCTTTCGTCAGATCGAAGTCAAATATTGCCGCGTTTTCGAGTAAATGTTTTTCGCTGCTCGCTTTGGGAATCACAATCGTCCCGCGCTGCACCGCCCAGCGCAGCAGGACCTGCCCTGGCGTCTTGCCAGTTTCCTTCGCGATCGATTGAACCAACGCGTGATCGATCAGCGACTCGCTTTGCTCGGCCATGCCCAGCTGAAAATACGAACTGGGACCGAAGGAAGAGAACGCCGTGACGGCGATCTCTTCCTGGGCGCACCAGCGCAGCAGTTTCTCTTGCGTTAGACGTGGATGGAGTTCGACCTGCAGCACGCTCGGACGAATCTTCGCGTACGAGAGCATGTCGCGAATCAGCGACACGCCGAAGTTGCACACGCCAATGTTCTTGGCCAGGCCGGCATCGACCAGCGACTCCATCGCTTCCCAGGTTTCGCGGACCGGAACCGCTTCGGTCACCATGCCAGGGTTCTCGGCCGAAGGGTCGTTGAACCACTCTGGCGGATAGCGATCTTCAAAAGGAACGAACTTCAGTGCGATTGGGAAGTGAATCAGATACAAGTCGACATAGTCGATACCCAGATCGCTGAGCGTCTTCTCACACGCGGGTCGAACGTGCTCTTGGGCGTGGTAGGTGTTCCACAGTTTGGAGGTGATCCACAGTTCGTCCCGCGTAGCGATTCCTTCGTCGATGATTCGCTTGAGGCCTTGTCCGACTTCTTTTTCGTTGCCGTAGTCGCACGCACAATCGAAGTGGCGGTACCCTGCTTTGGCCGCGGCCACAATCACATCGGCACATTGCGACTTGTCGATCTTCCAAGTACCGAGCCCCAGCATGGGCATGGGAGAACCGGTGTTGAGCGTTTGCGTATTCATAGTGGTGAGCCTGGGTAAAGGGGTCATCATCGTTGAGCGTGGGCCACTATAACACAATCAAATGCCCCTGTCGGCGATCCATCGGCAAGGATTCATGCAGGGCAGATCTTCATGGGTCAACTCGCACCGGCGGCGTAACCATCCTTCGTTTTGCTATGACTTTGCCCTGAATTGGCTCTCCGGCTTGCATCGCGCGGATTTAGGAGCCAGAATCGTAATATCTCGCCCAAATTGCCAAAATCTCGGAAAGCGACAAGCTGCCTGGATGCGGCCCTTTCCACCATCGATCCCATCGCATAAGTCACACGACGAGGAAGCCCATGTTTGCCCGAATCGTTTTGTCCGCTTGTTTCGCCCTGGTCGGCGTCTCCTACATCGCTCAGCCTGCGCATGCGATCCCATTCTTCTGGGAAGTCTTCAACGAGAAGGTCGTCCCCGCCGATCCGAAGGAAGAACCGGCCAAGCAGTTCGCAGCCACCGCTACCGGGTCGAAGTGCAACGTCTGCCACATAGACGGTCAAAGTAAGAAGGAACGCAACGCTTACGGCGCAGCCCTGGACGAACTGCTAGACAAAGCCAACTTCAGCAAAGAACGCCTGGAGAAGGAAAAGGACAAAGCCACCGAAGAAGTGGTCGCCGCGCTCGAAAAAGTGAAGACCATGAAGGTCAACAAGGAAAACGAGAAGTCTCCGACCTTCGCCGATAACATCACCGCCGGAAAGCTGCCTGCCGAGATCGCCAAGGCAGAACCGATGCCTGATCCCATGCCCATGCCAGAGCCTATGCCGGCGGAAACGACCGCCGAGCCAGCTGCTGGCTTGGTGCTCGATGCCGCGGCACTCGACAAGCTGAAGGCCGACATCCGCAAGGAAGTCAAGGCCGAGCTCTCGACGCAGCTTCGCAAAGGAATGGCCGATGCGATCAAGACGCAGCTGCAGGTGATCGAGATCGTGAAGGCTCATCCGCTGGCTCCGGTCGACGACGCGACCGAAGAGGAAACGATCAAGCAGATCGTGGCTCGTGGTGGTCGCGTGAACGTGCTGGCCCAGAACTCGGACGAGAAGGTCGTCTCGTTTCACCTGAGCGACAAGCCCATCGATGACGAAGCATTGGCGCTGGTTCGCAAGCTACGGAACGTGGTCGAGATCAACGCTCGCGGAACCAACATCACCGACGAAGGGATCAAGCAACTGGTCGGCTTGCCGAACCTTCAGCGACTGAACCTGGCCAAGACGGGCGTCACCGACGCGGCCCTGATTTACCTGGTGCCACACGCGAAGCTGGAGTACTTGAACCTCTACGGCACGAAGGTCACCGACCAGGGCATCGATGTGCTGGCCAACCTGACCAACCTGAAGCATCTGTACCTCTGGCAAACGGGTGCCTCACAGGAAGGCGCGGACGCATTGGAATCGCAACTGACCGGGTTGAAGGTGAACCTGGGAAGTTAGTGAGAGGCGAATAAGCCATCCGCTCTTGTCCCCTCTCCCTCGCAGGGAGAGGGCTAGGGTGAGGGTTTCTTGAGCGGTGTATAAATCACATCGCCCTGAAGGTTCCTTCTAAACTCTCAACCTTCAGGACCGGCCTTCCAGGCCTTAGGACTTGAACACCTACTCCAAATTTCTGGCCAATAGAACGTGTCGTGGCTAAGCTGAAGGAAGTTCGACTTCCCTATTCGGAAAGATCGCGATGCGATTCTCGCTGCGTAATTTACTGGTCCTCGTGTCGCTTTGCTTTCTGCTGCTGCCAGCAGTACGCCCCACCATCGAGTACGTCCAGCGGCAACGAGAGGAAGCACGTCGCCAAGACCGAATCGAACAACTGTTTCTGCAAAACTGGACGCTGCCACGCGCACGATCCGTGTTTAGGGCAGAAGTTTGGAATGAAATGAAGCCGACTAATCTTCTTCCGGATTCAACCGCTGGTACGCTTCATCCGCCCACGGGGAATCAGGGTTTAGCTCCAAACACTTCTGCCAGTGACTAGCCGCTTCGCGCTCGCGGCCGAGTTCATCGAGCGTGCGGGCCAGGTGGTAGTGGGCGTCGCAGTAGTCGTCGTAGACTTCGATCGCTTCCCGCAGCGCGGTCACTGCTTCGACCAGTTGGCCTGACTCGGCCAGGACGCAGCCTAGGTTGGCCCGGGCTTCGATCATATCGGGGTCGAGCTCGATCGCCGTGTGGTAGCGCTCGATCGCGTTGTGCAGGTGCCCTGCCCGGTAGAGAAGTTCGGCCAGGCGGAACGATCGTTCGGCATTGGCCCCGCCGATTGCCAGCGATGACCGCAGGCAGCGGATCGCTTCTTCCAGTTGCTCGTCGTCTTCGTAGTCGGCCGCCCTGGCATCCCACTGCTCGGCCGTTTCGGGTTCGTAGCTGGCGGGATCGACTACGTTGAACTCGTCGGAGAAGTCTTCGTCGCGATCGAAGTCGAAACGCATCTGCCCGCCTGGTTCGACGAGCCCTTCCCCTTGTCGCAATAGAATGTCGCGACCTTCGACCATCACCGACAACTGCACCAGCGGACGCTGCACGTCGGGCAGGTATTCCGAGATCGCCGATAGCTGACGTTCGATCCGATCGGGCGACAGGCCCGAAGCCAACATCGCGGCCAATTGCTTGGCGGTGGCGACCTCTCGGTAGTCGAAGTACGGCAGGCTGCGAACCTGGCGGGCCGGAACGATCAGCCCGCGGCGATGCCAACGGCGGATGATCGATTTGGAAACCCCCAACAGGTCCGATAGCATCGCCGGCGTATACAGGCGATGTAGCTTTTGATGCGGTTCGATCAGCCCGAGCCACTGCCAGAGGGTGGTTTCGCTGATAAATTTCAGATCGCCAGCGGCTGCTTTTTCCTGCAGCTCCGGCGAGATGCCCTGATCTCCCAGGCCGGTCAGATCGTTCTCGCCGAAGACGATGACATCGACCCGCTCGTCGATTTTATCGCTGGGGGTGGCATCCGCCTCGCGCAGGGCCGTAAAGACCTCGCGCCGCGTCATACCGGCGAGTTTGCCGACAATCGCGACTCGCTTGCCCGACAGATCGCCGGTTTCGTTCGATTTGGCCCAGTCCGTTGCCACGTGCCACCATCCCAGAAAGCGGGCTGCCCTGGCAGGTTCCAAGTGTGGGAAAAAGCTCCAGCAAACCCTTACGTTCTCTTCGGTTAAGGGTACTGTAACCAAGGCTGATAGACTAGGCCCAGAAGCTTCGTAACCTTGTTTCGTGGCACCAGATCGATTACCTATGAAGGCTCTCCTATCCTTTGTCTGATTGTGAGTTTGCGATGTCTCGGATCGGAATTTTTGCCCTCTTAATGTCCAGCGTGTGGGTGGCCAGCGCCGCGGCCGAGAACAACTACAACGTGCTATTGATCGCCGTGGATGATTTGCGGCCTGAGCTGGGGTGTTATGGTCGCAGCCCTACGGTCAGCCCTTCGCTGGATGAACTGGCGAAACATTCGACCGTCTTTCGCAATCATTTCGTCCAGGTCCCCACGTGTGGTGCTTCGCGATTCGCACTGCTTACCGGACGCAGCCCCGGCAAGACTGGCGCGCTGGGGAACGAAGCGCTGTACACCGGCAAGACAGCTCTTTCTCAGCAGCAGTTGCCGGGGGCTCAGTCGCTACCGGAACTCTTCCGCCGCAGCGGTTATCACACGACGCTGATTGGTAAGGTATCGCACACAGCCGACGGTAAGGTGTACGCCTACAACGGGCAGGGAGACGGCCGCGACGAACTGCCGCATGCCTGGGATGACCTGGCAACCCCCTATGGACCCTGGAAGCGTGGCTGGGGAATCTTCTTCGCTTATGCCGATGGCAAGCACCGCGAAGACGGCCAAGGACACTCGGACCTGATGGAGTTCACCGCCGAAAAGGACAACGAACTTCCTGACGGCATGATGGCCGAGACAGCGATCGAAAAGCTGAAGGCCTATGGCAAGAGCAAAGAGCGTTTCTTTATGGGGCTAGGGTTCTTCAAGCCGCATCTTCCTTTCGTGGCAACGAAGCAGGACTGGGAAGCGGTCGACGCGATGGACATCGCCCCGGCACCGCACGGCACTAAGCCTGATACGGCTTATTGGCATTCATCGGGCGAGTTCTACAAGTACAAAACAGACTACCCCAAGACCAATCCGCTGGCGAAAGAAGATCAGATCACCGCTCGCAAAGCGTATCTGGCGTGCGTTCGCTATACCGATCGGCAAATCGGCAAGGTGCTGGCAGCGCTCAAGGAGACTGGGCTGGAGGACTCCACGATTGTCGTCGTATGGGGAGATCATGGTTGGCATTTGGGGGAAAGCGCCCTGTGGGGCAAACACGCTTCGCACGAACGGGCACTCAACAGCCCGCTGTTGATTAAAGTGCCTGGCGTGACCGACAAGGGAACGATGACCACGGCCCTGGCCGAAACGCTAGATATTTATCCGACCCTTATGCAGCTGTGCGATCCGAAGTTCAAACAGACACAGCACCCGCTGGACGGCGTGAGCCTGGCATCGGTCGTGCAGGGAACGGACGAGAAGGCTCGCGACGTCGCGGTCAGTTATTGGCGAAGCAATCAAATCAGTATTCGTGATGACCAGTACCGGTTGATCGTGCAGATGCAAAAGGGAAAGCCACAAAACATCGAGCTATACAACATTCACGAAACGCCTGATCCGGTTGTGAACCTGGCGGTCGAGAAGCCGGATGTTGTCTCGAAGTTGCTCCAAGCCGTGCAGGATGCCTCGCCGTAATGAAATTACCGATAGATCTGCAGTTCCTGAGACGTCCTTTCGAACGCCGCACGCCGCCTGGTTCTGCACCGGGGACGGCATCGAAGCCGGAAGAGGAAGTCGCCAGCCGCATCCATGTCCTGGCGTTCGGCCCGGATGATTTCGAGGAAACCGAGATCGATAGTGTCGAAGAGGCACGCGATTACCTGGGCAGCTATGACGTGACATGGATTCACATCCACGGGCTGGGCAACACGGCGCAGCTGCGGCAGTTGGCCGATATGTTCGATCTGCATCCGCTGGTCTACGAAGACATCCTGCATCCCCATCAACGGGCCAAGGCCGAAGAATATGGCGACTATGCTTTTATTGTCGTACGGATGGTGGAAATTCATCCCCATCTCGATACGCAGCAACTGAGCATGGTCGTTGGCGATAACTTTCTGCTGAGTGTCGAGGAAGCCAGCGGCCACGATCGTTTAGAGCCGGTCCGCGAGCGTCTGCGAAATCGCATTGGTCGCATTCGACAGATGAATTCTGATTACCTCTCGTATGCCCTGATGGACTCGGTGATCGACCACTATTTTCCCGTGGTCGAATCGTTTGGTGACCGGCTGGACGTGCTCGACGATCCTCTGGCCGCTGGGTACACGCACGACATCATTCCCCAGATCCAGAAAATTAGTAGCGACCTGTTAACCATACGCCGCAACTTGCTTCCTCACCGGGAAGCGATTCGCAATATGATGGGGGCACGCTTTACGCGATATTCCGACAATACGACCGTCTTCCTCCGCGACGCCGACGACCACACCTCGCAGTTGCTCGATGCGATCGATGCCTACCGGCAGATATGCTCGGATATGCGTGACTTCCACTTCGCGCTGACCAGCCAGCGAGCCAACGAAGTGATGAAAACACTGACGATCATCGCCACGGTCTTCATCCCCCTGAGCTTCATCGCCGGTGTTTACGGGATGAACTTCCACTACATGCCGGAACTCGCCTGGCCCTGGGGCTATGGATTCGCCTGGGCCGTGATGCTGAGCGTGGCCGGGGGGCTCATGGCGTGGTTCTATACTCGCGGTTGGTTCAAGGAATGAGCTACCGGAACAAACCCATAGATAGCAGGGGTTATCCATTAAAACTGAGTTAACCCTCTCCTCGGTGTACGTTTTACGCGTAAGACTTTAGATTGAATTTCGATTCACCTCTGTTGAGGGGGGTGAAAACCGATTAATCTGGGACGAGTCCTCGTCTTAGCGCAAGTTGTTGCGTTAGACTGGAGATAACTCATCTGACGGCAAATGTTTTCCCAGGCCGCACTTACAAGGATAGAAAAGCTCCTCGATGGTAGCTCCGTGGAATACCGAGGCGATCGACTCGCAATTCAAAGTCGTCACGCCTGAGAACATCGCGTTCAACTACCAGGTCGCCGGACCATTCCGTCGGTTGCTTGCTTTTCTATTGGATCTGGCCATTCGCGCTGCGGTCATTCTGGCCTTCTTCATTGTGTTGAGTATCGCGGGAGTCGGCAGCATCTTCGTCAGTGCCGGGCTCGAAGATCTGATGTTCGCCTTGATGACCTTGGCGGCGTTCTTCTTCAACTGGTTTTACATGGCCGCGTTCGAGTATTGGTGGAACGGCACCACGCCTGGTAAGTGGTTGCTGAATCTGCGAGTGACGACCGACGAAGGGGAACCGATCAATCTGTTTCAGTCGGCCGTGCGGAACTTGTTTCGCTATGTCGATATGTGGCCGATGGTCCCCCTCCCTTTCGCCGTGATGCGAGAAGAAATGACGCCCGAACCGGTCGTAGTGACGTTTCTGTTCGCGCTGATCGTACCCATTTTCAACCAGCGGTTTCAACGAATTGGCGATCTGGTTGCCGGAACCATGGTGGTCATTGAAGACCGTTCGTGGCTGATGAAGATCGCCAAGATCGAAGACGACCGGGCCCGTCTGCTGGCAGACTATATTCCCCCGAACTTCGTCGCTCCGCGCAGCATGGTCAAAGCGGTGGCCACGTATGTCGAGCGTAGGCGATACTTCACCACCGCACGGCGGCGAGAGATCGCGCGGCACCTGGCCGAACCACTACTGGAAAAGTTTGGCCTGCCGGCTGATACCAGCTACGATTTACTGCTCTGTGCATTGTATTATCGAACGTTCCTGTCGAAACACTCGGCAGACGGAACGAAAGAAGACTCGCAACTGTTAGGCGATTTGACGCAACAGTCCAACCCCTATTCAGCGGCACCCAATTCACCGGTCACTGCCCAGTCGAAGTAAAGGAATCATCGCGGTGAAAGTTGCTCATCTGATCGAAAAACGACGCGTCTATTGGCAAGAGCTAGAGAATCTCTGCGCTCAGATGGCCAACTCGCGCAAGAAGACGATCGGGGCCCGCAACATCGCTCGCTTCGCGGCGCTGTATCGTGCCGCATGTGCCGACCTGGCGCTGGCCGACAGTTATCAGCTGCCACCCAATATCGTCGATTACTTGCACAAGCTGGTGGGGCGGGCCCATGGCCAGCTGTACCGCAGCCGCCGCGTCGATTGGTCGAAGATCGGGGACATCCTCTTCCGACAAATCCCGCGCGAGATCTTCCAGGATCGCTGCGTACAATTGACCTTCTGGCTGTTTTGGATGGTCTTTCTGCTGGCCGGCTTCATGGCCGCCAATCCCGATCGTTTTCCGAACTTCGCCGCCGATATCGTTGGGGCGGAAAACATCGACATGTACGAACAAATGTATGCCGACGCTCCCAGCTCGCGCAACAATGGCCCGACGGCTTCCGGTGCGGCGTTTTACGTGAATCACAATACCGGCATCGGCATCAAGTGCTTCGTCGTCGGCATCACGGTAATCGGTGGGATTTGCGTGCTGCTGTACAACGCCGCGGTCCTGGGGGCGACGTTTGGACACATGGCAAGCCCTAACGTATCGGAAGAGGTCAGCGAACACTTCTTCGAGTTTGTGACCGCGCATGGCCCCTTCGAGTTAACAGCCATCGTGCTGGCTGCCGGAGCCGGGCTGCGGATCGGGTTCTCGTTGATCAGCCCCTACCATAAAGAAGAGTCACTACTGCCGGAAGAGCTTCCCGAAGGGGAAGAAAGCCTCTTCGATAAGTCGCGCCGGGTTGCGTACGAACGAATCGATTCGCTGCGGATTGGGGCCAAGCGAGCGTTGCCGGTGATGGGTGCCTCGGCGATTTTATTTATTCTGGCGGCGATGATCGAAGCGTGGATCTCCCCTTCCTCACTCCCTGAGCAAGTGAAGCAAGTCGTGGCCATCTTCTGCAGTGGCCTGCTGATGGTCTACTTCATCGTGCTCGGCTATCCGCGAAGGGAATCCGATGCAGCTTGATAAAACACGCATCGCTATCCGCGAACGAGAACTGCTGGAGATCTACGATCTGGCGTTGATCGTGATGCGTGTCTATTGGTGGAAGATCCTCCAGGCCCTGGCGATCACGGCAGTCCCGTTGACCATCATCAACGCAGCCCTGTTGTGGGCGATGGAGCCGGATCTGGTTGTTAATGAAACGGCCGGTGCTTTCATCTGCTACATGATCGCGTTGATCTTCCTGGAAGCTCCGCTGGCCGGTCTGCCGATTACGCTGCTGCTGGGAGATGCGTTGTTCCATGACAAACCGAACTGGCGGCGAATGTGTACTGGCCTCTGGCCGGTAATTCCGCGAATCTTCTGGATTATCTTCGTGCTGCGGGCCATCCTGCCGGGTATGCTGCTGGCGTTTGCCGGTTCGTTCGACGAAGACTACATCGCCGGAACGCTGCTATTCTTCGTCTGCTGCTATGCGACGATCCTCAGGTCCGTGCGTCCGTACATCGGCGAGATCTTGATCCTGGAAAAGAACCCGGTCTTCTCGCGAAATAAAGATGCCATCACCGTCGGCCGCCGCAGTTCAGCATTGCATCAACCCAACTTTGGCGACCTGCTGATCCGGGCCATGGCTTCGAGCATCAGTATCCTGCTTGCGGCCAGCATCGTGATGAACGTGTTTGGCCTGCGCGGTTACGTTTTCGGCCAATGGAACTGGGACGATATGTTCCTGTTTATTTGGTTTCCTATGGCTTTGTGGCTAGTGGTTGCGTTCATGACGGTGGTGCGATTTCTGTGCTATCTCGATCTGCGAATCCGCCGCGAAGGATGGGAAGTCGAACTCGTCCTCCGGGCCGAAGCGACGCGTCTGAAGGAGGTCGCCGGATGATGCGGAGCCTCGTCAGACAACTCGGTGCGGTTTGCCTGCTGCTGTGGGCCACGCTGCTGCCAACAACCAATGCCCAGGAGTGGGAAGATTTTGAAAGTGGTACGCGATCGATCCAACAACCGGTCGAGCAAGGTCGCGAAGCGCTGGCCAATATTCCCCAAGCCAACTGGTACGACAGCGAGTCGGACGGAGTACGCACGATCCCAGTGCCTGGCGAAACCAGGATGCCTGACACCCGGCCCGGCACCGCCAAGAAGAAGGCCCCAGCCGCGGCACCGGCGGCACGTGGTAACTGGAACTGGCCGAATCTCGGTGGGCTGTCACTCGCTTCGATTGTGATGTACTCGATTCTGATTATCGTGCTTGGGCTGATCACTTACTTGATCTATCGAGCCGTTGGCTCTGGCGGGGCGACCACGAGTGGTTCGTACGTGCCAGAGCAGCACGAGGATGAAAAGTCGCGCCAGGTCGATCGCGTCGAGCATCTTCCCTTTGAAGTCAAAAAGAAGGATGGCAACCTGCTGGACGAGGCGCGACGTTGCTACGAGTCAGGCAATTTCAACGAGGCGATCGTCTACCTTTTCAGCTTCCAACTGCTGGAACTTGATAAGGGGCATATCATTCGCCTGGCCAAAGGAAAGACCAACGGGCAGTACCTCCGCGAAGCAGGCCGCAACCGCGATCTGCGCAAGATCCTGCAAGGGACTATGAATGCGTTCGAGGATGTCTTCTTCGGCAATCGCAACCTGACCCGCGATCGCTTCGAACGCTGCTGGAACCAGCTAACCCAGTTCAATCAACACCTGGCGGGAGGTAGCGCATGATCGGTGCACGCATCTCTCGATGGACTGTTTTGCTGCTGTTGGTCTGTACGTTGGCTATTGGCTGCGGCAGAAAGAGCGACAATCTGCAAACAGGCTACGGCAAGCGAACCGGCAACCAGGCCGGCAGCGTTAACGGAACCAAGGCCCTTTCCGAAATGTTTCGCGACGCAGGCTACTACGTTCGCAGCTACGGAGTCGTCTCGCCGAGCCTCTTGCGACACGACGTGATCGTCTGGTTTCCCGATAGCTTCGATGGCCCAACGCCTGAGTTTCGCGACACGATCTTGAATTGGCTGAACGAAGAGGAAGGTCGCACGTTTATCTACGTCGGACGCGACTTCGACGCATCGATTGAGTACTGGGGAGACGTGCTTAACAAAGTCGACCCGACCCAGAAGTTCGACGTCATGCGGCAGCGCAGCCTGGCGATCGAGTCGTTCGACAAACTGCGGAATTATCAATCGCCCGAGGTAAACTACACGCTCTACAAGATCGAGCGGGACGTCCCGCGGCGGATTGCTTCGTCGCTGACAGGCCCCTGGGCCAAAGGAATCGACGCCGCGAAAACCAAGATCGAACTTCGATCGCGGATGATCCCGCCTGACGAAGATTCGATTTACGAAGGATTCAACACCTACGACGAAGACGCCGCGCCAATTCACCTGGTGGAAGATACCGAAATCCTACTGGGTACCGGCAAGGAAGCGATCGTGGCCCGACTCGGCAGCGACTACAGCGACAACCAGATCATTCTGGTAAACAACGGTTCGTTCCTGTTGAATCTGCCGCTGGTCAATCCCGAGCACCGCAAGCTGGCGGCAAAACTGGTCAACCAGTGCGATCCGGCTTACTATGCCCCCGACAGTGTCGCCTTCCTGGAAACGGAAGGGGGCGTGCGAATCATGAACGCCGACCAATCGACCGACGGCAACAGTGGCTGGGAATGGCTATCGAAGTGGCCGTTGAACCTGGTCGGCCTGCAGATGGCATGGTGGCTGATCGTCCTCTGCTTCGCCCTGTATCCCATTTTCGGTCGTGCCAAACGATTGCCATCGGCCGAGACGTCCGACTTCAAGAAACACATCGATTCCGTGGGCGACTTGCTGCAGGCAACCGACGATCACGGTTACGCTCAGCTCCGCATTCAGCAGTATCATCAAGTTATGAAAGGAGACACCGTCTATCGTCGATCGAAGGTACGCCGCGGAGAGGGAAAGTAAGCCCTGTCTTCGCTCAAGCAAGCCTGCCACGAATTGACAAGATGGTGTGCATTACGATAAGCGAGCATCCATGAGTAGTTCCACCCCTGATATTATCGAATTTCCTTGTAGCGGTTGTGGCAAGAAATTGCGTGTCGGCCCCGAAGCGGCCGGCAAGAAGGCGCGCTGTCCGCAGTGCGACAGCGTGCAGGTCGTTCCCGCTTCCAGTGAAGCAAACGGTACGAGCGTGCCTTCTACCGCACCAACAAGCGAACCTCCGACGACGGAACAGAAGCCGGTTGGTACGCTGGGAGACGACCTGTTCGCCAGCGCCGAGCAGTCCAGCCTGGCCCCGCTGTCACCACCAGCTCCACAGGCAGAAGCCCCATCGCAGCCCCTTCGCCCAGCCAGCACCACGCTGCAAGGCCATCACACGGATGACTCGGCCTTCTCCGAAACACGCGATCTGTTTCAGCGTATCACCGACGAAATCTCGAAGATTTACGTGGGGCAAGAAGAACTGGTGCTCGGTACGCTGGTCGCCTTGTTCAGCGGCGGTCACGTGCTGATCGAAAGTGCTCCCGGTCTGGGGAAGACCCTCTTCGTGCGAACCCTCGGACGTGTGTTGGGTTGCAACTTCGGCCGCGTGCAATTCACCGCCGACTTGATGCCGTCGGATATAACCGGGGCACCGTTCTTCGATATGAAGTCGAACGAGTTCCGCTTCCGCCCTGGCCCGATCTTCACGCAGCTGCTTCTGGCCGACGAAATCAACCGTTCGCCTGCCAAGACACACGCGGCCTTGCTGGAAGTGATGCAGGAATTCCGCGTGACGATCGACGGCACCAGCCACAAGATCGAGCGACCGTTTCTGGTGATGGCCACGCAGAACCCGATTGAGTCGGAAGGTACCTACAACCTGCCAGAAGCTCAGCTCGACCGCTTCATGTTCAAGTTGAACCTCGACTATCCGAACGAAACCGAAGAAGCGGAAATCTTGAAGCAGCACAGCCAGCAAGTCGACATCAACAAGCGGCTGGAAGAAGAGCTCGAGGTGATCACTTCCCCGGCGAAGATCATGGAGGTCACCAAGCAAAACGGTGACGTGCTGATTGCCGACAAGCTGATCGACTACATCAATCAGATCGTGCGTCTGACGCGTAAGTGGCCTCAGTTTCACTTGGGGGCGTCTCCCCGTGCCGGCATCACGCTCATGCAAGGGGCTCGTACGTTAGCCGCTTTCAATGGCCGAGATTATGCGGTGCCGGACGACGTGGTGCAGATTGCCTTGCCGGCTCTGCGACACCGCGTTGTCCTTTCCGCCGAAGCCGAAGTGGAAGGGCATACCGCCGACGAACTGTTGACCGAACTGATCCGCACGATCGAGGTGCCGCGTCTGTGATCTCGATCCTGCAAGACTTCTTCGTCGGGCTGTGGACCAATGTCCTCACCCAACCCATGATGCAACTATTGGCCATGGTATTACCCTTGGCCATCCTTGCTCGATGGAAGAGGACTACCCCGTCGATCTGGTTGGCACTGGCCTTTGCGGCACTCATGCCGGTACCAGTGATCGCCATTTTGCTTGCCGATGCCAGCAGCCTGATGGGGCCGATCCTGTTTCTGCTGATTGTCGCTCTGACGGTGGGTATTTTCTCGTTTGTGCAGTTCCTGGCCCATTCGCTGCAATGGAACCGGTTTCAAGTCTCGTTCCTGCCGCTTTCTGCCCGGATCTGGTTAGGAATTACATTCGTCGCGGCGCTGGCTATTTGCGTGCTGTTTGCATTTGCCACGGTGGGCAATTCGCTCACGTGGGTTGCCTGGGCACTGTTCGGCTTGAATGTCGTCATTGCGGTGATTGCCATGATCGACCTGACGAGCCTCCCCAGTGCAAAACACTTTTCCGTCGAACGCGAGACAAGCCGCATTGCTTCGCTGCTGAAAAAGCAGAAGGTAATCCTGACGGTTACCTACAAAGGCCCCCTGCATCTGCACTTGTCGGTTCGCGATGACGTTCCGCAACAGTTCCAGGCAGTGCCCGAAGAGTTTAACCTGGACGTCGTACCACGTAGCCGCACGACGGTGCACTACGAAATGGAACCAACCAAGCGTGGGTCGTTCGCCATGGATACGGTTTTCATTCAGGTCGACAGCAAGCTCCGATTCTGGAAGAAGATCATCAAGGTCCCGGCTCATATCGCCATCAGCGTCTACCCCGACATGAAGCAGCTGGCCGAGTACGCTTTACTGGCTCGTACCAATCGCCTGAGCCTGGTGGGCGTGCGGCGAACGCGAAAGGTGGGACAAGACCATGACTTCGAGCGTCTACGTGACTACACCCGCGACGACAACTACAAGCATATCGATTGGCGCAGCACGGCCCGCAGACGTCGTCTGACGGTCCGCGAATTCCAAACCAGTCAGAGCCAGCGGATCATGTTCATGATCGACTGCGGGCGAATGATGACCAACGAGGCCGATGGCATCAGTTTGCTCGACCATGCGTTCAACGCCATGCTGATGCTGAGCTTCGTCGCTCTGCGACAGGGAGACTCGGTCGGAGCGATCGCTTTTTCTGATCGAGTCCACAAGTACGTGCCTCCAAAGTCGGGTGCCAACCAGATGAACCATCTGCTGCACGCCAGCTACGATCAGTTTCCGCAGCTGGTCGAATCTCGCTACGACGAAGCATTCATGCATCTGCGAACCAACTGCCGGAAACGGTCGCTGGTAGTGCTGATCACCAACGTGATCGATGAGGTGAACTCGCATCAGATCGAACAGTACCTGACAACGCTCGTAGGGCGGCATTTACCACTGGGAGTGCTGCTGCGGGATCATCGATTGTTCGACGCCGCCGAGAACGAGAAGCCGTACGGGCCTGACTTATTCCGAGCCGCCGCCGCCGCCGAGATCCTTACCTGGCGGCACCATGTGCTGACCGATCTGAGCCACAAAGGGGTCTTGGCACTTGATGTCTTCCCCGAAGATCTGACCGCCAACCTGGTGAATCAGTACCTCGAGATCAAAGCACGGCACTTGCTGTAAGCGGTTATCGACGTAGCGTCTGTTGATCGGCTTGAATGCTCTTGGCGACCGACCAGCCTCGGAAGCCGGAGCCGCGATAGATGGTCACGGCGTGCTTGCGTGCAGGCCCGACTTCCACTTCAACTTCTTCCAGCGGCTCGATCGATGCGAACGCCAGCTTGAGCGGAAGCGGGATCTCTTCTCCCTGGTGGGCGACCAGCAGAAAGTCGCGGCTCTCGGTTTCGTCAGGGCCACCCCAGACATCGTACTGCGAGAGAGGAAACTGGTTGTCTCCCCACAGGTATACCTTCGGATGCTGTGGCATGTAGAACGCCAGCTCCGAAGCAACAGCCCGACCGGCCGTGACGATCATGGCTTGCGACTGGGCATCGTGGCTTTCGAGGCGAGCTCCCACTTCGTACCCGAGTTCTTCCCAACCGCGCATCCGGACCAGCGCGTCAACTTTACTTCCGTTGAGCCCCAGCACCGGCAATGCCAACGGCATCGCGTAGGTACCAACCAGGAAGATCGCCCCGACGGTGGCCGCATAACGCAGTCGCCATTCGCCTGGCTTGAGAAACAAATTTGGTAGTTGCACATATCCCAGCGCCCAGGCAGCCACCAGGATCAGACCGGCACTGAAGAAAGGAGCCGGCCAGTTCAGTTCCAGACGCTGCTTCAAGCTCAAACCCAGCACCAGCAGCATCGGCAGTGCACTCAGGCACAACAGGTAACGTTCGCGACGTCCGACCTGGCGAAATGCCAAAAGCCCGAACGCCGTCACGCAGATAAATAGAAAGAAGGTGACCGGCGAAATGACACCGAATAGCCCGCCCACGAACTCCAGCGAAATCGCTACGCGCCGCAGGATGGAAACAGGCTCGCCTTGGAAGTGCTCGCTGGTGTGATGTAGCGTGACCCAATCGTGTTGATAGTTCCAGTAAACCACCGGCAGCAGGAACAACAGGGCCCCGATTGCACAGATATACAGGGTCGGTCGAATCGCTTCGTGTCGGTCTTCCCGAGAAAGCAGGACGAATAGACCGCCGAAGACCAGTATGCCGGCCATGGTTTGCTTGGTCAGCAGGCCAAGACCAATTACGATCGTGGTAGCGACGATCCACTTCCAACGTCCTTCGCCCCGTTCCAGCAAACGCCAGAAGCAATACATGGCGACGCTCCAGAAGAAGAGGAACGGCGAATCGATCGTCATCAGCAAGCTCATCGCTACGTTGCCAGGCGTCATGGCTGCCAGCAGCATCGCCCAAAAGCCGATTTTCGCATCGTACATGCGGCGAGCCAGCAAAAAGACAAACGCGAGACTACCAGTCCCCAGCAGCGTAGCCGGCAGGCGAACGGCGAATTCACTATCGCCCAACAGCCGCGTCGACAGGCCAATGATCCAGGCAATCATGGGAGGCTTGCTGAAGTAGCCATAATCTAACTGTCGCGACCAATCCCAGTAGTAGGCCTCGTCGTGGACCAGGTCGAACGGATCGAGCGCGAGGTAGAAAACTCGAAACAATCCCAAGCCCAGCAGCAACCAGATCGCTCGGCGGGTCCACAAGGATGAATCAGCGGAGTCGGCCGTCATGGCCTCGTGTGGTGTATTCATGAGCTGGTTGCTAGTTCCGATTCACTCGCCAAATGAGTGCTGCGCCAATCACGATCAAGACGGCGTTGGCAATCCACACCGGGGCCGCCCCAAAGGTTCCTTCCCGGGCCGTCTGCTCGCCAATGACCAGCAGCGGATAATACAACAGCAAGATGGGTAGGAAGCAGGTGAAGAAGGTCGAAACATTGTCCGACGACTTTCTCCAAATGGCGACCGGGATCCCCATGCAGACAAAACAGAAGACACCAAACCCATTGGCCAAGCGGCGCTGACGCTCGGCCTGCAGGCGATACAACCGCTTTTGATGATGCTTCAAGTTATGCTTGGCATTGTCGAGGACTGCCGCGTCGTCACCGCTGCTCGCTTCTTCGAGCTTCACTTTCGATTTCGCGACGAGCTCCTTCTCGCGATCGATCTGCCGGGGAATCGCCTTCAAGGTCAGGTTCGCCGGAGACGAATTGTCTTCGTTCAGTTCAATGGAATTCAGATGGTCGAGATAGATGACGCGCTCGTCGGGAAACTCGAACTTCCCTTCGTCGCCAAACTCGACGGTACCGTCGCGGCAAATCAGTTGGAGGATGCCTGTCTTGGGGTCGGTCTTCAGCTGGGCCTCTTCCACTTCCAAGTAGATCGACGGCTGCGAATCGGTCGCGGCGACCTGAAACGTGGGACTGATCAACTTACGATCCTGCACTGACTTCACCGTGACCGAGAAGCCAGACATCTTGAAATTGCGCTGTGTTCGAAGCACCCCGTAGACCGTATCGTCGAGCGATTCCGCTACCACGCGATGCAGATTTGGCCGCGACCAGGCCGCACAGGCATCGTACATCCAGAAGGTGAAGAAGCTGAGAAAGTAGGCCAGCGTCAACACCGGCCACATCAACTCCATCGGGTTGATACCGGCCGACTTGATGGCGGTGATCTCATTGGAAGCGGCCATTCTGCCGAAGGCCGTGCAGACGGCAAAGAGCATGCAGCCGGGGATGGTGTACCGCAGCATCTCGGGAATGAAGTAAGGGAGCATGTTCAGGATCACGCCGGGTGGCAATCCCTTCTTGAGCCCTTCGTTCACACCGCCGCCGACGGTCATCAAAAGCACGGTGATTCCGAGGCAGAGCAGGAAGACCTTGGTGATCTCCCACAAGACATACCTCTGGATCGTTGTCATGAGAACTTCTGTGCTTTACTTAAGCGGCGGAACTTTTACGAACGTTTTCGACGTTGTCTGTCTGGCTCTCAAGCGAAAACGGCAACGTTTCGGCCGTGCTGGGAGCAGATTGGTCCGGCTGTTTCCAACCGTACATTCCCACGTATAACGTGAGGCCGGTAAAGTAGACGATCGCACCACTCCAAGCAATATCACTCAGGTAGTGCCCCCCCTCGGCAATGCGGGAAGCACCAACACCAGCACCACACATAAACCCCACGGCAAATACGCACATCGCCGCTTTTGGGTTCTTGCGAAGCAGAAGAAATGCTGGCAGCAGGAACACAAAACCCATCGAAGCATGACCGCTGGGGAAAGACTTGGCCATTTCATACGGCCCAATCGTTCCAGGCGGAATATATTCATACTGGCCACCAAACACGACCGTATCGCACGGACGCGGACGTCCCCAGTTCGGCTTCAGGACCGTATTGATCAAGATCCCAGGGCCAATCAGGATGGCCAGCGAGCAGAACAGCGCTCCTTTTCTTACACTTCGTAGCCGAGTGAAGAGAAAGCTGCCAATCCATGCGGCGACGCTCCCCACGCCAAACACAACCGCAGGTATCGGGCCGTAGTCGTAAATCGTGTTCGCCAAAAACGTTTCCGTATAAGGAAAGCGTTCTCCCTGGGTACTGAAAAACTGACGCGTGACAGCCAGGTCGAGCGGTGTCCAATAGCAGAGCAGCGTGAGCGTTGCCAACAGAACTAGCGGCACGAGCGCCATCCCAATCAGCAATGGCTGAAGAGAATTTGGCTGTGGACTGTATTGTGTTTGGTTCGTGTCGGGCATGGTCGACAAGTTCGCGGCCGATGGCACGTGAGGCAGAACAGGTTTTATCTCTTGATTCTGCATCGACGATCAGGCCATGAGTGCTGTGTGAATCTCGTTCAGTTTTCCGAATCGCCACAGGCGAAATGTCCTTCCGAGTCTTTCGTGAAGGGTACTACTACCCGAGATGAGGGATTCAACGCAAGACACATCTGCAGTCTTAGCACGCTAGCAGCGACTAAGCGATGAGGCTGTGGATGAGAACTGCCACCCCTCCCAAAGCGATCACGACCCCCATACTTCGCGACAACCGCGAGGTCGGTTCGATCCAGTGCCCTACCCAGATTCCCACCCCTAACAGCAACGAAGTTCCCAACAGAAGACCAAATTGAAATGCCAGTGGTAACGAACCAGAGAGTTTATCGGTGCCATGCACATAGCCATGAAGAATTCCAAACAGGGCGACCACAACTGCTAGCAATAGCTCCCGGTATTTCCATCCTGGGATCAAGGACACGCCTAGCAGAATGACCGACACGGCGACGACGGGTTCTCCCCAGGGTAGCCAGATCCCGCTTCCATGCAGTCCAGCTCCCGCCATCAAGCTGCTTAAGAAGACAAGTGGCACCGCGATCATCGAGCCCTTATCGACATGGACCACCAGCAGCCCAATCGCCAGCGTTGCCAGCAGGTGATCGATACCGAACCACGGATGCAATACGCCTTCTAGAAAACTGCTTCCGGCTTGCACGCCACCCGGAGGACCACCCCAAGCTTGCTGGGGCACCAGCAGCGGTATCAGAAAGATGGCCCAAATGGTTCGGGCAAAGCTCATTGAGGGTGCCCTCGAATAGGTGAAACAGCGAAGCCACCCCTACTATCGGCTACGCCCCATCCAAAAGTTTGCGAACAGCGGCTTGCACATCGTCCTGCCGCATCAGGCTTTCGCCAACCAATACCGCGTCAACATCGTTCTCTTGCAGCAAGCGAATGTCGTCATGCGTAAAGATTCCACTCTCACCCACCAGCACACAGTGGTCAGGTATCTGGCGGCCAAGTCGTATTGTGTGATTCAGATCGACCTCGAACGTTCGCAAGTCACGGTTATTGATCCCGACCAATTGGGCACCAATGTCCAGCACGCGCGAGACATTCGACTCGTCGTAAAGCTCGACCAGCGGCGTCATACCCAGTTCACAGATCTGATCATGCAACGACTTCAGGGCATCGTCATCCAGGCACTCGGCAATCAGCAGCACCGCATCGGCACCAGCGGCTCTGGCTTCGATCACCTGGTAAGGGTCGAGTACGAAATCTTTCCGCAAAATCGGCAAGCCGACTTCACGGCGAATGGCGACCAGATAATCGAGATGCCCTTGAAAGAACGACTCGTCGGTCAGGCAGCTGATGCACGCCGCGCCTGCTGCTTCATAGTCCTGGGCGATCTGCACCGGATGAAAATCGGGGCGAATCAGTCCCTTGGACGGGCTAGCCTTCTTCACCTCGGCAATCAGCTTGACCGCGCCCCCTGACGAGAGCGCGCCCAAAAAGTCCCGCGGCGCGGGTGCGTCGGCCAGGCGAGCTTCGACTTCTACCAGCGGACGAACCGACTTTGCCGCGGCAATCTCTTCCCACTTTTTGGTAACGATCTTATCGAGGACAGTCGGCTCAGCCATGTTGTTGTCTTGCGGCAGATTAATGTCGGAAGTGACGGACACCGGTAAAGATCATCGGCAGCTTGTGCTCGTTGCACGCATCGATCACTTCCTGATCTCGCTTCGAACCGCCTGGCTGAATAAACGCCTTGACGCCTGCTTTGGACGCTTCGTGAATCGAGTCCGGGAAGGGGAAGAACGCGTCACTGGCCAGCACGCTACCAGGTGCCCGGTCGGCGGCTTTCTCGATCGAGATCTGAACCGAATCGACGCGGCTCATCTGCCCTGCCCCGGCACCCACCAGCGAACGGTCCTTGCACAGGACGATTGCGTTCGATTTAACGAAGCGGCAGATCTCCCAGGCGAACAGCAGTTCCTGCTTCATCGCTTCGTCCATTGGCGTTTCGGTGACGACCTGCCAGGTGCTGGGATCATCGAGCTGGAAGTCGGTGTTCTGCACGAGCAGTCCCCCTTCGATCCAACGCGATTGGAACTCGGGTCGCTTCCCTTCCAGCGGACCAACTTCCATCAAGCGAACGTTGGCCTTCCACTTGGGCTTGGTGGTCAGGATTTCGACAGCTTCTTTCGAGAAGCTCGGGGCCGCGATCGCTTCGACGAACAAACCTGGCGTCGAAAGATATTCCGCCGTGGCCGCATCGACTTCCCGGTTCATACCAATCACGCTACCAAACGCACTGAGCGGATCCCCCAGCATCGCCTTTTCGCAAGCTTCGACCAGCGTAGAAGCGGAAGCCGCACCACACGGGTTGTTGTGCTTGATTACCGAAACCGCCACGTCCGGCAGACCGCGGGCAATCGCCAGGGCGCTGTCGAGATCGAGCAGGTTGTTGTACGAAAGCTCCTTGCCGTTGAGCTGCTTGGCATCGACCAGCGAAGCCCCGCTGAACTTCGGTACCGCGTAGACGGCACCTTGCTGATGCGGGTTTTCGCCGTAACGCAGCACAGCCTTGCGCTCGAACGTCTGACGTAGCGTTTCCGGGAAGGGGTTGTCTTCTTCCTTCTCGAAGTAGTTGGCGATCGCGGCATCGTAAGCAGCCGTATGGGCGAAGGCAGCCGCCGCCAGCTTGCGACGCAGGACCAGCGAAGTCTTCCCGCCATTTTTCAGTTCGGCGAGAATTTCGGGGTATTGGCATGGCTTACAGGCAATCGTGCTGAAAGCGTGGTTCTTAGCGGCGGCACGCACCAGGCTTGGCCCACCGATATCGATCTGTTCGATGGCCTGGGCATCAGTCACCCCTTCTTTGGCAATCGTTTCCTCGAAGGGATACAAGTTCACCACGACCAACGGAATGGCGAAGATGCCGTGCTCTCCGATGGCGGTCATGTCGTCTTCGCGATCGTGTCGGCACAAGATGCCGCCGAAGATCTTGGGATGAAGGGTCTTCAGCCGACCGTCCATCATTTCGGGGAACTGGGTGTACTCGGTGACGTCTTTGACCGGGATGTTGGCTTCCTCCAGGTGACGCCGGGTTCCTCCGGTGCTGTAGATGGTGATGCCCGCATCGACCAACCCTTGGGCAAATTCGGTCAGACCTTGCTTGTTGCTGACACTGATAATGGCATTTTGAATAACAGGGTCGAGAGACATGGCAGAACCAATCTAAATCTGTATACCGACAACGCAGTCCGGGAGAGAGAATCAGCCCCCTTTGTAGGCTGGCGAGTGGGAAATCGTCAACCACCCGAACCCCCGCAGGGCGGCAGACCGAAGCAAATCGGCCGCCCAACGGGCTAGAGATAGGCAATTGCCTAGGGTTCGCTTGCGGCAGGCAGACTAATCGATGGTGCCTTGTCGCTCGGCCATCATGTCGCGCATGTCACGCACGTTGTCGTTGATGGTGAAGAAAACAAGCGATACTTCGGCCGAGACGCGAAGAATGACGATATAGATCAGGACCACAAGGAAGCCCACTATCGCGATACCAGCCGCACCCGCAATAGCGAGTAGTTCGCCCGTAAGAATCGCGGACACCAACGAAAGTGCCGTGATCGCGAGATACACCAGAAATATCAGCCCCGAGATCAAAAAGAACAGGGTCTTGATCACGGTCGGGGCGATCATCACATCGAAGTTAAACAGCGAACCAAGTCCACCACTTCCTTTGCGACGAGCTTTGCTTCGCCCAGCCGGTGGATCGGCGGCATAAGGATTGGGGGCCTCAGCAACCGGCTTTACCGCAGTCGGCGCAGCGACTACTGGCGCAGCGGCCATTGGTACCGCAACGGGTTCCGCTTTAGGTACCTCGATTTTTGGTGCTTCGGCCTTTGGTGCTTCCGCCTTGGGGACTTCGATCTTCGGAGTCGCCGGTGCCGGCGCGGCTTTCTTCGCGGTTGCGTG
This sequence comes from Blastopirellula marina, assembly GCF_002967715.1. Taxonomy (NCBI): domain Bacteria; kingdom Pseudomonadati; phylum Planctomycetota; class Planctomycetia; order Pirellulales; family Pirellulaceae; genus Blastopirellula; species Blastopirellula marina. The sequence goes on from NZ_PUIA01000017.1 coordinate 473,568, forward strand.
GCTCCCTTTTTTGGCTGGCTTGCCCCCTGGTTTCTTCGGAGCGACCACCAACGAGTCGAGCCCGGCCGGAACGTCCGCTGCCGGTTTCGACTGAGCCAGATCGGGGAAGCTTAACCCCCCTCCTGTATCTGCTGCCGGTGGAGCCACCGGGATGGCTTCCGGTGGCGATGCCGATGTAACAGGCGCTGCGGTTACCGGTGTAGCGATCGGGACAGTGCCTGCCGGCGGTGCGACAGGGATCGCTTCAGGAGGACTGGCACTACCACTTGGGAAGAGACCTTTCACCGTCGAAGCGGTAATCCACTCGCCGGTGCCGCGGCGGAGGAGACTTTCAGGTTGAATCGCCCCACTACCGGCGAGCTGCTTCAAAGTTTTTGAATCAATCGGACCTACTTCCGGCGCATCCGGATTGAACTTGTAGAAGAATTCATCGGCCATGAGGTATGATCTTTAAATTGTCACCAAGAGAAGCGCGCGGAACGAAGAGTGTGCTTTTCATAATGTCTTAGTGAGACCGCAAAGTCAAACGCACACATCGTTACCAAAGAATCTAGATTTTCCTCACTTATTCAGCTGTAGGACCATTGGAATGGACGACTTTAGCAAGCTCGAACTTCCCGAGCCGAATCTCGCGGAACTCAAGACTCGCTATGCCGAGATCGCGAAGGGAATTGAAGACCTCAACGGCAACGATGGGCGCGGAGAAGAACTATTTCAATGGCTCCAGCGCTGGGATGACGTCCGCCGCGAAATCGATTCGTGGTGCAATTTGACGGAGATCCGTTTCAATCAAGACACCAAAAACGCAGCCTACAAAGCAGCCATGGATCGCCGCGACGAGATCCATCCCAAGCTGACCGATCTCGACGTTCAAATTAAGAAGCTGCTGCTCGTTGAAGACCGAAAAGAGAAGATTGTCCAACGCTTCGGAGCCCAGGCCACCGCGTTGTGGCAATGTCAGGTGAACTCGTTCGATCCTGTCATCGAAGACGACCTGGTCGAAGAAGCGAAGCTGGTCTCGAAGTACAACGAGCTGCTGGCTAGCGCAGCGTTCACCTTTCAAGGCAAGGAAACGAACCTCTCCGGCATCATCGAATTCGCCGAAGACAATGATCGCAGCGTTCGCTACGATGCCCTCTCGACCATGTGGGGATGGTTCGCCGAAAACCACGAAGAGCTCGATCAGATTTATGACAAGATGGTCAAGCTTCGTGACCAGATGGCCAAGAAGCTGAAGTATGAGAACTTCGTCCAACTCGCATACCAGCGGATGTCGCGCATCGATTACAACGAGCAAGACGTCCAGCAGTATCGTCAGGAAGTGATCGACAAGATCGTTCCCCTTTGCACCGAAATTCGCAAACGGCAGGGGGAAATGCTTGGGCTCGATCCGCTGATGTACTGGGACGAAGCCATCCACGACCAGCAAGGAAATCCTCGCCCGCAAGGAAGCTACGAACATCAGATCGAACAAGCTCAGGCCATGTTCGAAGGAATGGACAAGCGGCTGGGTGAGTTCTTTCAGTTGATGCAAGACAAGAACCTGATGGACCTGAAAAACCGCCCTGGGAAAGCAGGCGGTGGCTTTTGTGCCAGTCTGCTGCAGCAGCGGGTGCCATTTATCTTCGCGAACTTCAACGGCACGCTTGGCGACGTCGAGGTCTTCACCCACGAAATCGGTCATGCCTATCAGTGCTACGCGAGCATGTCGCTGCCGCTGCTGGATAACGTGTGGCCCACCATGGAGTCGTGCGAGATCCACTCGATGGGCCTCGAATTCCTCTGCTGGCCGCATATGGAGAAGTTCTTCGGTGACGAGGCAGATCGCTTCCGTAAGATCCATCTCGCGTCACGACTTCTCTTTTTGCCGTATGGTGTCTCGGTCGATCACTTCCAGCACGAAGTGTATAAGAATCCCGAAATGACACCGAGCGAGCGAAATGCCAAGTGGCGGGAACTCGAACGGATCTATCTCCCGCACATGAAATTCGGCGATCTTCCGCACTTGCCGGAAGGGGGACGTTGGCAGAAGCAGCGGCACATCTACATGTCGCCGTTCTACTACATCGACTACACGCTGGCTCAATGCTGTGCTTTGCAGTTCTGGGTACGGTCGCAGCAAAACTTCGATCAAGCGATGGAAGATTACCTGGCACTTTGCGCCCGAGGGGGAACCCTGCCATTCCAGGAGCTCGCTCAAAGCGCCGACCTGAAGAGTCCTTTCCAGCCTGGCTGCTTGACGGAAGTGGCTGGTCAGGCCAGCAACTTCCTCGGGCTTTAAATCGGATGCCAGCTATCGCCACGCCAACAGCAGCCGCGGTTCTTACACCGCCCGCACGAGGTGCCATTGCGACCATCTCGGTGCAAGGGCCTGCAGCGGTTGCGTTGGCCGATCGTTTTTTTACAAGCCTCGGCAAGACCAGGGTGAACGATGCCGACATCGGTCGCATCCTGGTAGGGCATTGGCAGGCCGAAGGCGAGTCCTTCGGTGAAGAACTGGTCGTTGCCAGGCTGGCCGATGATCTCGTCGAAATCCATTGCCACGGAGGCGTTCAGGCCAGCCAGCGGATTCTTAAGCATCTCGCCTCGGCTGGCTGTCAGGTCCAGTCGTGGCAAGCCCGCACCCTTTCCGAGCAATCCGATGCGATTGTGGCCGAAGCCAAGATCGAACTACCGCGGGCAGTCACTTCCCAAGCCGCGCTGCATTTGCTCGATCAAGCCAACGGGGCGTTATCTCGCGAAATCGATACGATCGGTGAACTTCTCAAGCAATCGAACTTCGAAGTTGCGGAGCAGAAGATCGCCCATCTGCTATCGCTGGCCCCCTTTGGCAAGCATCTGACACAACCGTGGCTGATTGTCATCGCGGGCCCCCCCAACGTTGGTAAAAGTAGTTTGCTCAATAAAATCGTGGGCTACGACCGCGCGATCGTGCTTGATATGCCAGGGACCACGCGCGATGTGCTGCACGCCACGACCGCCCTCGACGGCTGGCCGGTGCAGTTCTCGGACACGGCCGGTATTCGTGTTTCCGACGATGCCATCGAGCAGGCAGGTATCGCCAAAGCGAAAGCCGCGCTCAAAACGGCCGACCTGGTGATCGTGATGCACGATGCCGCCGACCTGAAGCCCGACGAACTCGATCAGTCGCTACAGGAGCTTCCGTCGGCCTTGCACGTGGTCAACAAAATCGACCTGGCCGATGACGTGCGTGTGCCGGCTTCCCGTGAAATGATCGCCACCAGCGCGGTCACCAGCCAAGGGGTGCCGCAGTTGATCACCTCGATCGTTTTTCACCTGATTCCACATGTTCCCCAGGCACACGAGCCGTTGCCCTTCACGGATCGCCAAATCGAAGGGCTGCGACAATTACATCAGCAAGTGCAACATCGCCAGCTCGACGACGCCCTCAAGTCCACTGAAACGCTATTGAACACATGAACGAGCACGACCGCGAGAAGTACCAGAAAGAGCATCCCCCTGCCCCGCACCATCATGCGGAGGCCGAAGACGTGATCATCAGCCGTGACACGCATCGGGAAAATCGCATTCCGCCGGGGCAAACACGCACGAAAAAGTGGCCGGTACTTCACGCGACAATCGTGCCGGAAGTGAACAAAGAAACGTGGTCGCTGCAAGTATTCGGGCTCGTCGAGCGCGAGCTGACATTCAACTGGGAAGAGTTCCAAGCATTACCCCGTGTGAAAGTCTTTTCCGATTTCCACTGCGTAACCCAGTGGTCGCGACTTGGGAACCTATGGGAAGGAGTTTCGACGCGTTATCTTCTGCAGCAGGCCGGCATTCAGCCGGAAGCCAGGTTCGTGATTTGCCATGGCTACGACAACGGCTGGACGACTAATCTTCCGCTGGAGTCCTTCTTAAGCGAAGATGCCTTGCTGGCTGACATGCACGACGGAAGAGAGATCAACGCCGATCACGGTGGGCCTGTCCGTGGTATTGTCCCGTTGCTCTACGCATGGAAGAGCGCCAAGTGGATCAAAGCAATCGAGCTCAGTGCGACGGATCAGCCTGGCTACTGGGAACAAAGCGGGTACCACAACGTCGGTGACCCGTGGAAGGAACAGCGTTTCGGCGACGGCCAACTGCCGCCCGGCTGGACAGGCGTACCGGAAGGGATTTAACCTTCTCCGGCGGCTCGCTTGGCAAACAGGAGAGCCGTTGCGTAACCGAGCGGATCTCCTAGTTCTTTTGAGTGTTCGGCCAGTCGCTCGAAGTTTCCGGCATTCTGGCTCAACTCGATCAAGCTGGGTGAAATCCCAATGGTATGAATACCAGGCGGGATCATCTGCAATGCCGCTTCCAACGCCTCGTTATGATGACCCAGACGCGAGAGAAGCTCGATGTAGGTCTCGATAGCGAGCGAACCTTCGCGACGGATATCAGACGCTTCGGCCTTCTCGCGGAAGTAAGCCAGGCCACTCTCGGCATCCTCGCCCAGTAGCGTTTGAAAATAGAGCTTGTGACTGGGATAAAGCTCGGTGAACGGCGGTGTCTGCTCGTACTGGAAGGCCTGATCCAAATGCGCACCGTAATCGACCAGTTCCAACGCTTTGCGTAGGTGGGCTTCGTCGCGCAGCACCCGCGCGAAGCGGACGGTCGCGGCAAGGTGACTGGTGTCGATGTGATAGGCCGAGTTAGCAAACAACCAGTCGCGCGGGGCGATGATCTCGCTCAGCGATTTCTCTTGCGGCTCGGTCCCCTCTTGGTGCGAAATATCGGCCACGACGGTCGCCATCAGTTCGTCGTAAACATGATCGAGAAGCAATGCGGCCAGGGGCTGCTGAGCGGCCGGAGGCATGCCAGCGAGTTGCTGTTCGTACGTAGTGACCGAATTGCACGTGCCGTAATGTTCCAGCATCCAACGAAAGCCGATCTCTGGTGCCACCCCTTCGTACAGCGCGACTTCAATCAAGTCTTCGATGTTGTCCTCGTCGACCTCAGCCTCTTTCAAGGCTTCAATCACCGGGGCTTTGTCTCCGACAGGGCGAAGATAGTACCAGCCTTCGCGAATTTGTCCGGCATCTAGCAACAACCGGCCGACTTCGTCGCAAGCTTCGACCAGGGCATCTTCCAGTTGCGTTCGTTGCTCCTCGGAGAGATCTTCCGAGACACCAGGAAATAGCAGCGGCAGGCCGAGCCTCGCACGGGCACGCAGCTTGTACATCTCGAACAGCTGCACATGCTGCTTCTCTTGGCGGAAATACTCGATCATATTCTCGATCGCCGCCAAACTGCCGGAATCTTGGATTTGCTGACGGAACTGGTCGAAAACTTCCTGCGAAACCACGGAAATCCCCTAGGACACGCGACGAAATGAATGAATTACACATCACGTATCGTAACAAGGAGGGCCAGCGCTGAATAGCAACACGCTGCCGGTTAGAAACTCAGGCGATCGATCGAGCCAGCTGTGGGGGCCTGATCCATGCCTTTGATAATGTCTCGAATCTGGCTCAGGGTAGCCGTTTCCATAATTCCCGAGTCGAGGACATCGGCCAGTTTTGTAGGGTCGCCCAGTCCCATCTCGACATCAAGTTGATGCACCCACCGCAGGCAGTTTCCGCGACTGATCACACCTACGGGGCGTCCATCTTTAACGATAATCACCCGCCGCATCGCGGCCTGGCTCAGGTATTCGTAGACATGAATCGCGGGATCGGATTCATCAAAGCTGACGACTTCGCTATGCATCACGCCTGAGACGAGCGTGCTGCCGGCCTCCGGTCGACGGAACGCCTGCATCAGATCTTTCTCAGAAATAATGCCAACCAGGTACCCCTTTTCATCGACGACGGGGGCCGAGTTGAACCCTTCCTTGATGAGCAGTTGCGTGGCCGCGGCAATCTTATCAGACTGCTTAATTGTCAGGATAGGAGAAGTCATGATCTCGGAAGCAGCCAGGTGCTCCAGACGTTCTCGAACCTGATCATCGGCCGCCATCATGCCGGCAGTGTCCTGGCAGTTACCTAAGCAAACGACATGACGCTTGCCCGAGCTCTTGGCAACCTTCAGTGCGATTTCCGCGTTGTCGATCAATGCTTCCAGGTTAGGCACGTCGTTGTTTCGCTGAGCTACTCCCATGCTCACCGAGCAGCGAACCTGCTTGCCATTGACCTCGACCACAATCTTGTCGACCAGCATTTCGATCCGCATGGCTATGCGATAGGCATTTACCTCCGCACATTCAGGCAACACCAAAAGCAGGCGGTCGCTGTCTAGTCGGCATAGGTAATCGATTTGACGTCCGTGAGCGGCGATCGTTTGAGCAAGTTGCTGCAGAACCCTATCGCCAGCTTCGACACCATAGTCGCGATTAATGTCGCTGAAATCATCGACGTCAATCACCACGCAAGAGATCGGCAAGTGATAGTTACGAGCCCGAACCCACTCCCGTTTCAATTGGTCGTTCAGGTAGCGCAACGTCGCCAGGCCGGTCAATGGGTCGTTGCGCTCCACTGTGCGGAGATGGTTTTCCAGCTCGATCACGCGACTTGCCGAGTTGATACGCGAGAGCAATTCTTCCCGGCTGATGGTGTGGGAAAACACGTCGTCGATCCCCAGCCGGTAGGCCAGCGTGGGATCGCTCAACAAACCCTGGTCGGCCAACACCATCGTGTAGACATAGCGCGGCAAACGCTCTTCGCGGATCCACCGGCAGAACATCTCGGCGGCCGCCCGATTCTGCCCCCAGTCGCTGATCACCACCATCGGGCATACTTCACGAATCAGGTGCTTGGCCGAAGCGTATTCGCCACAGATGCGGACGTTCATCCCGACACTTTGCAGCCACTTGATAATCAGTCCGATGGGATGAGAACCATCGTTAATCACTACGGCATTCTCGCCACTTAGCTCTGTGGCTGCCTGGTGCTTGCCCCAGTGGTAGTTGGCCGTTTGTCCCGATCCGGCATGTAGGAAACGCACGACACTATGTTGTTCTGCCGAGAAGGCTTCGATCTTGTCGAAAGTTTCCACGAAAGCCGTGACGATGTCCGGATCAAACTGTGTGCCGCTTCCCTCGCAGATCATCGCCTTGGCCTGTTCCGCGCGGATAGCATCTTTGTAGACACGCTTGCTCGACAGGGCATCGAACACGTCGGCAACGCTCACGATCCGTGCTGCCAGCGGTATCTCGGTTCCCTTCAATCCTTCCAGATAACCACATCCGTCCCATCGTTCGTGATGATAGCGAGCGATCTCGGCGGCCATGTGAAAGAACGAGCCGCTCGGGCTGCTCTTGGCTGCTTCCTGCAGTGTCTCGGCACCGATGCGGACGTGCTGCTTCATCGCGTTGAATTCTTCAGGCGTCAGCTTGCCCGGTTTCAGCAGAATGGCATCGGAAATGCCAACCTTGCCGATGTCGTGCAAGGGGCTGGAACGAAAGAGATCTTGCAAAAACAACTCGTCGATGGCGTCCTGGTAAGGACCGCTGATTCGCAATTGCTCGGCAATCATTTGCGAATAGGCACGCATGCGTACGAGATGTTCGCCTGTTTCCGTATCCCGCGAGTCCGCCAACTTGGCCAGCGCGAACACGGCGATGTCTTGTGTGGATTGAATTGCCATCGAGCGGTTTTCGACGATCCGCTCTAACTCGCGAGAATAACCTTCCAGCTTGCGTTCGGCCGTGGTGGCTCGCATTAAAGCGCTGTGCAGTCGCATCAGCACGTCGATCTTGGCCGTTAACTCCAGCCGGCCGATTGATTTTTCGAGGACATTATCGGCACCGACGGCAAACATTTCCAATCGCTGCGATTCATTCAGGTCTTGCCCCAATACAAGCAGCTGAATTTGTCGATCGGCGAACTCGCGACGAATCGCTCGGCAGATCTCCACGGCGCAGTCATCGCGCAGATGATAATCGAGTAGGATCAGCGCGGGCTGTACCTCTTCGATTACCTGGCGGACATTCTCTCCGCTTTCCAGAATGTGTACCTCGTGATGTTCACTGAGTACTTCGCGCAGTTTGCTGCGGAGCACGTCGGTGCTTTCGATCACGAGAAGTCGATTGTGCATGGTCTGCCCACCATACTCCGATCAACAGTCGTTTCGCGTCTGAAAACTGGACGCTAAAAAAAACGCTTATTGATTCCAAGTTACCTGAGACACCGGAAACTTAGGTCACTAAAAGAACACCGCAAGAAGCGCAATTGGAATATCACCGTAGAGACTTCCCGCAACATCCCTTGGTATCGGCACCCCCAGGGCAATCACTACAATCGACACCTGGCGTCCGCGCGATGCGTCCGACTAATCGTGCGTTTTGCGGGGAACAACCCGGTGGAAATGCAGTTCGACTTCTCCGGCAACCACGCGTCGCAGACCTTCGACCAGGCAGGTAGGCTCGTTGACTTCCTGGCCTATCCGCAGAATCTCTTCGATTTTGGTACCAGGTTCGACTGAGAACGTTTCCTGGTGAATGATCTGATTGCCGGCATCCAGTTCAGGAACGATGAAGTGGCATGTCGCCCCGAACGTCAGCATGCGAACTTCGTTGGCGTCGTGATACGGACGAATCCCCGGAAAGCTCGGCAAAAGTCCGTGATGCAGGTTGATGATCCGTCCGCCGGCATATTTCCAACAGCTGGTCGCCGGTAACACGCGCATGTATCGAGCCAACAGGACGTAATCGACATCGTACTGGTCGAGGATTTCGATCATCTGCTCGTCGTTGGCCTCTCCTTTCTCGCCGCCGATGTTCTGCCAATCGACGCCGTGGCTTTCGGCCAATCCCTTGCAGTTATCGCGATTACCGATCATGACCGCTGGGATCGCGTTGATATCCCCCGCCGCAATCGCTTCGAGCACAGCCTGGGCTGGCTCCGCGCGGTAGGTGGTGCAGATCGCAATTCGGGGGCAATCGCGGCGGACATCGGCCGACCAGACCCGGATCGAAAGCTTCTTCAGGCGACCGATCTCGGTTAATGCCGTTCTCAGCGAGTTGTACAGGTCGGCATCGATGTGCACACGCAGGAACATGGCGAAGACGGCTTCTTCGTCATGGTCGTACATCTGGATTTCGGCAATGTTCGCCCCTAAACCCGTCACATAGTGAATAATCGGATCGGCCAATCCCACGTTATCGGGTCCGACTGCGGTGATCACAACGAGCATCGCCAACTACCTATGGAGTCTGAAAACAACGTTTGAACCTGGTTCGAATATCGACCCGAACTAGGCATTGTAGCACCGGTTTGCTACCTTGTCCGAAGAAGTCCTACATCTTACCAATGTCACCAACTCGCCGAGGATGGCCAAAATGATCCAGAAAAAGGTTCGCCGAGAAGATCTTGGGCCGGATGAGAACCTGTGCGAACACTGCACCGCCAAGTGCTGCAAGTACTTCGCTTTGCCGATCGACACACCTACCGAGTTTGCCGATTTCGAGTTCATCCGCTGGTACCTCCTGCACGATCGGGCCTCGGTCTTTCTGGACGAAGATGTTTGGTATCTGCTGGTGCATACCACCTGTAAGCATCTTCAAGACGATCATCGCTGCGGTATTTACGAGACCCGCCCCCAGATCTGTCGCGACTATACGACTGACGCGTGCGAATACGACGACGACTGGTGCTACGAGAAGTACTTCGAAACCCCAGAGCAAATCTGGGAATACGCCGAAGCCACCACACCTCGCCGCCCAGGTCAAAGCATGCGAAGTCCCAAGCCGCCCGAACTGCCGATCTTGTCTTAATCGACCAAGCTCTCGATGCTCCTCGCCCTGAATGGGCGACAGAACCATAACCTGAGAAACCCTTCTGTCGCCCCGTTGGGGCTAATGACTTTCTAATGACGATAACCATGGGTTCACGCCCCTGGCTATTATCTGCCGCCCCTTTCGGGGCTGAAGAAAGCAACATCGGGCGAACACTTACACGACATCCCTGTCCTACCTGCAAATACTGACAACTACGCAACCCAACTCAAATCCCATGTCCAACAAGAAGAAGCTCATCCAACCCCGTACGCTCAAAGGCTTTCGCGACTATCTGCCCGACGCGATGATGCCCCGAGAGGAGTTGGTTAACACGGCTCGCCGCGTCTATCGTTCGTACGGCTTCGCCCCGATCGATACGCCGACGCTCGAATATGCCGAGATTCTGCTGGGCAAAGGAAGCGATGAAACCGATCGGCAGATGTACCGGTTCGAGGATCATGGCAAACGAGACGTAGGGATGCGTTTCGACCTGACCGTTCCCCTGGCTCGCTTCGCTGCCCAGCACATCGGCGAACTGGGAACTCCTTTCAAACGCTATCACATTGCCACTGTCTGGCGCGGCGAGAACACCCAGCGCGGCCGTTATCGCGAGTTCATGCAGTGCGACTTCGACACGATCGGTACCAAGAGCATCGTGGCCGATATCGAAACGGCCCTGGTCATTCACGACCTGATGTTGGCGATCGGGTTCGAGGGCTTTACCGTCCGCGTGAACAATCGCCAGGTCCTTTCCGGTTTGCTCGAGAAGCTCGAACTCGTCGAGAAGTCGACTGAGATCCTCCGTGCGCTCGATAAGCTGGCCAAGATCGGTGCCGAGAAAGTCGCTGCGGAAATGCAGGAAACGGCCGGTGCTTCCGCCGAGCAAGCAGCCCAGGTTCTGAAGCTGGCCGAAATCGGCGGCTCGACCGACAAGATCCTCTTGGCACTCGATAGTCTGGTTGCCGGTAGTGAAAAGGGAGAGATCGGCGTCGGACAACTGCGCGAGCTGACCTCGGCCACCGCAGCCGCCGGCGTTCCGGCCGAACGCCTGCAGATCGACGTCTCGATTGCTCGTGGGTTGGACTATTACACCGGAACGATCTTCGAAACCTTCCTGAGCGAACTGCCTGGCATCGGCAGCGTCTGCAGCGGAGGCCGCTACAACGACCTGGCCAGCTTGTATACCAATCAAGAGCTCCCTGGCATCGGAGCATCGCTGGGGCTCGACCGGCTACTGGCCGCAATGGAAGAACTCGGCAAGATAGAGGCCCGCACCACGCCGGCCGAAGTCTTCCTGCCGTACTTCGACGAGAAAAGCCTGCAGCAGTACTTGAAGATCGCGGCCACGCTTCGCACGGCTGGCTTCAACGTCGAACTCTACCCAGAGGCCAAGAAGCTAGGTCAGCAGCTGAAGTATGCCGACCGTCGCGGCTTCAAAGTAGCCGTCGTGGCAGGCGATCGTGAACTGGCCGAAAACAAGTGCCAGCTCAAGGATCTGAAGACGGGCGACTCGACCGAGGCCAGCCTCGCGGGGGGTGCCGAGGAGTTAATTGCGGGAATTTCGAAAATTCTGCGGTCCACCGCATAACCCCCATGACAAGGTGTTGTCACCCCTAGTTGCGATATTAAAGCCAACCATGATCTCCGGCTTCTTACCTCGCAGCTCCCCGAGGGCAACACCGATGACGATCCGCACGAACCACTATGAAGTCGCGCTCGAAGCCTTCTTGCGCGACGAAAAAATCCCCTACATCGCCGTCGATGAACGGCGTCGGTCGCTATACGGGGCAGGCTCGCTGAAGAATCTCGACTTCATTGCGACCCCCAGCGGCAGCGATATGTCATGGTTGATCGACGTCAAAGGACGTCGGTTCCCTTCGGGGCGAAAGAACCGCTACTGGAAGAACTGGACTACCACCGACGATCTGCAAAGCCTGTCACAGTGGCAACGGCTCTTGGGTCCGCAGTTTCGTGGGATGCTTGTCTTTGTGTATGACGTGGTCGGCGAGATGGCACCGGTCCCGCAGAATCTGCTGTATCCGCATCAAGACCGAATCTACGCTTTCATTGGGGTGCGGCTCGACCTGTACGTAGCATGGGCGCGCAAGATATCACCCCGTTGGAAGACGATGTCGATGCCCACGAAGGCCTTCCGTCAGCTGGCCGAGCCACTGCAAGTCACCCTCCGCACACCCATTGTTTCCGGAGGGGACTTCGATCACCGCCGCGCCGACAGTTCGATCCCAGCCATCGCCTGAAGAGATCGGGCCCGCCGCAAGGATGGCCCTTCGTCGCAGTAGTCAGCGCAGTGGACGGACTACTTGCGTTGGCTCATCTCGTGGACCATATCGACCAGTGCTCGTGCGTTGTCGACCGGAGTTTGCTGCATCACACCGTGCCCCAGGTTAAAGATGTGCCCTGGTCGGCCAGCTGCCTGATCGAGGACATCCTTTGCGCGGCGGCGAAGTTCCATCTGATCGGCCAGCAGCGAGACCGGATCGAGGTTTCCCTGCACGGCGATGTTGTGACCAACCGTTTCCCAGGCCACATCCAGTCGAATGCGCCAGTCGACACCCACAACCGCCGCGCCCGATTCAGCCAACATCGGCAGCAGTGCCGGGTTGCCGGTCGCGAAGTTGATTACCGGCACCCCAGGCGCGATCTGCGCGACGATGTCCTTCACGTACGGAAGAACGTAGCGGCGATAGTCGTCCGGCCCCAAAGCACCGGCCCATGAATCGAATAGCTGTACGGCCTGCGCACCGGCAGCGATCTGGGCATTCAAGTATCGCGAGATCGCACGCACGAAGCGTTCCATCAGTTCGCGCCAGGCACCTGGGTCTCGGAACATGAGGGTCTTCGTGTTCACGTAATCGCGGCTGCCACCCCCTTCGATGGCATAGCTGGCCAAGGTAAACGGAGCACCGGCAAAGCCAATCAGCGGCATGTCGGACGGCAGGTCGGCACGCGTTTGCTTGACCGTTTCCATCACGTAGTGCAGCGAGTCGGTGCTTTCCAGTTCCAGCACCCGATCGACGTCGGCCGCTTCACGAATGGGGTTATGAATGACCGGCCCTTCCCCTTTGGCGAACTCCAGGTCCAAGCCCATCGGCTGCAAGATCGGCAAAAGGTCCGAAAAGATGATCGCCGCGTCGACACCCAACTTCTCGACCGCCGTGCACATCACTTCGCTACAAAGCTGTGGGTTGGCACACAGCTCCAGAAAGGTGGTCTTCGCGCGGACGTCGCGGTATTCCTTCATGTAGCGTCCGGCCTGACGCATCAGCCACACAGGCGTGAAGTCGGTCGGCTCACGACGGCAGGCCTTCAGGAACGCACTGTTGTACCACGGTGCGTCCTTGTTGAGAGCGGCCTTGGTCGTCTCTTCCAACACGGCCCGAATCTGACGTTTCCGAACGAGAATGTCCTGCGAGCGCTCAGCCGCGGCGGCGACCAGCGGCCCCATCTTGGGATGCTCGGGCTCGACATCAACCGGATAGCCCAAGTCACGCAAGCGTTCGCTCATGGTAGGACCGACGCTGCAGATCACCGTACCACGCAAGGCCGACGAGAAGGCCTCCAACTGTCCCTGTCGCTGAGCGAGCTTCAAGACGTGATTCAACTGGTTGGCCGACGTAAAGAGCGAGACATCGATCTTGCCGTCGATCATTTTCTGAATGTTCGCTGCCAAGGGGCCGATGTCTTCCGGCAAGTCCCAGTCGTACACGTGCAATGTTTCTACGTTCGCACCACGGGCCTCGAGCCCGGCCACCAGGCTGGCATTGGTGACCCCATATTCCTGCACCACCAACGTTTGATTGGCGATGTGAATCTCGGTATCGATCGTCTGCAAAATATCTCGCCACGTATTGGGCTCAGGCACTTTGATCGTCGGCGTGAGGTTCACTTCCCGCATCGCGGCAACCGGCTTCGGTCCGCGGCAGATCGTGGTGATGTCGGACAATGCATCCAGAAACCGCTGCTTGTCGACCTTGCGATCGATGGCCGCCAGAAGGTGGTTGAAACCCACCCCTGTCATGAAAATGACGATGTCGATCTGCCCCGTGATCACCCTGTTGGCGAAGTCGATCGCTGGCTGATTGTCTTCCAGTGGGACTTCTCGCATCGAAGGGCTCACGTGCGGAACGCCCCCGAACTTCTCGATGATCATCGCCATTTCTTTCCCGCGACGACTCTCGAACGAGGCAACATTCAGGCCTGCGAAGTTTTTTCCATTTTCTGGCATATAAATCTAATCCGCGTCTAGCTCTATTGGGGTGGGCGGTCGACAGGGAAAGCGTTCCGGCATCGATATTCACACGGAAACGCGCCCAGCGGTCAATTTTGCAGGAGATTGCCGCCAAACCACTGGTGTGGCAGCCCCTCCAATTCATTGACCGGCTTGTATTCTATTCCTACGATGATGATTGTGCAGTGTACACCACCTTACGGTGCGCAACTGCCATGCTCCTCTGATTTTAGCAGTTTGCGGTCTCGGCCGGTGAACGAAGGCTTTTCGTGAGTTCCCCCCATGCAACTTTCCTGCTTTTACTGCAGTAAGAACCTGACGGCAACCGCCGATCAATTGGGTGGTGAAGTTGTTTGTCCGCACTGTGGCAATGTCGTGCGTCTGCCAGATGCCGAGCAACTGCATAAAACCGAAGAAGACCATCAGCCGAAGTCCCATAACTGGCTAACCGACAGTATCTCGGGCTTTGCTTCGCTGCTGATTCACATGGGCATCTTGTTTGTCCTGGCAGCCGTTACTTGTGATTATCGCAGTGGTCTTCCCGAAGGGGAGGAAGTCTCGATCGGCGAGCTACCGGGGATCGATCTGACTGACTCGGGTGGAGACGTCCTCGATACGAGCGAAGTGGAACAAAGTTCCGACACAGCCAGCCTCGACGAGCTGGTCGCCGACATCGAGCCCCCCACCGCAGCCACGTCCGAGATGGGAGACGAAGTCAGTCTTTCGCAGCTACTGCCCAGCGGTGCCGCAGGCGGCGCGGCAGGATCGTTGAACACCATCGGCGGTGGTGGCGGTGCCGTGGGCGCGGGCACCACATTTATGGGCGTGCGGGCCGAAGGTTCACGCATCTGCATCATTGCCGACTGCAGCGGCAGTATGAGTGGCCCGAAGATCGAATATCTGAAAGAAGAAGTTCTCGAAGCAGTGCGCAGCATGTCGCGCGAGAGTGAGTTTCAGATTGTCTTCTTTAATAGCGTATCTGTTCCCTACAACATGCGTGGCTGGCGAAACCCCAAGCGCGACCTCGACAACGTGAAACGCTGGCTCAACACGGTCACGGCCCAGGGTGGCACCAATCCGATTCCCGCGTTTGAGGATGCATTCAAACTAACGCCGGCCCCGGATGCGATCTTCTTCATGACCGACGGCCAATTCGAGCCGAATGTGGTCCCGGGGGTGAAAGCGCTGAACATTGGTGGCAGCAACCGCACCAAGATTCATGCAATCTCGTTCATCGATAAGGCCGCCGAAGCAGAGATGAGGCAGATTGCAAACGACTCCGGAGGATCGTATCGCCATGTCTCTGCCTTTTGAAAGCCCGCGCGTGAGCACGTGGCTCGGGCAATGCATGGCGGTTTGGGTCGCCGCGTTTTGGCTGGCTACGCCAACGCACGCCCAGGCCGATCGTCTTATCCTCCGCGACCTTCGTCTGCTGAATAACATCACCGTGATTGGCTTTGACGAAGAAGGAGTCAAAGTCACCGACAACAACCTTGTCCCCTGGCACGAGATCGAGCTTGGCACCGTCAGCCCTGACAAGCAAGCCGACTTCGATAGACTGCGAAAGGAGTTGGGGGATCCTCTCTTTCGTATCCACCAGCGACTGAAAGTGGGAGACTACGCGGGAGCCAGCGAACCGGCCGAAGCTATCTTCGATCGCTATAAAGACCGCGATTCCAAAGTCGCCTACATGGTATGTCAGGCCGCCATGTGGGGACGCCTGGCCGAAGGAGAACGAGAAGCGGCTCTCGAGCCGTACTTCTGCTGCCTGCGGATTATGAAAAAGTCGGCTCGGACCAGCGAAGTAACACAACTGCCGGGCAGCCGCACGCTCGACTACGACAAGCAAACCGGCCTCACCTCCGACATGCTGCCAATCTTCTTCGATCACGAAAAAGCAGCCGCGGCGTTAACCAAAGCGGGCACGGCAGCCACGTCGATTGGTTCCGCTGCACCAGACGGCGTGCTAGTTTACATGGCCGCTCTGTCCATCGCGGCCGAAGACTTCGCCCAGGCAGAAACATGGCAGTCACGTATTCGTAGCGGTAATCCAACCCTGAAACAATGGCCGGCACTTCTGAATGCACAGCTACGCATTCAATCAGGCGATCTGATCGGTGCGCGGGCCGACCTGGAACCACTGATTTACAGTTTCGAGACCTGGAACCAACCGGTCGCATGGTACCTGCTGGGGACCTCAGGCTCGCGTTCGAGCGAGTTTCTGCGGATCGAAAACGGTGTGCTCGACCTGCTGCACATCCCGGCCCTATACGGTAGCGAATATCCTGAACTGGCAGCGGCGGCACTGTCAGAAACTTACTCGGCGTTAAACCGCATCCAACAACCGACACAGGCCAAGGAAATTCGTCGGCAGCTCTTGCTGTTTTACGGCGGAACGACCCACGCCCAACAAATCCGCGCAGCGACACAGTCCAAAAGCAACCCTTGAGAGGCACCCTTGATATGCGACACAAGACGACGCCCAAGACGGGCATCTTCTATTGCCTGGTACTGCTGGTAGCAGTGTTTACGGTTCAGCTCTGGGCCCAAGATTCGTCGGCTCCGGCACCTCCTTCGCCGGACACGCTGACACTCGACAGCAACAACAGTGCAACCACCGCGCCCCGGGCCGACTACGAAGAGAAAACGCTTCTCGACACGCTGATGGATGGTGGTACGGTCGGTGTGCTGATCGGCCTCTTGTCGATGGTCGCGATCGGCTTCATCGTCGAACACTTCCTCACCATCCGCAAAAGCGTGCTGCTGCCGGAAGGGGTTGCCTATGAACTGGAAGAGATGATCGCCCAAGGACGCGTCGACGAAGCGTTGGAAGTTTGTAAGAACCCCGAGTATCAATCGCTGTTAACCTACGTGGTGCAGGCCGGTCTCGAACGTTTCCGTGGAGCTGAGTTCGGTTTTGCCGAATACAAAGCAGCCGTCGAAGAAGCGGGCGAAGATCAAACGGCCAAGCTGTATCGCAAGACCGAAGTACTTGGTCTGATCGGTTCGATCGCTCCAATGCTCGGGCTCACCGGTACGGTGCTCGGTATGATCAAGGCCTTCAATACGATCGCCTCAAGTGGCGGGGCTCCCAAGCCCGAAGATCTGGCCGGTTCGATTGGTCAGGCCCTGGTTACAACGCTGCTAGGGCTGGTTGTGGCTATTCCAGCGATGGTGGCTTACAGCTACTTCGGCAACCGCATCGATTCGCTGGTCGCGGAAGTTGGCAAGCGTGTGGAACAAATCCTGACCCCGCTAGGTCGTCGCCGGTAATCGCTGGGAGAGAATGACATGAAGCTCTCTAAGAAGCGAGTGCGACACACCAAGGGGATGGACATCACGCCGATGATCGACATCGTCTTCTTGCTGTTGATCTTCTTCATCACCGTCAGCCAGGTCTCGGAAACAAACCGCGAGAAACTGGAACTGCCGGAACTGAAGGGGGCGCAGGATCAGAAGAAGACCTCCCTGGTCGTCAACATCAACAAGGCCGGCGAAATCATCGTAGCCGGCAATCAGCTGCAACTTGCCGACGTGGCGTTTTTAGTCGGCAAAGAACTCGAAACCAACGGGGGCGATCCGGGGCTGGTTACCGTGGTGGTTCGCATCGACCACAACGCAACCTGCCAGGTTCCTAATGCCTTGGTCAAACAACTGGCCGGCCAGGGGATCTCGAAAGTTCGTCTCGCCGTTCAGGTACCCAACTAAACCATGAAACTTTCCAGCCATAAACGTACGCATAAACGCCAGATCACGCTGGACATGACCAGCATGATCGATGTCGTGTTTCTGCTGCTGATCTTCTTCATCGTTACGGCCAGCTTCACGAAAACCGAACGCGACCTGGATGCGATCACCAAGGTGAACGAGAAGTCGAGCAGCGCGGCCAAGACCGACCTGGAACCGGCCATCGTCCAGCTGGCCGAAGTCGATGGAAGTTGGGTCTATCAGATCGGCTCGAACAACATGAGCACCTTTGCCGAGCTGCAGGAAGTGCTCGACAAGTTTCCCAACAAAGCCGATGGCGCATTCGTCCGAGCCCCCGATGCGGCTCCTTACGGCATGGCCGCGTCGGCCATTCAAGCTTGCAAGAATGCCGATTTCCCCGGCGTATCGTACGTTCCGTTAACTCAATAAAAGAAGCCCTGCTCTCTCGTGCCTGCCGCGCTGACATGGCGAATCGCATTTGCACTTCTTGGCTGTTTCACGGCCGCCGGAACGTGCCTTGTTCCGCTGCGCATCGCCCACGCTCAGAACGAGGTCGTCAACGACAAGCGATCTCCACAACAGATGATCGAAGAGTACCGCCGCGTCGACAGCTATCTGGGCAAGTTCAATTTGCCAGACCAGCGACTGCTGTTGATCGAGCGTTACCTGAAGCATGCCCTACCGGCCGAAGAGCAGGAGGAACTACTCGATCAAGGCTCGCAGTTGTACGCGACGCAGCTGATGCTTTACGCCGACGATCCGGTTCGATCGAAGCATTATTTGCAAAAGGTTCAGAAATTTCTCGCCGACCACCCCAGTGCCGATACGCCAGCCATTCAGGTGATGCTGCTGCAAGCCGATTACAACCGCGGCGAGGCCGCCGTCACACGATGGCTCAACGATCCGGCCGATAAAGAGTCGCTCGCCGAAGCCAACAGCGTCTTTCAGAGGATTGCTCCGAAGCTGATCGACTATCACAAGTCGATTCAGAAACGCATTGAAGAACAGTGGGGCGTCATCGACCGCATGCCTTCTGGTTCCGGCAGAGAGTCGCGCGAGAAAGTCGTGCGGGAACTGGAAGGGGTCGTCGGACGCGCCGCGTTCTTCGGTGCCTGGTCGAACTATTACCTTTCGCTCGTCGAAGGCACCAAGGGACCGTCGAAGTACTCGAAGGTCGCCATCGATCTCTTTCGCGGATTACTCGACCTGAAGATCGACCCGAAATCAACAACTTCCTGGCATGAAGCGGCCGATCCGAATCGAATGGGGCTGGAACAGGAATGGCGAGCTCGGGCCTTGATCGGCCTGGCCATGTCCGAGATCCTAGATGGCAACGTACAGGATGGCCAGCGCTGCTTCACCTTGCTGGAAGCTGGCCCCACAAGTGCCGAGATCGCTGATCAATCCGAATATTGGTACTGCCGCGGACTGATCAATGCCGGCAAGCTCGACGAGGCGGCCGACTTCGCCAAGATGACCATTGAAAATTTTCAGGGGAGTTCGTCCCCCGGTAAGACGAGCCTATGCGTGCTGTTGGCCGACACCGGACTGCGGGAAGGTGCCGACGCTCCTAAGATCCGCGACATGGGAATCCAGGGATTGATCGGCCTGGCAAAGCTAGGTCATCACTCGGCGGCCATCCAGCTAGTCGAGAAGTACGGCATCGATCTGGAAAACTCGCAAGGCTTCTACATGATGTGGCTCGTCGGCCAGCAAAAATTCGCCGATGCCGAGAAATCCAAGTCGGACGATGACTATCGCACCGCCCAGACCCAGCTTCGCGATGCCCTAGCGGCACCGGAAGCGAAGAAGGACCTTCTTTCGGCCAGTGAATGTCGATACACGCTCGGCTGGTGCAGCTACCGTCTGGAAGAGCACGCCGAAGCCGGCATGAACTTTCAGGACGCCGTGGCGGGTCTTAAAGGACCTAACCCCGGCAAGGCAGCCGAAGCGGCCTGGATGGCGTTTGTCTCGTACCAGGCACTCGCCAAAGAAGAGCCTCGTTACGGGCTGCGTGCCATCGAAGTGCTGGAAGACTTGAAGCGAGACTTTCCCAATCACCAGTACGCGCAGAAGGCCGACTACTTCATCGCCAAATTGCAACAGTCTCGCGGCTCGATGACCTCGTCGATCCGGCAGTTGCAAAGCATCAGTCCGAGCGATCCGAACTATTGGTCGGCCAAGTTCGACTTGTGCAATCTGCTGCGGCAGCAAGTCGATCAGGCCTCGTCCGAAGATGAAAAGAAAGAACTGGCCGGACAACTCAAAAAGGTCGCCGACGATCTGCAGACGCGATTGAACCAGGATTCCGCTCCAGAAGATCGCGTCTCCGGCGTGGTACGCTGCCTGTTGAACGTTTCCGATCTAGCACGCAAAGACATCTTACCTTCCAGCGATTTCACTAAGTACGTCGGCCAGGCGAAGTCTCTGGTCACTTCTCTGCCGCCGGAAGACCGGGCCTGGGTCGATTACCACTACCAGGCGCTCATGCTGGCCCGCATGCAGAAGAACGATAGCGCGGTCGCCACGCATGCCGACTGGCTCCTCAAGAATGCCAAGGGGACCCCATACGAACAGTCGGCGCTGATTGTCAGAGCCCTGGAAATCGACCAGCTGGTCGCGGCCTCGAACGCTCCGGACATGGCGTTATGGGAAGAAGGATTCGATATTTACAGCCGGCTGGCAAAACACCTCGGAGCGACTTCCGCGATCGTTCAGCAGAACAAGAACGCCAAAGTGGCCTGCTCGAAGGCAGCCGATTTTGCCGAGAAACTTAATCGCTGGTCCGAAGCAGCGACCTACCTGCGTGTGCTGGTCGCGGCCTATCCGAAAGAGCAAGAGTACCTGCAAAGACTAGGAAGAGTCGAGTTCACGCTGCAGAACTACGCCGGGGCCCTTGGGCATTGGCGAACCTTGCTGGTGGGGCTCAAAAAGGGGGACGAAGCCTGGTTCGAGGCCAAGTACTACCAACTGGCCTGCCTGCAGCAAACCGACCGCGATCAAGCCAAAACGGTCCTGGAGCAGTTTGAATTACTGCACCCAGATTGGGGTTTGCCCCCGTGGCGCGATAAAATAAAGACACTCGCCCAGCAGATCTCCAGATCTGACGGGTCGTAACCTGCCAGTAATTCCCGAACACATTCAGTGGAATGCCTCAAGGATCGTCTCCACACTCTGCCGACCCCAACCAATCGCAGCGAATTGATGAATTCGTTCGCGAGGCCGAGGCTTTTCTTGCTTCGCGCGGCGGTGGCCACGATCCGACCGTCCTGCCGGCACTTGCCTATCAGTTCGGTCTCTCGCGGGAAGAGTACCAGCAGGCGATGCACATCCTGTACACGGCCCCTGCCCCCCATGCTCAGGCTCCACCTCCGGTGCCACCCAAGGCAGAGCCTGCCAAGAAAGAGCCTGATCCGCCAGCTTCCCCCTCGCCGGTAACCTATCCGGCAGAGGTTCTAGGGGACGAAGCGGAAGAGGCCAACGAGGATGAACCTCTCATCCAGTCGGAAGTAGTTGCCGAGGATGATCTCAACTACCCCGGCGTACGTCCGCAAGACCTTTACGCGTTTACCCGTCAGGCACGGCTCATCCTGGCAGATGCCCGTGGCTGGTCGGAACAGGCATTGGCCCGAATCAACTTCCTGGCCGATCAGTTTCTGATTCCGCACGACATCCGCGGTAATCTGTACCGTCGACTCGACGATACCAACTTCAATCCGCAGCCTACGTCGTCGGATTCCCCTGCCATCGATCCCATGCAGGTATTCGAGGCGCAGTTGGCACCCGACGCAGCAGATGGCCCCACCCAAGAGGAAATCGAGGCCGCCGAGCGTGAGAAGGCCGAGAAAAAGAAGCGGCAATCTCCCACCAAGCTTTACAAGATCTATCTTCGAAAAGCGATGGAGGCGATGCCCGCCAAGCGCGTGAATGAGCGGCGCGAGCAAAAGCTCATTCTCGAGGGCACCTCCAAGCTTGGCTTGGGCGAAGCCCTCGCACGCGACCTGCTTCTGGAAGTGGCCAAAGAAAAGGGATACGTGATCGCCTCGGAAGAGGAGAAGCCGGAAGAACGGGACGAGAAACAAGCCAAAGCGGAACAGATCACCACCTTCCAGCAGCGAGCCGCCACCATCATCGCCGGCCAAGGAGGAGTCAACTCGCTGACCCGCATCATGATCGCCCAGGTAGCGACCGACCTGGGACTTTCCGACAAAGATCGCGACGCCGCGCTCGCTTCCATCCAGAAGCAAAGCGAAAAGAACCAGACAGACACGCGCCAACAACAGCGTGCCGATTCGTTCCGCCAGTTCGCCCGGGAACGACTCGACAACATGAGCCACGGCATTGTCATCGCCACCTTGGCACAGCAGCTCGTGCAGATCGGCGTCGACATGCACGGCATCCATGAAGACCTGGCCTGGAGCACCCTCCGCGAAGTTCTGCAGGAAGAAGACCTGCGACTGGTGACCGTGCAGCAGGCCGAGTCCCATATCAATTCGCTGGTCGATGAATTGATGCGGGAGCAAGGCTTCCTTTCGATTCAAAATCGCCAACGCTTGATCGCCGAAGGAGAGCAGTGGGGACTCGAACACGCTCACTGCCAGCAGCTGATCGAAGACCGCGTCGTTGACTATACCCGCAAGCAAAACCGGGGGCAGCGTCAGGTTGCCCTGATCTTCGGAGCGTTTTTTGCTCTGCTCATCTTCGGCGGCGGCTATATCATCTACCTCGGATCGATCCCCCCCAAGGGCTCGCCGACGGCGCATAACTCTCTGGGCAAAACGGCGACCGATCTCACCGACCCCGACCTAACCTCCCCTGAGGAAATCGACGAGCCCGAAGAACTCGTCTGGCAGCGGCAACCGTGGTGGGGTGAATCGCTGTCACTCAGTCTTTTAAAAATCTACCAGAACGAGATCTCGCTCCAACCGCGTCTGACGGCGATCTGCACCGATGACGACAAGCGGCGTAGTTCGGCTTATCGCGCGTTGCTGCCCCAACTGGTAGCGACCTCGGTGGCCGATGCAGGAGAATCACGTAATGCCATCCGGGAAGCCGTCGCAGGGCTCGTTCACGACGAACCGAGCACGGCAGCGGTTGAAACCATCGCTCAAACACTGACCGAAGGCGTTTCGTTGAAAGACGCTCCCATTTCGGCGGCGACACCGTTGTCGCAGATGTTGGAGAAGGCCTATCTCAGCGTTAAAGCTGCCCAACAACCAGGCTTGCCGGAAGAACGTCGCGATTTATTCCTGAACGAGCTAGAACAGCAGTTGGGCATCACCTACTCAGGCTCCGCCGATCCTGTCGAACTCACCATGAGCGAGATGATTCGCGAGCAGTATCGCAAGATTCGCGATCTTTCCGCCAACGATCCCAACGCGGCGTCACGGTTGCATGCCGATCTTTCCAAGATGGCTCAAAGCTACCTGCCAGCCGACCAGGTGATCGCCAAAGACAGCCTTCTGATTGCCGATATCGCCGGGCGCATGACCGAGAACTGGGCGACCTATCAGCCGGTCGTCCAGCGTGTGATCAGCTCAGAGAAGGCCGATCGTTTGCTGCCAATCTTGGATGCCTTCGAGCAAGGTCTGAAGAGCGATGCCGTTCAACAGGAAATTGCCCGCATGCTGTCGCGGCGGATCGGTCGAGGATTGGATGCCGACGATCCGATTCAATCGGCTGCGATTGTACGAACCGAATTGGGACTCGATGCGGTCGTCGTTCGCGACGGAGAAATGTACCGCATGTTCACCCGGCGGTCGTCTGCATTCGATTGGCAACCACCGGCCGATATCGCCGCCGATGAACTTGCCCGGCAGGTCACCGAATTGAGCTTTCTGTCGGTGCTGGGTCATGCGGCCAGCCAGGCAGACATGGGACAGCGTATCTTTGAAGAGGTCCTCAAGAAGGGCCCCCCGGTCTATGATGGAGGCGCGGCCAGCAGCACGACATCCAATACGGCATCCACGAAGTCCCTTGCAGCACTCTCCAAGATCGAATCGCTCGTCGAACGATTGCATCGAGCCAGCAATCCCCTGGGCCGCATTGATACCTACCGCGAGCTATGTGCGGTGGCAGGCGATGTCGAGGATGTCGACTACGCCACGGCTTCGCAGCTGGCTGAATACCTTCTCGCCCCCAAGCCGCGGGCCGAGCAAAGCCAGATTCAAAGCGGGATCCGAGCGTTCTCGCATTGGACCAACATCAAGCTGGCCGTCGCCGACCAGGTACACACGGCTCGTCGGGCGGCGGATGACATGGCCGAAATCGTCAGCGGTTTGCTCGGCGAGACTGTCGTCGTCAACAACGTGCGAACTGCACGAGACGAACTGCAACAGCGTCTGCTGCGAAGCGGGCTCGAAGGCCTTGGCAGTCAGTCTTCCCAGTCGGGAGAGCTTTCGCCGCAAATGGCCAATGACATGGCCACGTTCCTGGCCGATCACTATCGTCAGCACGCGCGGCTGAGTGGCATTTCCCCCGATCAACTGGGAAGCTCGGAACTGCCTGACGCGATCGTTTCGCAGTTGATTGATATCGAAAGAGCGAGTCTTGAGCAAATGCCCCTCACCGACGCCGAGGCGGCCAAGTTGCAGGACATCACTCGCCGCGAGATCGCTCTGAATTACCTCAGCAATTCTCCGATCGCTTCGATGGTCGCCAGGCAGCGGGTATGGCTGCGGCTGCTGACTATGCGGCTAGGCAAAGAGCGGCCACAGTTTCAGGGGCAGCTGGCACAGATCGTCGACAAGCTCGAACAACAAGATGCCACGTCAACGAGCGTAATCCTGCAGCTACGCAGTGGCGAACTGGCCCTGGTCAAAGTCTGGGAACTGACGGGAGGCTCGGCATGATGATCCTCCGAACCGGTATAAGATCCTGGCTGATGCTATCAGCCCTCTTGCTTTTCACCACCGATGCCCTGGGTGCGGTGGTCTACATCAAAGGACAAAAGGAACCCGTCGCAGGCTTTGTCGAATCGGCCGACGATATGAGCATTCGACTGCGAATCGTTACACCGGAAGGTGAAGAGCTCAACCGCCAGATCCTCCGCAGCGAGATCGATCTGCTTTTGCAGCCAGTCAGTCCCAGCCGCTTGAGTCAACTCTCGCCCGACAATCCCAAGGCTTACCGCGAGTATGCCGAAGAACTGGTCGAAAAGCAAACCGACCCAGAAGCGGTGGAAACGGCCAAGCGGCTATTCATGATCGCTGCGCATCTCGATCCACAAAACGAAGGACGAAGCGCACTGCTGGGAATGACGCCGCTGATGAACGACTCGCAAGGGGTCAAACAGCTTCGCGCGATGGCCTACCTGATTGATCCTTCGCATGACGCCTCGCTGCTGGAAGGGAAGCAGCAGGAAGTCACCACGGGAGCGGCACTCGACGAGGCAGTTCGCCAGGAAGTGACGAAGGTCTTGCATCTATTGCGCCGCGGCGAACGCGCCGATGCACGTCAGCAACTTAACCGCGAAGAGATCCGCAGCGCCATGCGGCAAGGGACAAGCAAGATTACCCTGGACGAATGCCTGGCCCTGGCCCAGGGTAATTGCCCTGGCTGCGAACAAGGAAAAATCCCAACCTACATGCTACAGAAACTGGTCGCGGCCGAACTGGAACTGAGCACCAGCCAGGTGGCAAGCGAGGTGCGCCCTCAGTGGGGCTTCTTCCTGGACAGCACCTTTCAAAAGCCACTGCCTGTCTTGTCGCTGGCCAAGGCAATCGGCTTCGATCCTCGGCAATGCGTTTACCGCAACGGCGCGTGGGTAGAACCAACGAAGTAGTCGTTGGTTCCTGAATTAGAGCGTTTCCATGAGAGTTGTAGCGTCACTGGCGTAGGCGAGGCGACCGAAGCAGGCGAATCCACGAGATTCGTCGATGCAGGTCAACGAAGTCCAGCGTAGTCGCAGCCAGCCAGAACGCTACAGATCGAATGGAGCCGCTCTAGAACTTCGCGGCACCCATGCTACGGTGCGATGAATTCGTCGCTGAATCGACGGACGAACGCAGGATCGATTTCCGATCCTTCCTCTTCACCAAAGTAATAGACATTCGAGTCAGAGATATGGCGGTCGGCCACATGGGCAAACAGGTAGGCGGCCGCCGCGGCGCGAATGTTATCGACCATGTCTTCCCACTTGGTTTCGCCGCGCTTCTCCTCCAGGATTTTCATCAGGTGAATGCCAAACTTGGTTTGAATTGGTCCGACAAGTTCACCCACCGGGCGGGCAAACGTGGCTTCATGAATCCGCGGATCGAGAGGACCGCTATGCTGGATCCAGCCCATGTCCCCGCCATCGGCGGCACTAGGTGCTTGGGAATACTGCTTGACCGCGTCCTCGAACGAGATCTCCCCTTGCTGGATTCGATCGCGCAGAAAGACCGCTTCGCGGAAAGCAACATCCCAATCGAACTTCTCAAAGTCTTCCGGATTACCGAAATAGACTTGCGAAACGCGCCGGGTCGTCCCGTCGAATCGTTCGTAGTTCCGTTCGTAGTAGCGACGCAGATTCGCCTCGGTCAGGTAACTTTCCAAGTAACGCATCCAGGCGATCTTCCACGCCAGGTTGCGTCGCAGCATGGCCTGATCGACCTTGCCGGTCGCGAGGAACTCGTCGAGGGACTGCCCCCGTGCCGCGAGAGACTGCTTGACCTCGGAAACAGCCAAGTCGATCTCTTGTTCCGATGCGCGGAACTCGGTCGTTTGCAGGTAGGAAAGGATCACTTGTCGACGTACCAGCTGCGACATCACCGTCGAGCGATACACCTGTAGCGAGGCCTCCGGCAGATCATCGAATACGTTCAGGCGCTGCAGGTAGCGTTCGATCTCTACGTCGTAAATCGGCACGTCGTCTACACTGGCCACAACCATCGCCCCGGTCGCGGGATGGATGAGGGTTTCTTCTGGCAAGTAAGGGCCTAGCGTAGACTCGAGATCGCTCGACAGGCTCCATTCGTTCGCAGCTTCCGGCAAAACGATCAAGCAGATCATCACCAGAATGAACGTCGGCGATCCGATCCAGGGTTTTGACGACATGGCTTGCTCTCAATTCTTTCGGTTTCCAGAACCGTACGTGGGGGACGCCCCGCCTGTATGGCTTCCCGCGAAACTACGGCAATGGAATATCGGTCAGCTCAAACGATACCGGCAGCGAAATAATCGAAGCCGGAGATCGATACACGAATTGGAAATCGCCTACTTCTCGTTCCAGGACAAACTTGTAAGACATGCCGACGGTATCGACGTCGCGGTAGGTTTCTTCAAACCCGGCGATATCGATACGTTCCCCGTCGGGGCCCTGCAAATATGCTTCGTTGTTGTAGACCCAGCCACGATGCGATTCGAGCGCGCCTTGCTCGTTCAACAATCGCAGCAGGATGCTTGCCTCCCAAATGTCGCCGTTGCGTCGGAATGCTTCCAACACAACTTCAATCGTGCCGCGCGTGTCCTTCACGTTCCGCGCGGTCTCTAACTTGTCGAACGTGAACGTTTCGATGCGGCCGGGCATCAACGCCACCATGTCCCCTTTAAGCTTGGCGATCTTCTGCGAATCTCGCTTAACGCCAGACAGGGGCAGTTGAATGTCGACGGCCGAAACGCCTTGCAAGACTTCCGTATCGAGCGAACCCATCTGTTCATCCGCAATCAGGCTCTTGCCGTTTTCGTCTTCGATCTTCAATTGATCCAGCGGTAACTTGATGACAATCGGTTCGACGCGAGGTTCCCAGGCAACCTGCAAATTCAAGAACGTCCCACGCTGGTCGGTGCTCGCAAGATTCAGATACGATTCGACACGTGTTGGTTCGAAGCGAAAGATCTCGCTCGTTCGCACCAAAGGGTTCGTCTTGTTTGCTGGGGACTGCCGCGCGACAAAGGCCAGCACGTTGGGCTGCCCGGCGTAGTGATATGCCTCGAGGTTGGCCTTGCTGAACAACTCTTCCACCGCTTCCCAAAAGGGAACGTCTTTCCAGTCGACGCTGACCTTGGTGGTGTCGGCCCGCTGACCAAAGTTCTGGCGATAGTCGACCAGCTTGTTCTCGGTCTGCTCTTGAATGGCCCCCAAGATATCGGCCAGAGGTTTATCCTGCACCGAAAGCGTGATGTGCGATGCCTTGGCAGCGCTGTCGGCACGGGCCTTTTCCAGAATGGTACGAATCCGCTGCAGCCGCGCTTTTGTCTCGGCCGAAGTGTTGGGTTTGACCTGCGGCAGATACTCGATGGCCGGATGCCCGAGCTCGATAATTTCTCGCTCAGCGCGCTGGCGATCTTCAAGCGTGTCAGAATCTAAACGTCGTGCCCAAGCTTTCACTTGGTCCGACAATGTAGGCTCTGCATCTTGTGCGTAGAGAGGTACCGCGAGCGCAAGCACGAGGCCCACCCACATAATGGTTCGAAGCGCGTCCATGAATAGGGTTAGGAATTTCTTCCAGAAAAGGTCTGTTTGAGATGAGGTGAGCACTCATTCTAGGGATTGTGGCGACAACTTTCCAGCGAAATCTTAGAAAGCTACCCCCTCTTTTGCAGGGGTTTCGTCTCGCACGTAACCTACGCTTGTAGGGTATTTACAATTCCCCTGTTTATCAATACCGGGTTCGGACATGAAGCTCCCACGACTTGCCCTGCTGAGCATATTGTCGATTTGGCTAACGACCTGCCAGCTGCTGACGGCGGAAATCGTCGGCCAGCAGGCGACTTACCCCGTGATGATCCAGCTTGATCTGCAGGACGAAACGATCCAGGCCACGCCGGTGCTTGCCACACAGCAGCGGGTCATCATGCTTGGCCGCGATGGTCGGATGTGGGACTTCGCACCGCAGAATGCCTCCAACTTCACGCAGCTAGCAACCCCGTTTCGTCCGCTGCGGCAGAATGAAATGCGGGGAGATCTGCTGGCAGAATTCGGCAACGGCTACGATGTCACCGGAACCGGCAACTACCTGGTGGTGCATCCGGCCGGCCAGAAAGACGCGTGGGCCAATCAGTTTGAATCGCTCTTTCGATCGTTCCAGCAATACTTCGCTGCCCGCGGCATCCATTTGCAGCGAAACGAGTTCCCCCTGGTCGCCGTCGTCTTCCCTGACTTTAAGTCGTACCAAAAATACGCTGCCCAGGACGGCATGCGGGTTTCGCCTGGCGTGGTTGGTTATTACTCGGGCGAAACCAATCGCGTGGCCTTGTACGACATCACCCACGGCCATCACGACAATCCACTATGGGCCGAGAACATGGCCACCATCATTCACGAGGCAACCCATCAAACGGCATTCAACACCGGCGTGCACAGCCGCTATGCCCAGCAGCCCAAGTGGCTGGTTGAAGGACTGGCAACGATGTTCGAAGCACCCGGCGTGTGGGACTCGCGCAACAACCCGAACTTCCGAGACCGCGTCAACAAAACGCGCATGCTCGAGTTCCTCGAATACACCAAGACGCAGCGCGCCGCCGATTCGCTGGCCAGGTTCGTAGCGACCGACGATGCCTACTATAAGCGGCCATCAACTGCATACGGCGAAGGGTGGGCAATGGTCTTCTACTTAATCGAAACGCGGCCCCGCGAATTCGCCGCCTACGTTCGCACCGTCGCGGCCCGTTCGGCCGAAGATGTCTACACGGCGGAAGATCGCGTGCGCGACTTCCAAGATGCGTTCGGCAGCGACCTCGCCCAGATGGAAGCGTACTTCCTACGTTACATTAGTGACTTGCCGAACAAGATGTAAGCCATCTAAGAAAGGGAATGATGGCAACATAAGTCTGGGTAGTACTGACTCCCCAGGCGGGTTTCGATCACGATCAGCGGCATATAAAGCAAACAGCACACCATGTGCGAACTCACCCGTCCCTCGCTTGTCGGCTCGACGAAGTAGTAAACCTCGGAGTCTTGCAAAGCCGCTTGTTCGATCCCCTGACGCGAGAGAACCGCGTACGAGCCGACGTAGAAGGCCAGCAGTACGAGCGTGATGGTTAACAAATTCTGATTGGGGGTCATGGGTTGCGCTCCTCCATCGTCGATTCATCGACGTTGGTCTCGAAGATCATCTGTTCACCGGAATTGAGGGCATCCAGGTAGAGCAAGACGGTTGTCCAAACGATGGCAAGATTGGTCAAATAGAACTGAACACGATCTTCAGTCCGGTCCGGGTAGTACTGCAGGGTCTCGCACGCCAGGTAGTCGAAGGAAGGAATCAAGATCGTAATCAGCAGAGCAATGCCTTGAACAACCTTGCGCGGCAGACCAGGCCGCGCAAGCAGTATCATTCCTATGGCGGCGGTCCCCAACCCGAGTAGTCCCGAGCTAATGAGAATGTAGTACATCACCTTCCACAGCGCTCGCGGTGTCGCATCGAGGTTACCCAACAAGTCGACGACGAAGAATCCGAATCCCAAGCAAGCCATGCCGACCAGCAGTTCCCAAAAGCGAAACTGAACTCGCAATAACGCCCATTGGGGTATTTGACCTAAAACGACAACGCCGATGCCAGCAAACAGGCATGTAAACACAACGGTCCAAAGCAAGGATGGGATTGCGACGGAAGGCGTGGAGGGATTTACCATCAAGATCCCCAGAATGAACCCTGCGGACACCATCCACAGCAACCGGCTCCAGATCGGCCCCTTCCCCAATGCCAGCCAGAAACTCGCCATGGCAACTTGCGACCACAGCAGAAGTGGATAGATAAAGAACGCCACAATGGCTAGAAAGGCGTGACCAACCAGAATCCACTTCAGCTTGAAGCGCGGGCCGGCCTGAACATTGGTATCAGGCTCGCGTATCGGATTCTCTTTCGTTTTCATCGACCACCCCGATCACTGCTTGGTGCCAGAGTAGTCTACTCCCGAAACGAATTCCTGGCGCGAATCAGGTCAACTCTTTCTCGGTTGCTTCGTCTCGGAAGTAGCCATCTTTGTCCATTGGATAGGCAACCAACATCACAAAGATGATTCCAATGACATGCATGATGTACAAAAAAAAGAAGATGGTGCCCATGGTCGACGAATCCTTATTCATCAGCAGCACACCAATCACACAACAGACGGTCCACTCGACAAGTGGCATTAGCAAGA
Organism: Blastopirellula marina; assembly: GCF_002967715.1. Lineage (NCBI taxonomy): Bacteria > Pseudomonadati > Planctomycetota > Planctomycetia > Pirellulales > Pirellulaceae > Blastopirellula > Blastopirellula marina. The sequence continues at coordinate 504,305 of NZ_PUIA01000017.1, forward strand.
ACTGCGAGACGATCGCAACGTTCCATAGTTCATCAAATCGCAGCGGCTTCGGGATAAAGAACGGACAGCAAGCCAGAACGACATTCAGCGCGATACATGCGGAACTTGTCACGATCACAAAGATTCCGAATCGATTGAGATAATCGGGTGGGATGTTGGCCAATCGACAGTAGGTAAACACCAAACTCAACGCCAGCATCCAACCTCCCACTTCCCAAAGTCCGAACTGCATGCTGGGGATCGGAACGTTGCAGAGCAACTTGAGAATCATGTTCGCCAGATAGCCTATTAGAATTGAACTACCCAGCACAAGGAGAATCATGAACGAAAAAGGCGTATATTCTTCCGAGAACAGAAGGGTTGGCAAGAGGTAGGCGACGATAACGATAATACGCAGCCATAAGTTCTCGCGGCCGATGACCAGCCAAACGCCGAGCACACCCGCCCCTAAAACGGCGAACGGTGCTACAAACGAACTACCCACGGCAACAAGTGTCAGCCACAGCAGGATCCGCAGCGACTTACCCCACACTCGCATGCCTAGCTGTGCAGCATTCGGTAGCTGTTTCGGCGCAGGCACATCGCGAGCATACCACGCTTCAAGCTCACGACCAGAAAGTCTGGCAGGATGCTTTTGGGGAAGGTCGGAATGAGAGGGCGTATCGGTCACGTGGCTTTGCGAAGGCAAGGGAATCGTCGGGAAAGCGGGTGATCATAGCACTCTCAATCGGCAGATGCATCTTTATTTCGCCGCTCACTTCTCAAGCTTCTCCGATCCCTGCTCGAGTTCCGCCTGTTCGCGTTGTGCTTGCAGCGTCTTATCGACCGCCTTGTGATGGTCCCAATTGCCGCGGGAACCCGCGCGGCGTTCGTCCAGGTTCATCAGCACATCGCGTTGTCCGTACAGAATGACCGTATCGCCTGCTTGCAGCCTCGTATGACCGCGGGGGATGCCAATGTAGTCGGCACCGGGGCGTTCAATTCCCAGGACCAGCACCCCTTCTTCTGAAAGACGCAGGCCGGCCAGGTCGCGTTCGACGAGCCAGTCGGTTTCTTCCACGACCATCTCGATCACCATGAACCCGTGCCCCAGGTGAAGCAAGCTCTGGTAGTCGGCCACTTCCAAATCGGTCCACCGCCGCAGCGCCCACTCGACCAGGTTATTCAAGCGATGATCGACCCACTGGCTACGGCTGACGAACCACAGAATCATCAGCCCGAGACCCAGGATGCCGAAGTTCACCCATACGTTCACCGTGTTTTCGTCGCGGGTATTGATGAACGAAAGCATCAGCGAGCTCATCGCGGTGACAATCCCGGCGTTCCCCAATAGCATCAGCATCATGATGATCTTTCGCCGGACCGGGTGCTGCGTCACCTTGTCCGATTCCGAGGTGGTGAAGCCTGCCCCGGTAAATGCCGATCGCGCTTGAAACTGAGCCAACTGGTGCGAGATCCCCGTCAGCACCAATGCCATGGTCGCAATGCGAACGACCATCAGCGACATGAGAATGACCATAAATAGAGAGAAGATGGGTATTAACGACGCCATGAGACCGCAAGTTTCCCCGGAAAGCGTTTGGATTAGGTTATCGAATCTATGATAACCCAGTCGTGCAAGTCACGCGCCGAAGTTCTACCACAACAATATTTACGCCCACCGGACGAAACACTGGGTAGAATGCCGTATCGGACCTCGATCCACAATTAAGCTCCCCATGTTCGACCAAGACGACTACCAGGAACACGACGCCGCCTATGACTTGGGCCGCTATCTGTACACCGTCTTGTATGCGTTTGTCGCCGGGCACTTCCTCACACCCCACACGCTCGGCCAACAGATCGCCCGCCTGACGGCGATACCATCGATGGTGCTGGGCCTGGCTGCGATAGGCTTGCTGTTTTGGTTTCCACCATCCTTCGCCCTGCAAGGCGTTGCTTGCGTGGGAGGACTACTCTGGTTTTGCTACACGACCTGGGCCGCCTACGTCGTCGAGCAGGCGTACGTGAAAGATCTGGAAAAAGCCCAACACGAAGAGTGGTAGCCACGCCAAAGAAGAGGTGTCTTGAACCAATGCTCAAGAGGTCGCGCCGTAGGCAATTCCGTTGACGTGCTCGGGGGCGCGGAACAACTCTTGCCAGTGGATGGCATCTTCTGAGATCAACACGCGTCCCTTCCAGGCCGAGCCCAGATAGAGCCCGTCACCGTAGGTGCAGCTTTCCGGAGCGTTCTCGTTTTCAACGCGACGCCACGATCTGCCATCGGCGGAAAAGTAGGTCGCCCCTAGACCGACGCCCACGAACTGTTGGCCGGTCCAAAGCAGCGAGTTGATGTGCTCCCCTTCTCGGCCCACCTCGCGACTAGTCCACACCAGGCCGTCCTCGCTGGTCATACGCAGCCCGTGCAAGCCTGCTCCGACATAGACTCCGTTGCCGTACGCGATGTCGATGAACGTATCGAGCTCCGGAAGCGCTTCGGCATCTTTCCACTCGGTGCCGTCCTTACTGACAGCAACGCGCCCTTTGACCCCCACGGCGACGAATTGATCGTTGCCATACGCTACTCGCAGCAAGAGAGGCTGCTTGTCGAACTTGGTCGGCCCTTCCCAGTGGGTACCGTCCTTACTGATCATGACCGTTGTCCAATGGCCATCGGTGTTGCCGCCCACTAAGAGATAGCGATCGGCTCCATAGGCGATGTCATACATTCGCCCGTCGACTTCATGTTCGCTTTGCTGCTCCCAGTTCATGCCATCGGGGGAAGAAAAGAAAAGCATCTTCCCACCGTAGGTCGCGAATGTCAGGAAACTTCCCTTGGCGAACTCGCATCCTCGAAAGTAATAGTTGTTCTTTTCGACGATCGGTTCAGACCAGGTCCGGCCATCGGACGATGCGATTCGCAGACCCTGTTGTCCGTACGCAATAAACATGGAAAAGCTGCCTGGGGGTAGGAAGGGGTGAGAGGCCTTTCCTATTGTAGTCCCCGCGGCAGCTCATTAAATCCGGCGTTTGCCCGGGCCGGCAGTCGATATTTCGTACGGTGATTGGCTGGGGGAGATTACTCCTCGCTCGATTCTGCTTTGGCTAAACGCCCAGAGAGGTGATCTGGCTGGCTTAACTCGTTCCGCTGTTCTATCGGAAACATGTTTCGCTCCATCACTTCTGGATCGTAGGTAGTCCAGGTTTCACGCACGTTATCGGCGTAAACCTTGCGGTGGACGTTCATATCGCGCCAGTGGCAGATGAACTGGTCTTGGTTCCACGACTTGCGAGGAAGCTGATCGTCCGTCTTCAGCAGCCGCCAGGCGCGGACCTGAAATCGCTGGGATGCACTATCCCATTGGTAGAAAATGAGTTGATTGATTACGAGCCGACCTTGCAGGTCGTACAAGTGATTGATTTCCACGAGATCGACACGGTCGACCACATGGGTTTCGACAGGGGAAGCCCCCATCGACGCCATCGTTAAGATGGACGCGACTACGAACGAGGTCATGCTCGTCTCCCTAGTACCAGTCGTTGGAAATGGAGAGTTCCGCGATCCTTCTGCGGAGCTACGGTGCGCAGGGTTTTCGTTCGCATTCCGGAATGCTGAAAAACTCGGTACGCGAAATACGTGCCAAAACACGGTGTTGGTTCCCGCGAACCGACCGTAACCCTAAAAGCTGGTTGACTTTTAAAAAAGCGAAACCAAGCCGGATCACAGGCCGCTGACGGGGTACAACATTAACAATGCTCAAGCGAGGTGCACGTACCTTTATGGATGCTTATTTCTTCAACAAGTTCGCTGGGCGTTCATTTTATGCGTTTGATTCAATCCCTACGCCGAAACCAACTCGCCCCAAACCCCCACAACTCACAACAAGATAAATAGACCTAACTGGGTGAAATGACGCGTATTTGGTAAGGAGCCAGCCCAGGCGATACGATAGAAGTGCTTTTCGTCGATCAACTTAGGGGGATTCAAGTCGCATGAAGTGGACCAAATGGCAATGGGTTGCCTTGATTTGGATTGTGTCCGTCTTCGCCGGGGTTCTCATCCTATTGCTTCTGGGTCCGTGGATTATGGACGACTTCTGGTTCGTCCTGGTTGGTCCGTTTGTCGTCGCTTCGCTGCTGGGCATTTGGCTGACAGCTGGCATGGGGCCGGTTTGGTTGCGGCTGCTAGGGATGCTTGTCGGTCAAAGCCTCTTAGTCGCATTGATGGGGATGGGCAGTGGTGAAAGCGCCGTGGGTTTCACGCCGGGGCTGGCCGCCACAACCGCGTTGACTGCGTTGGCCATGCTAGGGCTTGGCTGCGCTGGTTCCATTTTGCCAATCCACTCGACCTGGAGCGTGAGGATTGCTCTCTGGGAAATCGTGGTCAGCATTGGCTTGATTGGAGTAACCTTTGCCGTCATCCGTTTGGTGTCAGAAATTTACACCTGGGAATGGACCCAATGGGCTTCGCAGGCAGGTGCCCACTTCCTGGTGTTTTCACTTTACACAGGCGGGTTGATGACGCTAACGCTGTTGCCGCTTCTCGTCCGAGGCAAGGGACCGCAGGTGTTTTCCGCGATCATGCTTCTGTTGGCCGTCGTGCTCATTCCACCGATCGAAGCAACGACCTTCGACCTGCTCAGACTGAGCGGTGGAGATATCGAGTTGTTCTATGCCGCCCACATCGGCCAAACAGTAATGGCACTGGCCATCATGATCCCGTTGGTTGCCGCTTTCCCTGGTGTGCTCGTGAGGCAGACGCCTCCCGCAGTGAAGCCGGTCGAACAAACGGCACAGAAACGAATTCCATCTGAGACCGAAGAAGACTTCGCCGAGATGCAATGAACGACGCTCCCCCAGTGACCAGCCGTTGGAAATGGCCCACCGCGTGGCAGTGGCTGGTGATCGTGTGGGTGGTAGCACTGAACGCATCTCCCTACGCGGTCGGCCTCTGGGCGGCTGGCGACTTCGGTAGCATCGACTGGATGATCTGGTCGATGCTCTCCGGTCCCTTCGCTCATACCGGCATGCTGACCTTCTTCCTGCTTGCCGGAGGTCTGCCAGCGTTTGTCCGCAGACTGACCTTCGTCACCGGTATGCTCGCTATTCTCGCCATGCTGATGCTCATTCTGGACGACCAGTCGGTCGGAACTATCTCCTGGTTTCTGCTGGAAGCCGCGACACTTTCGGCGCTTATGTTGGCATCGGCGTGGCTCTTCGGCGTTCCGCCGAAGCCGCAACGATGGTCGCCCCAGTTCTCGCTCGCCGAGATCCTGGCTCTGACCGTGCTGCTGGGGATCTTTCTGTGGATGCTGCGTCTGGCCGAGGCCACCAGCCTAGATTACTGGGAACAAGCCCAAGAGATCGCGTTCATCACGTATGCCATCGGTTGCGGGATTTACCTGTTACCAATTGGCCTGGCAACCATCATGCGTGGTCGGAAAGGGCTAACCGCGATGATCGTCGTCTCGCTGTTGCTATGGACCATCTTTGCCTGCGTCATCCTGGGCGTGTTGATGCTCTTCGAGAGGACGCTTCCCCTGGAAGAAGGAGCCTACCTCATCATCATATATCCCGCCTCAGCGATCCAACTGCTGCTGGTCTGGGGGACGTTCTTTCCGCTACGCGTTTGTTTTGCCGGTGTGCTGATAGTCGCTCCAACGCCGCCGGTTACTGCTGCTCAATGCAAATCAGATACTCTTGCCGCTTCCCCTGAGAACTGTCGGCATAGCGAGCATACAGACGTCCCTCGCTGACGATCGGGGTGGCGAAGATCTCGTCTCCCAGTCGGTTTTCCGCGACTAGTTCATAGCTATCGGGACTGGCTTTAATTACCCACACGTCCCCCTTTTCGTTGGCGGCATAGATGTTACCGCCACTTAGCAGCGGCGACGCGCTAACCGGTCCGCCCAAGCGGGTCTTCCATTTCTCTTCACCGGTCTGGCCGTTCCAGCAGAAGAAGATGCCGTTATCGTTCATCGCGTAAACGTGCCCATCGTAGGCCAGCATCGACTGTTCGTAGCACTTCTCGTTGTTGGACCACTGCACCTGGCCTCCTTTCACGGCTACCGTCTGGGCATCGGGGTACCCACCGCTGGCAAAGACCGTATCCCCTTCCCATACCATCGTGCCGCACGTGGCGTTGGTGGTCCCAGGTGCCGACCAAAGGGGCTCGCCTGTCTTAGGGCTGTAAGCCGATACCGATTTGAGACCACTAATGAGCAACTGATCCTTGCCACCGATCTTGGCCACCACCGGGCTGCTGAACGAGATCCCTGCGCGGGGCTGTTTCCAGCGCGACTGTCCATTGGCCTGGGCGAACGCCCCCAGCCACCCTTTCTCATATTCCGACGCGACAATCACCGAGTCGCCATACAGAATCGGAGATGGCCCATAGCCGAACTTGTACTGATCGGGCACGTACGGACCGGCGTTGACCTGCCACTGCAGCTTGCCCTGAAGATCGAGCGCGATCAACTGCACCGATTGGTTCTGAATGAAAACAACAAACAGTTGCTTCCCGTTCGAGGCGACGGTCGATGTCGCGTGCGTATTCTTGGGATGAATCTCTCCCTGAAAACCTCCCTGAAAGACAGGCGTCTGCCAGACAGACTTACCGGTCATCTTGTCGAACGCCAACACGCTGGCCGTTTGGCGGCCTTCGTTGGCGGTGGTCAAAACAATAAGGTCTCCCACGATGATCGGCGACGAGTGACCGCGGCCAGGGACCTCGACCTTCCACTTCACATTCTCGGTCTCGTTCCACTGCGTCGGTGCCGCTGGCCCTGGGGCAATGTTGTTTGAGTCTGGCCCGCGCCATTGCAGCCAGTCGCCTGGTTCACCGAACTTAGCTACCGGGCTGTCATCCTCTTTTCTATCCGGCTCTCTACCGCCACGCGTCGGGCGATTCTCGTTAGATCGCATCTCGCCAGGGCGATTCTCAGCGGGACGCATCTCGGCCGCTTTCCGTTCGGCCAGTCTTTCGCGAAGGAGTGCACGAATCCATGCCTGGTCGGCTTTGCTGAGCTTGTTCATCGGGACGACGATCGTCTCGCCGTCCGACTTCTTAAGCGTGACGTCCCCTTGCGAGTACTCGACAAACTCGGCTTCGATGTTGAACTGCCCGGTCGAATCGGTCCAATTACGCGATTCAGCCCAAGCCAATGCGGCAAACATGCCCACGGAGATAACTAGCGCAGTAATTGCACGATACATGGAGGAAACCTTGAGAGTAGAGAACGCAGCAAGAGCGAAGCTTGGGCAGGTCATCCTATTTTGCTCGGTTTCGACAGAGATTTCAACAAACATCTCCTCTGGTCCCCTCGCCCCGGTACTCCAGGGCGAGGGGACCAGAGCGAAAGCGAGCAAGAACAAAAAAATCGCCCCGACCAGGGCGGTCCGGGCGATTGGGGTAGGTCGACGGTGGGGTGGGTGGGAAACTGCCCAAGTTTGGCGGGAGCAGAGGATAAGCATCAAGGGTGATTAAGAGGTCGTGTTAATCATCCCACTCACCAAAGTATTGCATAAGAAAGTCGATGTCGCTGACATAAGTTTTGTCAGAACCTTCAGTTGAGTACGCATTCACAACGTCAAAACCGGCAGCGTAACTCGAAAAATTGTCCCCTTGTAGGGTCGCGTAATTTGACCGAGCGATAAGTTTGTCATCGGCCTGGGTATCGAACAGATACGCCACGTCATGTCCGCCTGCCGTGGCGATCGCGTTGATGCGTTCAAAGCCGCGTGCCGTGTTGGCATAACCTTGCCCAGCCATCGAACTTTCGACCGTACGGCTGTAGAACGTGTCGTTGCCGCGAGTATCGTAGAAGAACGCCTGATCGGAGCCCCCTTTGGTCGAAACGGCTGCCGTACGATTGAACCCCTGGGCCATCACGTAATAATCCGCACCATACATGGTGGCCTGATTACCGCGAGCGATGTACACATCGTTGCCGGCCGTATCGTAGAACGTGGCCGTGTCGTTACCACCGTTCATGGCGATCGCCAGAACGCGATCGTAGTTGTAAACGGTATTCGTGTAGCCTGAACCACTCAAGACACTCGACGAACCGTACGAAGTGAACGTGTCGTTCCCCTTCGAGTCGTACAGGTAGGCCTGATCGTTTCCGCCGGTGCTGTAAACGTTGGTGCGTTCGAAGCCATAGGTCGAGATCGACGAGTTGGAGGTCAGCATGTAGCTGTCCGTTCCACGGCCGATGAAGTAGTCGTTCCCGCTCGAATCGTACAGCATGGCCGTATCGATCCCGCCGTAAATGGCCCGGGCCATTACCGACTTTGCCCCGGCCACTTCGTTCTTATAACCGCTGCCGGTCATCGACGACTTGGTTGGACTGCTGGTGAACGAATCGTTGGCGACCGTATCGAGGAAGGTCACACTGTCGGTGCTGCTGGCACCACCGTAGTTGTACTCGACGTTGTCGGTGCTCCAGGTGAAACCACTGCCGTAGACAGTCATCGTATCGCCGCGGAACACCCAGGTTTCTTTGCCGCTGGTTCCGTAGAAGCGAGCCGAGTCGGTCCCTGCCCCGCCGTCGAAGGTGATCTTCTTCACTTGCGAAGCGCTGAAGCTCGACGACTTCCCGTTCATGGTCACGGTAACCGTCGTGCCGGTGTGATTGACCGAAATGGTGTCGTTGCCGTCGGTACCCAGGATGGCCAGCGTGCCGCTCTTTAGCTCGAACGGAGACGACTCGGCAATCTTCAGCGTGTAGTCGCCGGTGTACGAACTGGTAGCACCCTTTACCGCCAGGTAAACCGTGCCGCTGCTGCTGGCGGTCCACACGATCTTCGAGCCGGAAGTGCTCGAGTCTTGTGCCAACTGCGTTGTGCCGCTGCCGCCGTACAAGGTCAGCTCGGAACCGGCCAGCGTGCTGTGACTGGTATCGATGACATACGTCGTGCCAGCCACCGCGCTGAAGCGGAAGTAATCGACGTCGCCAGCGTAATTCACTTTTCCACTCTTGGAACCGCCAACTGAAACGAGCGTCGCCCCGGCAGCCGTGTTCGCGTAATCGTCTGGCTGAACGATCGTGACCGTAGTGGCCACCAGGTTGCTCTTCGCCCCTTCGTTATCGGTGGCTTGGGCAAAGATCAGTTGGTTGCCGGCCGCGGTAAATGGATTGCTGATCGTCAGGCTGGCCAGTCCGCCACTGATGGTCGAATCGCTGCCCAACACCGAGTCGGTCGCATCCCACTTCCCGTTGCCGTTCGAATCGCGGTAGAAGGTCACCTTCGAGACGCTACCGTCGGCGTCGGCCACGTTCTTGGCCGTGATGGTGATCGTGTTGGTTTCCCCCAGGTAAACCGTGCTAGGGTCGGTCGATACACTGCCCAAGGTCGGAGCTTTGTTGGGTTCCGGCTCTGGCTCTGGTTCAGGATCTGGCGTGGGATTGGTGATCGGGCTGCCACTGCTGGGGTTCAACAGGTCGAGCGTGCCAGCGGCGTTCAATCGCATGCCGGTCGCGACCTTGCCGCTGAGTCCCGAGATCAGATCGCCACCACCCAGGATGGCCGCTTTCACTTCCGCCGCCGTGGCATCGGGATCGTAAGCGAACGCCAACGCCGCCACGCCGGAGACGTGTGGCGTGGCCATGCTGGTCCCCGAGAACGAAGCATAGTAGCCGCCGGCGATCGTACTGTAGATGCCCACGCCTGGGGCAGCAATGTCGACCGTGCTCGCGCCGTAGTTGCTGAAGCTGGCCAGGTTGTCGTTCTGATCGGTAGCAGCCACCGAGATCACGTTGCTGACGTAGTAGTTCGACGGATAGTGAGGGCTCGCGTCGTTGTTCGTGCCGTCGTTACCAGCCGCGGCGACAAACAAAATGTCGGCCTGCTCGCTGGCCTTGATGGCCGCTTCCAGCGAACTGCTGTAACCACCGCCACCCCAGCTGTTGTTCAGCACGCGAATGTTCACGCCGTACTGGGTTCGCATCATGGTGGCGTAGTTGATCGCCCGTATCGCGTCGGAAGTGTACCCGGCCCCACTGGCCGAGAGAAACTTCAGCGCCATGATCGAAGTGTTCCAGGCCACACCACTGACGCCGCGTCCGTTATTCCCCTGAGCGGCAATCGTGCCGGCGACGTGCGTTCCGTGATGGTTGTCGTCCATCGGGTCGCCATCGTTGTTCACAAAGTCGAACCCGTGCACGTCGTCGACAAAGCCGTTGCCGTCGTCGTCGATCCCGTTGCCGGCGATCTCGCCCGGGTTGGTCCAGATGTTGCCGACCAGGTCGGGGTGCGTGTAGTCGACGCCCGTATCAATAATGCCGACCACCACGCTGTCGGAACCGGTTGTTTTGTTCCAGGCCTCCGGCGCGTCGATCTGATTCATGCCGTAGGTGGAAGAGTAGCTGGCATCGTTCGGTGTGATGTTGAAGACCGAAGCGATGTCGAGTTCAAAACCGCTGACCACATCCAGTGAAGAGAACCACGCACCGACGTCTTCAGCGGATGCCCCTTCGCTGCGAACCAGCAGCTGACCGACCAAACCGAGACCGCGGACCACTTCGACCTGAAAACCACTTCCGGCCAGCAGTGAACTAACTTGCGAAACGGACGTAAGAGTACTAGCCACGTCACTGGAAAGCTGCACGATCCAGTCGTTGGTGTAAGGATCGGAAGTCGACTGTTGGATCACGCCGCTTGAATCGGTCGTGTAACCGCCGCCGCTGCGCTGGTAGCTTTCGCCGGCGACGTCCTCGAACCAGATTGAAGAGATCGTATCGCCCGCCATCATGCTGCGGACTTCCAGCGTTTCGATGGTATTGGCGTTTTGTTGTTTGCTAGAGCGATTTTTGTCGCGGCGCGAGTTCTTTTTCGAACGCTTGGAATTGCCGCCGCCAGAGAGCCATTGTGCTAGCCCGGGTCGTACCTCGGGATTGTCACTATCGAAACTTCCCACCTTCGCTGCTCCTAGTTTCACCTCGGGGCTCGATTCCAACCGAGCCGATGGTTTGGATAAGTGCTTGCTGGCCGCTGCTAGCCGTCCCGATACTTGCCTGGGAGCTCGGCTGCATGCATGCCAGCAGGAACGTAGCTGCCTGCGCGGTTTAAGGCGCGGTCGCCGTGATAAGCAGTGCGTGACGTGGGTCACCTTGCTGCCGATAGCTGGCTGCCCGGTCACGCTGGGGAGTAGAGAGACTCACTAGAAGGCGATGCCGGCATTCCTTGCCTGCTATCAACCCCCTCCGCAAAGTCCTGCGGTAATGTCGGTCGCGCCTTCCCTGGCGTCAAATCGAGCGGGCAGGGATTCTGAAAAAATCCACAGAATGGCTCAAGTCCAAGTAGCCTGAATCCGACATTTGAGGCCAAAAGAAAACATCGCGTGCGGCTAGCTGCTTCTGTTATGCACCGATGTTGATTTTTTGATACATGCCCCCTGCGCGAAAGAATCAAGGGGCAGCAAGCGTTACTCGTCGGCCGGTTTCTCTGGAGCGGCCTTCAGCGCAGCGAGCTCCTGTCGAAGCTGTTCATTCTCAGTCAGTGCTTTCCGCAGGTCCTCATTAGCCTTGGCCAACGCGGACTTGGCATCGTCCAACATCTTGTTGGTGGTGGTTAAGTCGTCGCGTACGACCTCCAGATCGTTAGCAAGTTCTTCTGCCTTGTTTCGCGCTTGCTCTGCCGCATCGCGCATCTCTTCCGCCTCGGCCACTCTCTCTTCGGCGACCAGGCGTGCCTGTTCCGCTTCTCTTAGTTGGGCTTCGTACCGATTGCAGCCCAGGGTGAGGGTGATTGCCATCAGGCAAACCACTTTGATCATAGTTGAGACGTTCATATTGGCCTCCAAGGTGAAAACGCGTGTGACATAAATCGAACTGGCTCGCTTCGCTGTCGCCTACCTTATCCCTCGCTGCTTCCGCCTAAAAATCGATCGGAATGGGTTGCCCGTCGGCCCGGTCCATCAACAGTTCCAGCGCTTTCGCCTGGCCCGGGGGCACCAGCCGCACTGCTCCATCGGCCATCAATACCAGAATGCCTGATTCCGGGAAGTCTCCTTGCTGGTAACGCTGTAACACTTCGTCTGGCGAAATATCATTCGGCGAGCTCCATTTCACCGGATGATTGACATCTTCGATGATGAAAATGGTGTTCGAGGTTCCGTCGATAACATCCCTAAACCCTGTACGTCCTTGGGCATTGATCGCGGTTCGCGGCCCCACCACGGCGACGTACGGCGTGTAACCTTCTTGAGTCACGTGGGGGCTGGCAAAAGCATCGCGAAACGTTGTCGCGGCGACCTGATTTCCGGGATCGTCCCACGCGGTGTTGTAATCGTATTCATCGGCGTAGCCCTCCACCATGAATGGCAAGATCGAGGCCCGCCACGAGGTACGCGGCTGGCCATTCTCGTCCGGAATGAATGCCGGAGGAAACGAGAGATAGGTGTCGTGGTAATTGTGCAGTGCAAGTCCGATCTGCTTCATCTTGTTGATAGAAACCTGACGCTGCGCCGCGACCCGGGCCTGCTGCACCGCCGGCAAAAGGATCGCCACACCCAGCCCCGCGCACATCAAAAACATCGCCCCCACGACCGCCAAAATGACAATCACCACCGTCTTACCCGAGCCACGTCGTGCGCGCATCTCTGTCATCCCCAGCCAATAGAGTTCCGTGAAACATAAGCACGAATGGATTCTCAGGCTTCAGGGGGAGACCAGCAACCCCTTAGCAGTAAGAATGATCGAAATGCCAGCCGGCGTGCGGCCGCGTTCCCGACTACTTCCGCCGCACAATTAAGAAGTCTTGCGAGCAGCTGAAGCGGTATCCGTCGGCAGTTTGAAAATGCTCGCGAATATACGCTTCCAAATCGCACCGCTTGGGCGGGTTGATCATTGGCAACAGGTTCAGCATGAACTCGGCGATCTGATAGGCGACGTCAAACGTGCTGGTCGTCACGTGGCTGTCGATCTTCTCGAACGAAACGTCAAACGCGCCCCCGCTTTGTGCGGCGAACCGATCGGCGATCGCCGGCAGATCGAAGTGCATGTCCAAAAAGTGGTCCAGCATCTTCATGCAGTCGGTCGTCGATTGCTGTAAGATCACCAACAAGATCCCGCCCTCGCCTAGCCACTGAGCCATCGCCTGCAGGTTCTCCAGTCGCTGCTCGGGATCGATGTAGTACAGCACGTGCGAACACAGAATGAAGCTGGCCCCAGCCAGGCGAGCCGGGTCGTTCTCGAGGATCGTCTTCTGAATGATCTCGGCCCCCGGGCAGTGCTGCCGGATGCTTGACTCGAAGTGGGTGTTCGGCTCGACGCAAATCGTTTCATCGAAGCGCGGCATGAACCAGGCCGTCACGTCCCCGGTCGCCGCCCCGACGTCGATAAACTTCCCCTTCCCGCTTTGCCCTGGCAGCGCGTCCAATCGATCGATCACCTCGGTAATCTTGCTCTTGGCCTGCACCTTCTGATCGGTATGGTGCAAGAACGCCAGAAACGCCTCTTCATACTTGGCGCTGCCGGAACTGAAGACGCTGATGGATTCGGTTGCCTGCGACACGATATTCCCCCGCTCATCAACGAAGCCTGCGAAATGCCTACCGCCAAGTAGAACGTATCGCGTGGGGAAAGATCAAGTTAAGAGTTTGGCCGGCGACCATTAACCGAAGACCGTCGGGTCCACGTTCAACTGCTTCACCAGGCAATAGGCCGCATAATGATACAGTGAATGTCGCGGAGTATCATTCTCAACCACCCAAATCCTCGCAGCCTGAAAATGGCAACCGAACTCTTCGTTCGCCTCGGTAATGCCTTCCAAAACGGCTGCGAGTTTGGCATCTAGCGGCATACTTCCATGCTCGCAGTCGCCCCGCGGCGGAAGCGGCACGATCATAGGCTCGCCGGAGAAATTCTCCTCGAAAGACACCTTCAACCATACATGGCTCGGGCCGGTAATGATCGAACAGATGAAACCTTCGGAGTCTTTGCGGTAGGACGGCATGACAATCGATATCTAATGGGCAATCGGCTCGCGGTGATAATCAAACGCTTCGCAGTAGCGATCGAAGATAAGCGTTTCGTATTTGATCGCGTAATCTTCGGCGTACGATTCCCCTCTCGCACAATCGTCTTGATGCTTGGTAGTGATCAGGTCGTGGTGGTGTCCAAGCTCGTGCAGAAAAATATGCAGCAGCAGGTAAGCCCGCAGCGACTGGTTGTCGTAGTGGACGTAGTAGGCATCCGAGTTCGGATACTTGATGCTCTCTCGGTGATCGAATGGAATGCCCAATCGACGATAGACGGCTTCGTGGTCCAGAAAGTCACAACCGTATTGCTCGTGCAGAAGCTCTTTCTCCCAAGCACAAATGGCGACCTTGCCAGGCCGATACCAGCCCTGTGTAAATTCTCGCGCTTCGGCCAAAATGATTTCGTTTAACCCGACAGACAGTTCCTCCCACTGCGGCAGCAAATCGATGAACTTCAATACATCGCTCTTGCAGATATAGTGCTTGTGCCCCCTGCCCGGCTGTTCTCTGCGCACAAGCGGACCACGGCGAGTTGGTGCCCAGCGATTCTTGCGCTGCACCTTTCCCTCTTTAACTTTCGGGGCCGAACGGCGCGGAGCAAAACGAGTTGTGGCAAAGCGAGACATAGTGATCAGCCTGAGTGAACGGACAAGGGGTTGCACGCTGTCAGACACAAAATGCCGCAAATAGGTTCGACCCTACTCTTACTTCAAAACCACAAACGGCCGCGGGTCGTCCGTTTCGGGGTCGGTATCGTGGCGGAAGCCGGTCAGCGTCAGGCCCATTTCGGCGGTCAATTCGTAGATATGGTCTGCGCCGTCGTCTTCCACTTGTTTCGCCCGCAGCCGCTCCAGGATCTCGTGCACCAGTTGCGGCGGCTCGCCGTTGATCGTTGGTTCTTTGGTTTCTTCGTCGCTCTTATAGATGATCGACCAGGCTTCCTGGCCGTCGCGATAGCAGCGCAGGTCGGTCTTCATGAACGTGTCGGAGCAGCGGAAGAAGAGGGTCTCGCGTCCGCCAGCCGACAGGTTCTTGGCATACGTTCGACCGAGATCCCGATAGCTGTCGCGCCCGTCGGCCAGGATCAGCACCCAAGGGGGCAGTTCCAACAAGTACCACCCCAAGTCGAGAATCTCGTCTCGCTTTTTGGTCCGCTGGCGATCAGCCGCGCGAAGTATTTCATCCGCTGCGATCCCTTGTGAAGCAACCCACGAAACCCGAAAACCCATGGCGATCTTTCCCACCTACGAGAAATGTTTTGAATGTGCTGTCAACGAAACGGCATGACTGGGGAATCGACGCACCTGACAAACCGCAGCAAACTTTCAGCCATCACCGGACCGGCTGCATTCCGATTACCTGAAAGTCTTCCTACTGAGCGTGCAAGTTCCGGCCATAAGCGATCACGCGGCAATCGGGGTGGTCTCGCTCGAAGTCGAGGATTGCCTCGTCGGTGATCGCCCGGACGTCGATAAACAGCAGTTGCAAATCGCGAATCCCGCCGACGTCCTTCAAGCACGCGTCTGTCAGATTGTCGCTTTCCAGGTGAAGCTTTTGCAAGAGCTGTAGCTCCGGCATTTCAATCATGCTGCGCAGGTCGTCATCGCGGACCGAGCCTGAGACCGAAAGCCGGTCGACAAACGGGTACGGCCACAACGCGACGCCTACCGAAGCATGTCGATGCTCGGCGAGTTTGGCAAGTAGCTGCTGATGCGATTGATAGGCGCTGACCGCCACCACCGTAAAGCCTACCACAACGAGCAGAAGTACCGCACAAACGATTCCTCCGAAGACCCGCCCCCAGCGAAACGATCGCTGCGCCAGATAGATCACCCCCACGAAAGCGGCGATGGCCGCCAGTGGTAAGCCAATCGTAGGGCGCGGTACCAGGACCAACAGCAAGATAATAATGCCAACCACATTGCGTAAAGCACGGAACCCGGTCGACGCTTTCTTGGCTGGAGGTACAGAATCATTCATACAGATTTAACCCACCCACAGCTTATACATACCAAACCCCATCAGTCCGATCCCGGCGACAACCCGAACCCACGAGACGGCCTTGCCGCCGGCTCCTTCAAGAACCCTCCCCTTCTTATCGCGCGATACGCCTGTCGCCAGCTCGGCGACTCCCCATCCCCCAATCAAAAGCCCC
>NZ_PUIA01000018.1 GCF_002967715.1 Blastopirellula marina
AGCCAGGCGCCCGCGTTCGCCCGCTCCTAAAATACCCGGCCTGGGCGGCGCCGATCTTGTCGCATGGGCTGCTGTATGTGCGCGGGGATGATCGGTTGGTTTGCTTGGAAGTGATCCCAGAGAAGTAGTCCGATACTAGCCCGCTGCGCCAGCGAGGGAATACGGCCGCAGGCAAATGACTAATGTCTAAATCCTAATGTCTAAGGAAGAACAGATCCTCTCCGTAATTAGACATTAGTCATTCGCCCTTAGATATTTCGTCCGACCGCTCTCCCTCGGCTCGCGCCTCGGGCTACGATTGGTGAGACTCTGATCCACGAACAAAAAAAAGAGGATGACCAGTTTGGTCATCCTCTTTTCGTTTGCCGCTTCCGTACCGGCCCCTCTGGGGTCAGTCGTTACTTTATCAAGTAGTACTGGCCTCGCAGGTTGCACAGCAATTGTTCACCTTGTCGCTGTTGGGCGAGCAAGGCATTCTGCTGTTTGTTGTTCGCGGCGACCAGCGCGAAATACTCCTTGCTGAATCGCTCGACCGTCTTGATCTTGCTCTTGTCCTTTTCGGGATCGACGTCGCCGGCGCTTTCGGCGATCCAGACCTTGTTTCGCAGGAAGAGCGTATCGTTGCCGACGTTGCGAACGTTGGAAGCGACGACCAGGCGGTCATTTT
>NZ_PUIA01000019.1 GCF_002967715.1 Blastopirellula marina
GCGCACTCTTCTGGTGCAGCCGATTGCAGTTGTTGATCAAGATCGTCCAGAGCCACGTCCGAAAGCTGTAGCGCGAATCATACGTATTTAGCCACCGAAAGGCGTTCAAGAACGTCTGCTGGACGGCGTCTTCCGCTTCCTGCTGGCGTCCGAGTCGGCTCATCGCCAGACGCAGCAGCGGAGTCTGGTACCGTCGGACGATTTCGGCAAATTTTTCCCGCTGGCCTGACAAAACGGCGGTTAGCAATTCGCCGTCGGTCGGTGGTCGGTCAGGCGTTGTGGTCATGCTGCGGGATAGCAATAGGTGGGATTCTCAGGCCAGAGCGGGCCGTCTATCTAGGGATAGCGCCCTGCGAGCCCGATGGATACCTTTTATTGTTTCTTCTCAGGCGGTTTTCAGCAATCCAGGCCCCTCCAAGAAATGGTTTTCTTCCCCTCTGCTGTGCGGTATGATTTCTGGCGTTAACACCTTATGTCGCCGCTAGGAAATGATTTATGTCGCGATTGGTCTCGTCCCATCTCGTTCGTCGCTCTGGAAACTCGGCCTTGCCAGTGGTCATTATCGTGCTGGTCGTTGT
>NZ_PUIA01000020.1 GCF_002967715.1 Blastopirellula marina
TCTCAATACGCTCCGCAGTTCCGAGACATTGCCAGGCCAGCTGTAATCGGCAAGCAGGCGGAGCGCATCGTCCGACGTGCGAACCGCCCCCATGTTCGAGATCCGCTCGACACGGCTGAACTGACTGACAAAGTGATCGACCAGCAGCCGCAGGTCGTCTGCACGCTCACGTAGCGGCGGAAGCTTGATTAAAAAGCCACTGAGTAGATAGTAGAGGTCCGGACGCAATCGCCCTTCGGCGACCAGCTCTTCGGCGTCGTAGCTGGTCGTGAAGAAGAGAGTGACGTCGCTGCGCAACGTTTCCTCGCCGCCAAGACGTTCAAAGCGTTTTTCAGCAAGGTAGCGGAGCAGTTTGCTTTGCAACGCTTGCGGAATTGCGGCGATCTCTTCGAGCAAGATCGTGCCGCCGGAACATTGCTCGAACTTGCCGATCCGCTGGGTCATCAGGCCCGGCATCGCGCAAGGCTCGTGCCCCAGCAGTTCGCTCTCAAGCCACTGGGCGGTGAAGTCGGTGCACGAGATCTTGTGGAACGGGCGGTCGGCCCGTTGGCCATGTTGATAGAT
>NZ_PUIA01000021.1 GCF_002967715.1 Blastopirellula marina
TGATCGCGTGGCCAGGTTCCAGCGACTTGATGCTTTCGGGCTCAAAGCCGAGGTTTAGCAGGGCGACGCTTTCGCTGGCCGCAGCGAACATCGGGCCTTCAATCGCATAGCAAAGGGGCTTGATGCCAAGCGGATCGCGGGCAATCAGCATGTCCCCTTCGGCGTTCAGCATTACCAGGCTGTAGGCGCCGTCAAAACGTTGACTGGCGTTTCGCAGCGCTTCGATCAGCGGCACCTTGCGATCGCCGTTCATCTCACGGCTCAGCTCGTGCATGATGATTTCGGTATCGGTCTCGCGGGCCAGATGATGATCGTTGTCGGCCAGCAGGCGATCGCGCAGTTCCTTGTAGTTGGCCAGCTGCCCATTGAAGGCGAAGCTGAACCATTTGTGCTTGAGCAAATGATGTCGCTCAAACGGTTGGGCGTAGCTGCGATCGTCTTCGCCGCAGGTGGCGTATCGGACATGGCCAATCGCGGCGCACCCGGCGTATTCCCTCATCAGCGCTTCGCTCTTGCCGCGATGCGACAGACGGAAGACTTCTCGCACCGTACCGATGTCGCGGTGGGTGTCGATCAACTGATTGCGGCCTGGCATGTACGTCGTCATGCCGGCGGCCAGCTGCCCCCGGTTCTGAATGTCGAGCAACATCCGAGGCAACAACCGCGAAATGTGCGCGGGGCCTTGAT
>NZ_PUIA01000022.1 GCF_002967715.1 Blastopirellula marina
ACGCTGATTGCACACGGGTTTCTGCCGACCTCGTTCGGTCGCCGCCCCGACGGAAGTCACGTCGTCGAAATTGACGGAAAGCTGCAAGACTCGCTTCGTGGCGCCCCAGGCAATTTTCTGCCGATCGCGGATGTGGCGGTGACCAGCGTCAACTTGGAAGAGGCTCGCGACTTTGAACGGGTGCGGGAGTTCCACGTTTCGCACTGGAGCCAAATGGACCCGCTGATGGCGGGGATCTATCGGTTTAAGCTCGACGACAAGGGAACCGAACGACTGACGATTGACGCCCGGATGACGCCGTTCGTCGAAGAGAAGTATGGAATGTTGACCGAGCGTCTCGGCCCGCCGATCAAACGTCAAATCGTGCCTGCGCCGGGCGATGTTGCGATGATGCAGGTTGTGCTCAAAGGCGACTTTGACAATCAGCTGTATCACTACGCCGTGGGCCTCCAGGACGTCCCCTTCCCGATCGACAGCTATGCGAGCGGCGGCTTGTTTAACACCTTGCGGATGATGCAATCGACGCCCGGTTATTTAACGGCGTGGCCCAAGCCGGGCCTGATTGATCGTATTCCGGTGTTGGGCCGATTGGCGACGCCGGATCAATATGGCTATTCGCAGTTTCCGTTCGGCTTGTGGCGACGCGAGTACAACGGTTTCTCCAGTCTTTCGTTTCATCGCGAAATCTTGCAGTATGTCACGCCTCAACTGGCGCTGGGCGAGGACGAGCATCCCGCCCAAGCT
>NZ_PUIA01000023.1 GCF_002967715.1 Blastopirellula marina
TTCGCGCGCCTTGCGATCGGTGACGTCGATGATGGTCGCCATCGTCGACTTGCCCTCCATCTCGTCGACCGGCGTCAGACCGATTTCAATCGGAAACTCGCTTCCGTCCTTGCGCAGGCCAAACAGATCGCGACCCTCGCCCATGTTGCGGGCATAGCGATCCTTGTTGTAACTGTCGCGATAAACGACGTGCTTGCGGCGGAAACGCTCGGGCACCAACAGTTCGATCGGGCTGCCGATCATCTCGTCATGCTCGTAGCCGAACAGTTGGCAGGCCTTGTTATTGACCAGTTCGATGGCGCCTGACTCGTCGACTTGGACCATAGCGCTGGCCGCGGCGTTGACCGCCCGCAGGATCATCGCCTCGTTTTTTTGCGTTCTCGAATGTCGAGCACCGAGACGATCGCCATGATGTCGTTATCGACCTCAACCGGATCAAGGCCGACCTCGACGGGGATCAGCGATCCATCCTTGCCGACGCCATGCAGATCGCGGCCTGTCCCCATCTGGCGACTGGTGGGAACCTCAAAGA
>NZ_PUIA01000024.1 GCF_002967715.1 Blastopirellula marina
CGTATACGTATTCCGCAATCGTGTTCGCGCCGTCGACCAATTTTACCAACCGGTTCCAAGCGTCGTAGGACGCCGCATACGAACTGGTCAAAACGTTCGGCTGCGGGATCGTCGTCATGTTGCCCGCGCGGTCATAGGCCGGCGTCGCCCATGATGCTCCGGCGGTTTCGGCGATATCGGTGATCTCATTCACCAGATTTACTGCGCGAGCCTGGTTCAGGTCCCAGGTTGTGTCGCCGTTGGAATCCTCCAAAAACTTCTTCCAGTTGCCGGTGTCGTCCAACGACCAGCATTGGGCGAAGGCCTGACTGGTGATCGCATCCTTGTTCGCGTTGAGCGTACCGCGCAACATATCCTTGAGGCGGTGGGAGCCGTCGTAGCTGTAAAGTTCGTCGAACGGTTCGCTGAGGGCGTTCGCAACGACGTCTTGCCGCCAGATGCGATTCGACGCCCGGTCATGGCCGTACTTGATACGGTCGAGATCGGTGGAACTACCATAGTCGTACCAGCGGTTGTCCTTCACGCGTCCAAAGCGATCGAGACCTGAGTAGATGTCGCCGGTGTCGGCGTCATTGGCGCCTGCCAAATCGGCCAGGGTCCATTTCGTTTCCGGTTGGCTATAGTCGGCGACGACGAAGCCTTGGCCGAAGGGAGCGGCCACGGACTGCGCAGATCCGCCTCTACCGAGATACGAATAGTCGACGAGATGCGTCACGCCGTCATTGTCGATGAT
>NZ_PUIA01000025.1 GCF_002967715.1 Blastopirellula marina
TACGCCATGGACCGCGGCTACGCCAAGTTCAAACTGCTCAATGCGATCGATCAGCGCGGCAGCAGTTATCTCTGTCGCCTGCGCGATAACGCGAAGTACGACGTGCTGGAAGAACGCCCGCTGACCGACGGCGATCGCGCCGCTGGCGTGCTGAGCGATCAAACGGTTCTGCTCGGCACGTCGAGCAAGTTGGAGAATCGCCCCGATCATCTGGTTCGACTTGTCTGCGTGAAGTGTACGCCGCACAAGAATCGAACTGGCGGCAAGGTGAAAGGCTCGAAGGCGCCCAGCAGCGACGGCGTGCTGCGAATCGCCACGAACATGCCGTTCGCTCCGGCCGAAATTATTTCGATTCTTTATTCGTACCGCTGGACGGTCGAAATCTTCTTCCGCTTCTACAAGCAACTGATGGGTGGCGCGCATCTTCTTAGCCACAGCAAAAACGGGATCGAGATCCAGGTCTACTGCGCGATGATCGCCTGCCTGTTGATCCACCTGTGGATCGGCGGCAAGCCAAGCAAGCGGACCTTCGAGATGATCGGCTACTACTTCACCGGCTGGGCGAGCGAAGAAGAGATGCTGGCTCACATCGCCAAGATTCGGAAGCAAGCCGCCGCATCCGCGGACGAAAAATCGTAGCGAAGTTCTAAAGAGTCCGCCATCGAAGCGGTCTCTCGGTCGATGCTGCGCGGATGAAAAACCGAATGGTCGCTTGCACGGCCGGGTGGCGATGCGAGAATGCGTGAAGAGGCGGCGATGGGTTCAATTCGTTCATCGCGACGGGGCGTGCCGAACAGTATTGCCCCCGTCCCCTTTGACCCGTCCCAGGAAGAGAAAGAACCGCGTCCCCTTTTCTTCATCTAGTTA
>NZ_PUIA01000026.1 GCF_002967715.1 Blastopirellula marina
TTTTGGTTCAAGTGGTTTTCACGAACCCAATACGAACCTCAAGTGGGACGACCACCCATCACTCAAGCAAGTCACTACCTTATTTATATTGAAGAACCTCTTCGAGTTAACGCTCGAAGAGGTTTTTTCATGCGCGCTACGGCAACAAAGAGACCAGTCAGACGCAAATTTCTAACTGGTTTGGATTACACTTCGATCTTTCTCGATCAACATACATACCCAACCGAATCCCGCCGCTCTCCAAGCCCTTTTGGTATTTGCTCTCTATTAGGAGACCAGTTGTCTTGAGCAAACCTAGAGAGTGTGACGAGCCCAACAAAACACTACCAAGGGCCGCTCCTTACTTTATGCTTTCGGTGAGAAACGAAATCTTGCGATCGTTCGCCACTTTCTTTCCTGGCGTACAGCGACCGTTTTCGACCTGCGTTTCCAGCAGTTGGATCAATTGCTGCACTTTTTGGGGATTTGCCTCGACAAGGTTTTCCTGCTCTGCCGGATCGCTGGCCAGGTTAAAGAGTTGCATTGCAGGCAAACTTTGTTTGATGGCCGCTGGCTCTCTTGGCTCGCTCCATCCGCCACTACCGTGAGCCAGACATAGCTTCCAGTCACCCTGTCGAACGGCAAAGTGCCCGGAGATCGAATGGCTGACCAGCGAGTCACGTCCGGTCGTCTCTTCTCCATCGAATGCAGGCACCAGACTGAAACCATCTTCGCCCCCCAGAGGTTTTCTAGGCTGGTTGGTAACTTCCTCCAGAGTAGAGTAAATGTCGGTCAAACATGCCAAGGCGTTGGTCTTGCGCCCCTTTGGAATGTGTCCTGGCCATCGGACGATCAGGGGAACCCGATGTCCACCTTCGTAGATGTCGGCTTTGTGGCCGCGAAAGCCGGCGCTAGGGTCGTGCCCTTTTTCCAAAAGAAGCGGGAAGTTGGCTTGAGGGGAACAGCCATTATCGCTGGTAAAGAAAACCAATGTATTCTCGTCAAGCTGATTGGCTTTCAATGCTGCGAACAGTTCTCCCATATGATGATCGACCTGCATGACAAAGTCGCCATATGGGTTCAATCCACTGGCATCCTTGAAAGGCGCGATCGGCACAATGGGTGTGTGCGGAGCTGGCAGCGGCAAGTACAGAAAGAAGGGCTGACCTGTGTGCTCAGGCTTGGCTCGCTCGTTGACGTAAGCAATCGACTTGGCAAACAGATGGGGAAGAACTTGCTCGATTTCAAAGTCAGGGCCGATCGGTCCTTTGCGATACCAGCCGTAACGATCTTCCTGTGCCGTCACTCCTTCTTCTCGCTGGGGAACGGCAGTGACGCGTCCCGTATCGACCCAAACGTACGGAGGCATATCTAGCGAACCACAATGGCCGTAGTACTGATCGAAGCCGTTAATATCTGGCCCGTTGGTAACGGGTTTGGTGAAGTCGATCTTGCCGTTTTCTTTGTGCCAGTCCCAACCAAGATGCCACTTGCCGATCATGGCCGTGTGGTAGCCGGCGGCTTTCATCAAATGACCGAGAGTTGGGCGATCGGCAGGAATCAGATGTTCACTCGTTCCACTCAAAACCCCCTTTGCAAGACGCGAACGCCAGTTGTAACGACCAGTCAAAAGGCCGTAACGCGTCGGGGTACAAACCGAACTAGGTGTATGGGCATCCAAGAACGTCAGCCCCTCAGCAGCCATCCGATCTAGGCTAGGTGTCTTGATCTGGCAATTAGGATTGGTCGCCGAGATATCGCCGATCCCTAAATCGTCGGCCATCACAACAATAACGTTCGGCAAGTTGGGTTTATTTTGCCCGTCAGCAATTCCAAGCGTTGTAAAAAGCAACAAGATGCCTAACGAGACGATGGATAGTTTTAGGCGTTCCATGATCCAAGCGAAAGTCAGAAGGGAAGGGGGGAAGAAAAGAGACCGGAGCTTTCTATCTTAACGTCGCGCAGATCAGGATACATCCCTCGTCAAGTGATCGACGTCAATTCACTATTGCTCTCGATAGGGTCGGAATACTGCTGCACAAAGCTCACGAAATCTTCCTTGCAAGATTCAAAGGCCCGCACGACTTCTGGGTCGAAATGCTTTCCACTTCCTTCGCGAATGATTTCTTCCGCGTAATCCGTACTAAATGCATCCTTGTAGATGCGTCGGGTTGTCAAAGCATCGTACACGTCGGCCACTGCCACAATGCGTGCAGCAAGGGGGATTTCCAGGCCGCTTAAACCGTAAGGGTAACCGCTGCCATCCCATTTCTCGTGGTGAGCCACCGCAATGTCTCTGGCCATTTGCAGGAACTTGGCCTTGGGGAATTGCTTGAGCGCTGCATCCAGTGTCTCCGCGCCGAGGATCGTGTGCTTCTTCATGATCTCGAACTCATCCTTGGTCAGCTTCCCCGGCTTGAGCAAGACGCCATCGGGAATACCGACTTTGCCGATATCGTGAAGAGGGCTCGTTTGATAAATCAGTCGGACGAATTCACCATCGATTACCTGAGCAAACCCAGGCAGCGTCGACATCTCTCGCGCTAATCGGCGCGAGTATTGCCGCACGCGTTCCAAATGCTGGCCCGTTTCCGTGTCACGTGATTCTGCCAGGCGTGCGAGCGAGAAAATAACCAAGTCGCGGGTTTCCAGTCCAATCAAGCGAACGCCGGCATTAATCCGCGCCAAGAGCTCCGGTGGGTTGAAGGGCTTGACCATAAAGTCG
Source organism: Blastopirellula marina (assembly GCF_002967715.1). Lineage (NCBI taxonomy): Bacteria > Pseudomonadati > Planctomycetota > Planctomycetia > Pirellulales > Pirellulaceae > Blastopirellula > Blastopirellula marina. The sequence goes on from NZ_PUIA01000026.1 coordinate 2,705, forward strand.
TCCGCACCTGATGCCATGCCCTCGACGATTTCATCATTTCGCCCGCGACTGGTCAGCAAGATGCTGTAGATATAATGCTCGGTGAAACGCCCCCGGATCTCGCGACACAGTTCCAGGCCGTTCATCATTGGCATTTCCCAGTCGGTCACGACGATCTGAATTTCATTCTCCTCGAGAATCTTGACCGCTTCGACACCGTTGATCGCGGTGTGTACCAGGAAGCCTTCCCGAGTCAAATAACTCTCGATCATATCGAGCGCTATGTCGTCATCATCGACCACTAAAATGCTAGTGCGAGTATCCACGCTCATCGCTCTCCTTCCTCACGATTCGCTTCGTTCAACAAGTGAGAAATGGCTGCTTCGCACGTGTCGAACTTTTGACTGAGCTCTTGCAACAAGAGTTCATAACCTTCTGGCTGCTGCTCTCTGGCAGCTAACTCAATGGTTCCAGCAACCTGGGAAACTGGCTGAGCGGCAACATTCGCGGCCATTCCCTTGAGGGAGTGGGCCACCTGGATTACCTGTTCCATGTTTTGATCACGAACATGCTGCTCAAGTAACGTGATCTCCGACTTGGCTTTGACGGCAAACTTCTGTAGAACACGCTGGATCAGTCCATCGTCATTACCGCACCGCTCGCGCAGTTCAGCAAGCGAAATCTGCTCTTCATGCTCGGTGGCCGGCTCGTCTGAATTCACATACGGACTGGCGACCGCCGAAGTTTCTTCTACGACGATCGACTTTCGCTGATCAAGCTGCCGCAGGATGGTTTGAATCAGTTGCTGACGATTGACAGGCTTCATCACGTAATCGTCCATGCCCGAAGCGAGACAGCGTTCTTGATCCCCTTTGATGGCTTGGGCGGTGAGAGCCACAATCGGCAAATCGTGTAGTTGTGCATGAGTCACCGATGCCATTTGACGAATCTTGCGAGTCGCCTCGAAGCCGTCCATCTCGGGCATTTCGCAGTCCATCAAAATCAGATCGACGCCCGATTCACTCACCTTATCGACTGCTTCTCGTCCGTTTTCAGCTAACATGACTCGAAAGCCTTCGGCCTGGAGAATCTCGTGGGCAACAAGCCGATTGATTTCATTGTCATCCACCACAAGTATCATGGCATCCTGATGACGCCGATCGTTGAGCGGCTTCTGTTCCGCTTCCAAGCGAGCTTGCATCTCGCTAGAACGCCGACCGCCAGACAGCGAGACCAGCGTATCGAGTAGTCGTGACTGGCGGATTGGCTTGGTCAGGCACGTCATCTCTAATCGCTTGAGCTCTTCATTGGAAATATTGCGATCGTAGGACGTAAGCATCAACAACTTGGTATCGCGATACTCTTCGTGCTGATAGATTCGGTCAGCCAGCGTCAAACCATCCATCTCTGGCATGATGTGGTCAAGAATGGCCAGTTGGAATGGTGTGTTTCTGTCCGCTGCTTCCTTCATCAGATCAAGCGCTCGCATTCCACTGCTAGCCGTGGTCGCTTCGACGCCCCACGATTGAAGCTGCTCTTTGAGCACCTGCAGATTCATGTGATTGTCGTCGACCGCCAGAACACGCAGGCCCTGAACATTTGGAATCACGTCGCAAGTCGATCGCTGGGTGCTTTGCAAAGGAATTCTGAACCAGAAAATCGACCCCTTACCGGCTTCGCTATCGACACCGATCTCGCCACCCATCAATTCCACGAGCTGTTTACAAATCGCTAGTCCTAGCCCAGTACCTCCGTAGTTACGCGTGGTCGAGGCATCTACTTGCGAGAACGCTTTGAACAGGCGATCGAGTCGACTTTGCGGGATACCAATCCCCGTGTCTTCCACGGCAAATTGAACGACTGCCTGATTCTCCATTTTCGGGCCACACGGTTCTTCAGACAGGGTGACATGCAGATTAACTCCACCATGTTCGGTGAATTTGACCGCGTTGGAGAACAAGTTAATCAACACCTGACGAATTCGTTCGGGATCACCAACGACGGCCTGCGGAACATCTGGAGCAATGCAGCAATTGAGTTCCAGCCCGCGCGATCTTCCTTGGGGCGAGAACATCTCGGGAACCGATTCCACCAATTCGTGGATGACGAACTCGGTAGATTCAAACTCAATTCCGCCTGCTTCGATTTTCGAGAGATCGAGAATATCGTTGATTAGGTGCAGCAGCGTCCCGGCTGAACTCTTGGCTAAATCCACAAATCGTTGTTGGTTGTTCTCCAGCCTGGTAGCTGCCAGCAGATCGAGAAAGCCAATGATTCCGTTAAGCGGCGTGCGGATTTCGTGACTCATGCTCGCCAAGAAGTCACTCTTAGCGCGGTTGGCGGCATCGGCCGCGTTACGCTCGGCCTCGAAGTACCGTGCTTTGCGTCGCTCAGTGATATCTTCGATCGTACCTTCGTAGTACGAAACATTCCCCTCAAGGTCGCGTCGCACGGACGCGTTTTCCGAAATCCACATTGTCTCGCCATTAGCACGGCGGATCTCGGATTCAAATCCGAAGACGACTCCCTGTTGGTCCAAGGTTTCGATGAATGCCGCACGTTGATTCGGATCGACGTAGACCTGACTCGAAATGTCGGTAACACGGTCGGTTAAAGCGACGAGACTCTCGTAACCCAGCATCCGAGCCAGTGCCGGATTGACCGTCATGAACCGACCATCTGGCGTCGTCTGATAAATCCCTTCGACAGCATTCTCAAAGATTCCGCGGAATCGAGCCTCGGCTTCGGTACGCTGCTTCATTTCTTTATTGACACACTCGAGCACGCGGTTGTATTCCGCGGCGATCTGTCCAACCTCGGTATGCGGCTCGATGTCGACCTTCTGCGAGAAATCCCCTTGCTCGCGGTGTCGCGACATGTTGGTCAGCAGGTCAATCAGTTCCGTACTTGCACCATGTTCAGAAATATTCAAACCAGCGACTTCGTGATCGGCAGACGTACGGAACGGCAGCACCTTGTTGATCGCGTAAATAAAGGTAAAACCACCACCAAACGCCAACGCAGCACATGTGGCGACGCCTTTGAGCTGAATCAAAAACTGCGACCACGCTGTCATCCCTTCGCCGAAATGACTGGGGTCTGCCAGGAAAGCAAGCGCCAAAGTTCCGAAAGCACCTGCGCAAGCATGAGCAGGGAAAGCACCAATCACATCGTCGATCTTCAGCTTCGGCAGAATCTCTGTAACCAGGCAACAAATGATGCCAGCCCCGCATCCGATGACAACGGCAGCCCAAGGGGCCACGATATGACACGAAGCCGTAATACCAACGAGACCGGCAACGGCCCCGTTCATGGTGTGGCCAACATCCGGACGGCGATGAAGGACCCAAGAGCAAGCCAGGCAGGCCAGACCACCAAACGCCCCAGCCAGGTTTGTATTGACGATAATCAGTGGCACCGAGTCGTTCATCGCCAACGTGCTGCCGCCGTTGAAACCGAACCAGCCAAACCACAGCATCAGCACGCCGAACGTTGCTAAGGTTAAGTTGTGACCATGAATACCAGGACGATCACCATCAAAGCGTCCAATGCGGGGGCCGATGACCAGAATTGCAGCCAAAGCGACCCAGCCACCCACCGAGTGAACAACCGTCGAGCCGGCGAAGTCAATGAACCCTTCTTTTGCTAACCAGCCAGTAGCAGAGCCATCGGCCGCACCGCCCCATGCCCAATGGCCGAACAATGGATAGATGACCCCAGAAACCAACAGGGCGATGATAAAGTAACCGCGAAAGCGAATTCGTTCGGCAACAGCACCAGAGATGATGGTCGTCGCGGTGCCGCAGAACACCATCTGAAAGATAAAGAACGCCATCAGCCAGGGAGAAGAATCTTCACCTGGGCAGAACATCGTGGTACCGAACCAGCCGTGATAGCTGGCACCGAACATGATCGCGAAGCCAAATACCCAGAAAACGGCCGCCGACACGCAAAAGTCGACCAAGTTCTTCAATGCCACATTGAAGCTGTTTTTGGCGCGGACCAAACCGCTCTCCAAAAGACAGAAGCCCCCCTGCATGAGCATAACCAGAGCAGCACAAATCAGCATCCAAGCGATATCGAGTTGAGGCAGGGCGGACGACATGGTTCTCTGTTTCCGTGAAATAAGCGCACGAATTCTCTATGAGATCTCGTTCCGCCTCGAATCGAGATTCAACCAGAGCTATGTCTACCACTCCCGAGGAGGTAGACATGAGCAATCAGAAAAACTTAGGTCGCGAATAAATCTTCACGAATGGAATTGGCCTTATTGAAGGATCATTTTTGATCACTTATTTCTCAGCCAACGTGATTCAGGCCGGTTTTAACGATCAGACCGAAGATCCCCCCACCAGGCTCCCCTCACTAAGCGGGAAGATGACCACGGTCTGCTCTCAAGAAGCTCTTGATACTGACTGAAGACCGAAGATTTCGACATCTACTCCTGGCGAGAAATGCGCAAAAGCAGGAGGTCCTGGAGGAGTCATAAGGCCTGAGGCATTCACGAGTGAGTCCTCAACGCTCAATAGTTCAACCTCGTGAGCCGGGTACGGAACGTGATGCACCTGCCCTGAATAGAGCGTACCGCGATGCTCTAAGAATAGGAGATAACGCTCGAGAAAGAAGTACTCGAGGGACCCTGGCTGCGAAGGTCCCATCGCGGAACCAATGCGGTAGCATACCTTGTGACGTACGCTGCCGCCCTGGCGTGACGTGTGATAGACAACTTCATCTCCGGTACGAACCAGGCTCATTTCGGCGTGATAATACGGGAGCCCCCAAAACTGCCGAGCTCCCCAGACGGCAAGACGGTTGGCCGCATCCAACGAAAGGAAGTAAACGCCTGGCTGACTTCCGTGATAGACATACGTTCGAACGTTCGTTTCCAAGAATGCCATCGAAGCCCATTCTGGCCACCAGGCATTGCGCACCCCTTCCATCGCGAAAGGAACCACGCCCACATAAGCAACGCCGTCGTGTTGATCGATCTCCAGGCAGCCAGGCACCAATGCCCGCAAAGCATCAGCGGGAACCGGCCAATGCAAAAACAGTAAAGATCGCCACCGTTGATAACCGCGGACGGCCTTACTTGGGCGAATCGTCGGGGCGATGCGGTCAATCATCAATCACTTCCCTCGATAGCAAGATGGCGAATTGATTGGATCTAGTACCACCTACCAACGCGGCCTGGCCCATACCCCAGAACCAACTTCAACCGGCCTGGCGTCACCTGTTTCGACATCGACAACATACGGGCGAGAACCTTTAGGTCCTCCAGATTTCATCATCAGGACCTGCTTCCCCTCGTTGTCTGCTGAGGGTGCGCCAAATTTTGCAAGACCATCTCCGACCTTCTGATGATCTTTTCCTTCCAAGTCACACGTGTACCAAAGGTCTTCATCCCCTTTGAAAAGGATACGCCCTGAGGCCGCTAACAGCTGTGGCTGTTGTCCGCGGCACAGCCTGGTAACCTCGCCATCAAGATTCATGCGACAGACAAAAGATGTCGACTTATCGAGTTGCCAATCGTGCTCTCGCAGCGTGAACACCAAGCCGCTGGAATCCGGTAGCCAGTCGAGATCGGTCATATCCTGCGATTCGCCGATCTTCATCGAATCGCCGGTCTCAACATCGATCAAATGTAAACCGAACTTCAGCGGGCCCGCCTCGTAGTCAATCTGCAACACGGCCACAAAGCTATCGTCAGGCGATACTTCCGCCACCAGGTTCATGCCTCGTAGTATCGCATCGCTCCCCAATCGAAAGTGCTCTTGCGTTTCCAGGTCGATCGCAAAGACACCAATCCGCCCCTCATATGGCAACAATCCGGTGAGAAAACAATATTGGTGATCCGCAGATAAAGATGCACTGATAATTGCACCATGGGCGAAAGGAACCCGGCGCATGACACCTGTTTTCCGATTCAGCATGACGGTCTCTTTATCCCCTCCCTCGCTCCCCGGCTCTGTGGCAGGGTTATGCTGAATGAGGATGACTTCGCTCAAATCGTCATCTTCTCCTAATAGCCTGCCGGTTCGATCTTCCCATGTCGTGCCGCTAACGTCGAACGTTTTTGGGCTGACCACTCGCAGCTTTTGAAAGGACTTCACGCGAAAGATGTTTTTCATAGCGCCCGCCTGTTCGATCACTCCGGTTCGGGTGTTGATCCGAACTTGCGTACCGTTATCCAGAAAGTCGCGGTATCCCTTGAGCTTTTCCTCCAACTCCGGATTGGGTTCCGGGGCAATCGCCATCGCGTTGAGCATCTGCTCGTACACGGCATAAAGCATCCCTCGATCCTTTTCCGCCAGGGGTACGCGGTAGACAGCCACTTCGCCATCCAGTTTCTCGAACTCGCCAACCGTGCCCATCGCTTCGTCGTAAACTTGCACCTCTCCCCGAGCGAGAAACGTGTACATGGCGGGAACAGAAAAGCAGGCCTCGTAAGGCAGACACTTGTAGCGTGCGTTGGACTCGGTCACGTACCACAATCCGTCGGCATCAATGATCTCGACCAAAATAGTCTTCGGCCCTGCACCTACACTTCGCAGGAATCTCGTCCTTCTCTGCTCTTGCTTAGCAATGACTTCAACCACCATCTCGCTGCCATCTGACAGTTCAAAAGCGATCTCCCAGCGGACAGGCTTGCGTTGGGAATACTCTATCGTACTTCGAGCTGCTGCCGCCAAGTCTTGCCACTGTGGTGGCTGCTGACCAAGAACCGCATCTTCACCCAGGAGAAGAAGTACACACGTTACGAGAATAGCTGAATATCGGAACACGCTGAACTCTATCGAACTGAAAAAGCAATGACGATTCGACGCTTGAAAAGAATCATCTCAGCGTACTGGATGATTCCGTCGATTGCACATCGATTTCTCAAATGGTCAGCGTCTAAGCCGCCATGGGGATCAGCTTGGGGCGAGGAATCTTGACGCCATAGATACCACCACGCTGTTGATACAACTTGGCAAAGTCATGCTCTAAGAACGCATACAACTCAGGGGACGGCTTCTTCATAAAGTACTTGTTCGACAAGACGGCCATGTGCTCGTCGTATTCCTTCTGGCTCGTCGAATGGGCATAACAGCGGCCGGGATGACGTCGGATATCTCCGTCGAAGTCAGGGCTGATGTGCCATAGCTCGTGGAAGATGGTGATCATCTTCTCTGAGAAATCCATGTTCTGAAATCGAGGCAGATAGAAGCTAAGGATGTAGAGCATCTCTCGACCGTGCTCATCCAATAGTGATTGGCAACAATACTTTCGCCCGCGACGAGTCGTAAAGCGAGAGCCCTGCTCGAAACGCATCGGAGTGAGGGTTGCAAAGACGCCGTGGGTCGAATCGATTCGCGCCTGCACGATGGCAACAGCCACTCGGCTCATGTCGATATGGGCCAGTTCCGGCATCCGATCAATCATGTCGTTGACCAGCAGCCGCATTGCGAAGGTGAAATCGAAGCCACGGCGGCCGGAAGATTTATGCAACTGCACACGGCCCATAGACTTCGCTGGGGTGCGAGTTTGCTTCGCCGCCGAGCTCTTAGCAGGCGTAACTTTCTTTCGTTTCTTAGGCCGCGAAGAGCGTTTCACGTCATGTCCGTCCATGAAAAAACCGCTATACCCAAGCGAGTATAGCGGTTTTGATATTTTCAGGCGATCCGAATCGCGAGAAGGGGTTTAGCCTTCCGACTTTTCTTCGGTTTCAGCAGGTTCTTCAGCTGGAGCTTCCGGTGCTGCAGCAGCTGGTGCGGGTGCCGCTTGCTCGTCGCTATCGAAAGCAGGACGTTCGGCTTCGGTCTTCACGCGATCGCGATCGTTGCCAACAAACTCGAGGATGGCCTGGATACCAGCATCACCCAGACGTGGTTTGGCCAACTTCAGGATGCGAGTGTAACCACCATCGCGGTCTTCGAAGCGAGGAGCGACTTCGTCGAACAAGATTTCGACAGCACGCTGGTTGCCCAGCAAAGCCACTACACGGCGACGAGCAGCAACAGCAGGTGCCATGGCAGCGTTCCACTTCTGCCATTGTTCGCTCTCACGCCATTCTTTGTATTCAGGCGTATTTGGCTTGGCCTTGGTCGCGAACTTTTGAGCTTCGCGAAGGTGTGGCAAAGCCTTCTTGGCAACCGTGATGCACTTTTCGACGTAAGGACGCAGTTCCTTCGCCTTCTGCACGGTCGTGACAATGCGCCCCTTGACCTTAGGCGTGTTATGCCCGGTCCCTGGAGTATCGGCAGCCAGGTAATCGCTGTAGAGGTAGTAGCTTTCGTTGACGTCGTCAGGACGTTCGGTCAGCAGCAGGCTGCTGGCCATATTGCGGAACAGAGCCTTGCGGTGGCTCGCCGAGCGTCCGAGTCGTCGACCTTTTTTTAGGTGTCGCATGGTACTTCTTGAGTGTTGTCAGTGCCGTGTAAGGCAGGGATATTTTGGAATGGGTTGTCCGATTTAGTGCATCGGGCTTGCAGCTGGCGGCACTCGCATGCCCAGGTGCAAGTTGTATTCCTTCAGCTTCTCGCGAACTTCGGTCAGGGTAGTTTCACCGAAGTTGCGGACTTCCATCAGTTGGTCTTCGGTACGGCGAACCAAGTCGCGAACCGTATGAATGTTTTCCGATTCGAGGCAGTTCGATGCACGAACCGAAAGGTGCAATTCAGCGAGGCTCATGTTGAGCTTGGCTTCCATCACCGGATCCAACCCGCTGGGGGTCGAACGGCTAGGCATGTTGATCGTGGCCCCCAGTTCGTTGTATTGAACGAACGGGTTGAGGTGCTTTCGCAGGATCTTGGCAGCTTCGACCAAAGCCATCTCTGGATGAGCCGAGCCATCGGTCCAAATTTCCAGAATCAGGCGATCGTAGTTGGTCTTCTGACCAACGCGAGTTTCTTCGACGGTATAACGAACGCGGGTTACCGGGCTGAAAACAGCGTCGACCGGAATGATACCGATTTCGTGTTCGTTCGAGCTGTGCTCGGTCGAAGGAACGTAGCTGCGACCCGACTCAACGACCATTTCCATCATGAATGGAATTTCGCCGGTAACGGTGCACAGGTGCAGGTCTTTATTGATGATCTCGACGTCGGCATCGCATTGGATGTCTCCGGCGGTGATCTCACAAGGGCCTTGCTTTTCGATGGTGATGACCTTGGTCATCTCCGAGTGCTTCTTAACGACAACCGACTTTACATTCAAAACGATGTCGGTCATATCTTCGACAACGCCAGGAATGCTGGTAAATTCGTGCTGGGCACCACGGACTTTGATCTGCGTGACCGCCGCACCCTCGAGGCTCGAGAGCAGGATGCGTCGCATGCTGTTGCCGATGGTGGCACCGAAACCGCGTTCAAACGGTTCGGCAATGAACTTGCCGTAATTGGAGGTGAGGGTTTCGGCTTCGCAAGTGACCGCACTCGGCAATTCCAACCCACGCCATCGAATATGCATAGTTCGCTCCGTTTTGTGCTGCTATGTGTGTCTTATGACCGCCTGAAAACGTTGCCAGGAAAGAGACGTCGTGGTATTAGACGCGACGCTTCTTCGGGGGGCGGCAACCGTTGTGCGGAATAGGAGTGCAATCTTCGATCGACTTGACGGTCAGACCGGCGGCTGCCAGGGCAGTGATGGCGCTTTCGCGGCCACTGCCTGGTCCGTTGACCTTAACGTCTACTTCCTTCAGACCAAACTTCAACGCCTTTTCAGCGGCTTGCTGAGCTGCACACTGACCGGCGAACGGCGTGCTCTTACGGCTTCCCTTGAAGCCACAAGTTCCGGCGCTGGCCCAGCACAACGTGTCACCCTTGCTGTCGGTGATGGTCACCTGGGTGTTGTTGAAGGTTGCCTTGATATGGACAGTCCCTTGCTGGACATTACGTCGTGTTTTTCGCTTGACGACCTTGGCCACTTAACTATCTCCCACCACAACGGGCGTAGCGTTTGAAGCTGAATGATGATGTGTTATGCAATTTAAGAAGCACGAAGCAAAACATCGCTGCGTCGCACTTCAAGGAAATCAAGAAGGATCGGATTAACGAAGATCCTTCACGCCCTTCTTACCGGCGACGGTCTTCTTCGGACCCTTACGGGTACGGGCATTGGTTCGGGTACGTTGGCCGCGAACCGGCAAACCGCGACGATGTCGCAGACCGCGGTAGCAAACGATCCGATTGAGACGCTGAATGTTCTGCGAAAGCTGACGGCGAAGAGGACCTTCGACCGTGTATTCGCTTTCCAGCAGACCAGCCAAACGGCTCAGTTCGTCTTCGTGAATTTCCGAAGCTGGGCGGTCTTGATCGATGCCCACCTTAACGCACAGTTCACGAGCAACCGCTGGACCGACACCGTACAGGTACGTCAAGCTGATCCAGGTCTTCTTATCGTTGGGAATGTCCACACCGAGCAAACGTGGCATGGTGATCTCCTAAGGCTGCCCAATCAGGGCAAATGATTCCGAAAATGTTTTGTGCTATCGATTTGCGAAGTGGTGCGATGTTTCGTTTTGCCCTCCCGGGCCACCCTTAGATTAAGGGGAAACACCGTGGCAAGACGGAAAACTAGCCCTGTCGTTGCTTGTGACGGGCGTTTTCACAAATGACGTAGACCCGGCCTCGACGGCGGACCACTTTGCATTTGTCGCAAATTCGCTTAACGCTGGCTCTTACCTTCATGACTCTCTACTTCCAAACCTTGGGCGTTGGGGAAGCGGGACAGTATACCCGACTTTCTTTTCCACTGGCAAGGGGCGGAATGATGAAAAGTTCGGTTTTCGAAGGGTGAAATGGCTCATTCCTCTTGACCAGAGAATCATTTCGCTCCCGTGCTAAGCGGCGGATACCAACAGGCCAACCACTTACGCTTCCTCACGATTGTAAATCACTGGCATTTGACCGACCCACTTCTCCCATACCTCCCTATCTGTGGCCAAATCCGCCATAAAATGAGCCACATTGATGCGGCTGGTGGTTCCGGCATTAAAAATGGGATCCCGCGTCGGGGAAGGGGCCAATTCGTATTCTGTGACTTCGCTTTGATTGACCAGGCTATCGGGCCTGACGACGACCCAGCTCAGCGAGGAATTATTTTTTCCAATTTCTTGCCGAAGCACGCCGGAGGCCTGTTCGTTGTCGGCGTGTGGAGGTACCGCCCAACGAATTAAGCCCACGACAATTCGATTGGCAAACGTGGCTGGCTCGTCCAAATCCCGGTTCCGGTTGCCGGCGGTATTCATCAGTACGAATCGGACGCGGCCAGTTGGCTTTGCCTGCTCGATTGCCCGGCAAAGACGCCGTGTGGCATCGGTGACAAGCCTGCGCGGATTACCAAACAGCCCCTTGAATGTCAAATTGTGCCCCAGGCACGAAGCAACCGCGTCGCATCCGGAAACGTGCTGCCCGAGCTCTTCGTCAGCTAGATCTAAAAGGTTGGCCTCGACGATCGTAATGCTGGGATGACTACGCACCGAATCAGGCAAACGATCTCGCGAGCGGACGATTACCCGAACCTGATGTCCTCGCTTCAGAAGCTGTTCTACCAGCAGCTTGCCGGTCGCTCCGGTAGCCCCTACCACGAGAACCGTCATAGCAACTGCCTAATCATCGCCGGTCAGGATGCGCACGCCTGAGGTAGTCAGGGCCAGCGTGTGCTCGAAGTGCGCCGTCAGGCTATGATCCTTGGTCGAGAGAGTCCATCCGTCACCGTGCAGATAGAGATCTTCCCGCCCTACGGCAACCATCGGCTCGACAGCGATGACCAGGCCTGGTCGCAGGTCAAAGTCCCCTTTCTGCCGGAACTCACGCGAATCGTAGTTGGGAACCTGGGGCTCTTCGTGCATCGTCGTACCGATGCCATGTCCTACCAAGGTCGTAATCACCGAGAATCCGGCCGATTCGACCACATTCTGCATTTCTTTGGCCACCTGGCTCCAGCGTTTTTTCACCGGGAGAAGCTCGATGGCGACATGCAGTGCCCGCTCGGTTACTTCCATCAGCTTCTTCGCTTCATCGCTGATCTCGCCGACAGCATAGGTCCAGGCCGAATCGCCGCACCAACCACCGATTTTGGCACCGGTATCGACGCTGACGATGTCGCCTTCTTTGAGGATTCGCTTGCCAGGAATGCCGTGCACCACTTCGTCGTTCACAGAAACGCACGTGGCAGCAGGAAAGGGAACCTTACCCGGAACCCCTTTGAACAGCGGAATGGCCCCCGCTTCGGCGAACAGGTCGTCTACCGCCTTGTCGAGTTCAGCCGTGGTAACCCCTGGCCTGACCAGCTCGGCCACTTTTTGGTGGGCTTGCCGAACGAGCTGCCCGGCAACGTGCATTTTCTCGATCTCGCGTTTGGAGCGGAGCGTGATCATGCGTTTCTCTTTCGGTCCACTTCTTCCAGAATGGTTTTGATGCGGTCGAAGACTTCGTCGATCGAGCCGATCCCGTCGATACGGTGCAAAACCTGCTGCTCTTCGTAATAGGCGATCAGCGGCGAGGTCATATCGTCGTAGACCTTCATACGGTTACGAATTGTCTCTTCGTTGTCGTCGCCGCGGTCTTCTTTCTGAGCGCGAGCCATCAGCCGGCTTAAGAGTTCGTCCTGATCGACCGTGAGGTTCAATACGGCATCAACCGCTTCGTCATCGACTGCCAAGCCCAGATCAAGCGATGCGGCTTGTGGCAAGGTTCGGGGGAAGCCATCGAGCAAATAGCCGTTGCGACAATCGGGCTGAGCCAGACGCTGACGCACGAGTTGGACGACGATTTCGTCCGCGGCCAGACGGCCACCCTCCATTTGCGCAGCGACCTTCAGGCCGAGCTCTGTCTTGTTACGGATCGCTTCCCGCAGCATTTCCCCCGTCGAGATATGGGGAATGTTCAGAAATTCGACCAGCTTTTGGGACTGCGTCCCTTTGCCGACACCAGGAGGTCCGAGAAAGATAATCCGCATGGCCAAACCGCAGTCCAGCTTGGGCGTAAACGACGTGGGACATCATCGACACCGAAGTCACAAAATCGAAGCCGCCTTTCCCATGGGGTAATGGAAAGGCGGGACGTGCCATCCTGGCGAGAAAGGGTTAGCCCTCGATGAGCCCCTTGTAGTTACGCATCACCAAGTGACTGTCGATCTTTTGGACCAGGTCGAATGCCACACTCACAGCGATGAGCAAACCAGTACCACCGTAGAAACTTGCCACCTGAGGCGAGACACCCAGTTCCGCGGAAACGAGCGTCGGAATGATCGCCACCAAGGCAAGGAAGCCTGCACCCACGTACGTGATGCGAACCATCACCTTTTCCAAGTATTCTTCCGTGCGCCGACCTGGACGATAGCCGGGAATGAACGAACCGAAGTTCTTCAGGTTCTCCGAGACGTCCTTCGGATTGAAGGTGATCGCCGTCCAGAAGTAGCAGAAGAAGTAGATCAACGCGATGTAGCAAGCGATGTACAGGAAGCTTTGTCCGCGAGCGAAAACGTCAGCCAGGTTGGCCAGCGTTGCTGATTCGGTCCATCCGGCAAGAGCCTGGAAGATGAACTGTGGGAATAACAGCAAGCTGCTCGCGAAAATGATCGGCATCACACCGGCTTGATTGATTCGCAGTGGAAGGAACTGGCGGGTACCCCCATAAACGCGACGACCGCGAACATGCTTGGCACTCTGCATTGGGATCTTGCGTTGTCCCTGCATGATAAAGACCACACCAGTGATCACAGCCACAAACAGGATCGCTAACACCACAATGGTTTCAATACCAAACTCCCCTCGCGTGAAGTTGGTCAGCTCAGGCTTGGTATTGTAAAGCAGGTCCAGCAGCGCCCCTGGCATTGCCGCGAGAATACCAGCCATAATCAAAAGGCTGATACCGTTGCCGATGCCGAACTCGTCGATCTGCTCGCCGAGCCACATCAAAAAGACGGTCCCGCAGGTCATGATCGCCACAGCGACGATCGCCCAGCCCCAATAGAGGCTTTTATCGATATTGCCTGGTTCTGCGGATGTCCAGAACGCCTGGTTGACGATACTATCACCCCCTTCACCCACGGCCGTCATCGACGCCAGGTAGAAGTAACTCTGGATGACGCACAAAGCCACCGTCGCATAACGGGTGTACTCGTTGATTTTCTTGCGTCCCGTTTCCCCTTCCTTCTGCAGCTCTTCCAGCGGCTTCCAGACGGTACCGAGGAGTTGGAAGATAATCGACGCCGAAATATACGGCATGATACCCAGACCAAAGATAGTGATCTGGCTCAACGCACTGGCACTGAAAACGGAGACTTGCTGCAGCAAGCCAGCAACCCCTTCGTTTCCTTGCGAAGCGAACATCTCTTGCAGCTTGAGCTGGTCGATCATCGGCAGAGGGATTTGCGAGCCGACACGAAAGACGGCCAACAAGCCGATCGTCAAAAGAATCTTCGTCCGTAGTTCGGGGATGGTGAAGAGGACGCGTACTTTTTCCAACATGACAATCTAACCCGATTTGGCTAGTTCGAATGAATGCCTGTCAGCAGGCATAGCAATGAACGATGGTTTGCAGGGATGTGCGGATGAGTAAATTTACACCAAACCGCGTGTCTCAGACTAGACCACCCGAATGAGTCCTATCCGTAAATTCGAGCGTATTTCCGCATTCTTGCGGTTCGCTAATCACTGCTTGCGCAAAAAACATGCCCACGTAACAACGTGGGCATGTCGTGTTTTGGCTTTTAACTAGGCCTTAGCACCTTTGGCGGCTTCCTTCTTTTCAGCCACCGTGGTGATGCGGACGACCGTGTTGCAGGTACCGCCAGCCTTTTCGATCTTTTCCTTTGCCGAGGCGCTGAAGCGATGAGCTTCGACCGTCAGCTTCTTGGAAAGTTCACCGTCGCCGAGAATCTTAACTTCATCGAAACGACGCTTGCACAGGCCCTTTTCACGGAGCGTTTCCATGGTGACCGTATCACCATCGTTGAACAGCTCGTTCAGGTCCTTGATGTTGACAGCAGCAACCGTCAGTGCCCAGCGGTTGTTGAAACCACGCTTAGGCACGTGACGAACGATCGGGGTTTGACCACCCTGGAAAGTCGGACGATTCGACCAACCAGCACGGCTACGAGCACCCTTGTGACCGCGTTGCGAAGTCTTGCCCCAACCGCTACCGGAACCACGTCCGATACGTTGGCGACGCTTGTTCTTTTGAACGCCTTGGTTGATATCGTGCAAACTCATTAGACAGCAACTCCTCGCAGGCGTTGAATTTCTTCCTTGGTTCGCAGTTGTTCCAGTGCGTTCAGGGTGGCTTTCACCAGAACGACTGGGTTCGTCGAACCAAAGCTCTTGGTCAAAACGTCGTGGATCCCTGCAGCTTCGCAGACGGCACGAACCGAAGCACCAGCGATGATACCGGTACCAGGGTGAGCTGGAAGCATAACCACGCGGCCGGCACCAAAAGTACCGATCACCTTGTGCGGGATCGAGCCTTCAACGATCGGCACTTCCAGCATCTTGCGTTCAGCTTGCTTGACGGCCTTCTGAACGCTCGGTGGGACTTCGTTGGCTTTGCCATAGCCCCAACCGACCTTGCTCTTGCCGTCACCAATGACGACCATTGCCGCGAAGCTGAAACGACGACCACCCTTGACCACGGCGGCACAACGCTTGATCTTCACGACCTTTTCGACGAATCCGCCTTTGCCAGAATCTTTCGCCACGGTATTGGCTCTCCCGTTTGGATGTTACCGATCTGAGGACCGGGTTTTCCCAACGCTTTGAAATGACTTAGTTATCTACTAGAAGTCCAATCCACCTTCGCGAGCGGCCGATGCCAGTGCGGCAACACGTCCGTTATAGCGAAAGTGACCACGATCGAAGCAAACCTGCTTCAGCCCGGCAGCCAATGCCTTTTCGGCGATGGCCTTGCCGATCTTCGCGGCGGCTTCACAGTTGCCAGCAGTAGCATCCGCACGCAGATCTTTGTCGCGGGAAGAAGCCGACACCAAGGTGCGACCTGCTTCGTCATCGATGATCTGGCAATAGATGTTGTTATTGCTGCGGTAAATGGTCAGACGCGGACGTTCTGCGTTGCCACGAACCTTTCGACGGACGTGATTGCTCCGACGCTTCCGCTGCTTGGCAATGAATTTTTGCTTGTTCACGACTCAACTAGCCTCGTGGGTGCCGCGGTAACAGCCGCGACACGATGACTTCAATTAACGTGGTTATTTACCGATTACTTACCAGCGGCCTTACCAGGCTTCAGCTTAACGCGTTCGCCTTGGTAGCGGACACCCTTGCCCTTATAAGGCTCAGGCTTACGGCTGGCACGCACTTCGGCAGCAAACTGACCGACGCGTTGCTTGTCGATACCCTTGATCAGAATGTGGGTCTGGTCTGGGCAAGTGACGGTGAGATCCTTGGGGATCTTCTTATGAACTTCATTGGCGAAACCGACGCGAAGCTGCAGGATGTCGCCGGCGATAGCCGCCAAGTAACCAACGCCTACAACTTCCAATCGCTTTTCGTAACCCTTGTCCACACCTTCGACCATGTTGGAGATTAGGGCCCGGGTCAGGCCGTGCATGGCCTTACCGGTTCGGGTATCTTCCTTTCGCGAGACAACCACTTCCTTTTCGTCTTCACTCAGTTCGATGGTGATGACAGGATTGGCAGTGTACGAAAGCTTGCCGAGGGGGCCTTCGATGTTGACGGTTTGACCGTCGATCGAAACCTTGACCTTTTCAGGCAGGGCAACTGGTTTTCTACCTAGTCGGGACATTTTCTTAACCTATCTTAGGCAATGGGTCTCTGCGAAGGAGACTGTCCTGGTGGATGAATGGATTACGAGCTGGTAACTACCAGACTTCGCACAATACTTCGCCGCCGATCTTCTTCTGGCGAGCTTCACGATCGCTGATCACACCACTGGAGGTGCTGATCACGGTGATACCCATGCCATTGAGGATTGGACGCAAATCGGTCGACTTGGAATAAATTCGACGACCAGGCTTGCTGATACGCTTGATGTGCTGAATCACGCGTTCCCCGCTGGGGCCGTACTTCAGTTCCAAGCGAATCTGCTTCACCGGATGGTCCTCGGTTTCTACCCAGTCCCAGATGTAGCCTTCACGCTTCAACACGTCGGCCAAACCGCGTTTGACTTTGGACGTGGGCATTTCAACGTGTGGGTGCTCGACGCGAACCGCATTGCGAATACGGGTCAACATGTCGGCGATAGGGTCGGTCATCATAATACTTCGGGTCCCCTTACCAACTCGCCTTGCGTAAACCTGGAATCAGCCCTCGATCCGCCAAGTTGCGAATACAAATACGGCAGACACCAAACTTTCGGTACACGGCACGTGGTCGACCGCACATAGTGCAGCGACGTTCACGCCGAGACGAAAACTTCGGCTCGCGATTGGCCTTGGCGATTTTTGACTTGCTTGCCACGAGGATTTCCTACCTGGAAAACGAATCGACTGAGTAAACGTTCTTTATACGGTCCGGTCTAAGCACTACGACTTAGGCGGTCTTCTTCTTTTTAGGATCTTCCCGCTGGAACGGCATGCCCAACAGAGCAAGCAGTTCGCGAGCTTCGTCATCGGTTGCCCCGGTAGTGACGAAGGTGATGTCCATACCTTGCTGACGGGTGTACTTGTCCGGGTTCAATTCCGGGAACACCATCTGCTCGGTAAGGCCCATCGTATAATTGCCGTTGCCGTCAAAGCTCTTGGGGTTCACACCACGGAAGTCGCGAACCTGTGGAAGGGCCAGCGAGACCAGGCGGTCCAGAAACTCGTACATGCGTTGACGACGAAGGGTGACCTTCACGCCGATCGGCATGCCTTCACGCAGCTTGAAAGCGGCGACGCTCTTACGAGCACGGCAGATCATCGGGCGCTGGCCGGTGAATTCCGACATGGCTTCCGCAGCTTCGTCGACATGTTTCTTTTCGGTGACGGCGGTACCAACACCCATGTTGACGACGATCTTCCGCAAGCGAGGCAGGTTCATCGGGTTCTTACGACCGAGCTTTTCAGCCAGTGCGGGAAGCACTTCGTTTTCGTATTGTTCTTGAAGTCGTGGTTTGCTCATGGCTTATCTCGAACGATTACCGGCTCACGCCTTTTGACTTGGGACTGCCGCCAGGCAGTAATTATTTCTTCTTGGCCGGACTCAGCTGGCCGATTTCGGCATTGCATGACTTGCAGTACCGAACCTTGCTGCCGTCCTCTTTGATCTTGGCACCGGTCTTGGTGCGGGCCTTGCACTCGGTGCAAACCAGCATGACGTTGGAAATGTCGATTGGCATTTCCTTCGACAGCTTGCCCCCCTTAGGGTTACGCTGGCTTGGCTTGACGTGCTTGTAAACCTTAGCCACGCCTTCCACGAGGATCTTGCCCTTTTCAGGGTAGACCTTCAGGACCTTGCCACGAAGTTCGCTGGCCGCATCGGCGCCGGTGATGATTTCGACGGTGTCGTCAACTTTGATATGCATTAGACCACCTCACTGGCCAAACTGACGATCTTCATGAACTTGCGATCTCGCAGCTCACGAGCGACCGCACCGAAAATACGCGTGCCACGCGGATTATTGTCTTTGTCAATCAGTACGACCGCGTTGCGATCGAACCGGATGTAGCTTCCGTCTGGACGACGAGTCGGCTTTTTGCAGCGAACGATCACGGCACGAACAACGGCCTTCTTCTTCACGTCCGCACCTGCCACAACTTCCTTCACCGAGCAGATAATCACGTCACCCAGGCCAGCGGTACGCTTACGCGTTCCACCGAGAACCTTAATGCACATGACTTCCTTCGCTCCGGTGTTGTCGGCGACGGCCAGTCTTGTTTCTTGTTGAATCATCGCTTTTTAAATCCAACCCTATGCCGCGGCTGATGTCAGCTTTGGCGGTGTACGGGAGCTTATCTATCTTCTTGTTCTTGGAGGTGAGCCGCTTGTTCACGAGCAGCCTTCAAAGCGGCCACGTCAACTTCGGTGCTCTTTTCCACGATCCGAACCAATTCCCAACGCTTTGTCTTGCTGCGGGGACGGCTCTCGATGATCTCGACCCGATCGCCCAGGCCCGACTCGTTGTTCTCGTCGTGCACATGGCAAACCATGCGTCGCGAGTAGTACTTGCCGTACAGCGGGTGACGGATACGACGGGCGATTTCAACGCGTCGCGTTTTGTCTTGCTTGTCGCCCGTCACTCGACCGACCAATACTTTCTTGGGCATTGCCGAATCTCTCTTTAAACTTCGCTTGAATTAGGTACTGGCCGCGGCGGCTGCTCGCTCGGCTTTAATCGTTTTAATCCGAGCCACCAACTTGCGATTCTTCGCTAATTCGCTGGGGGCGTCCAAACGTTCGGTCTGAGACTGAACTCGCAGACGAAACAGGTTGTCCATGGCGTTCTTCAGATTCGCCTGGAGCTGATCGTCGCTCAGTTCTCGCAATTCGCTTGCTTTCATTGCCTTATTGCCTAATCACGTTTCGCTTGCGGTTATGTCGCCGCCGACCATCGTGGCCAGGTCCTCAGTGGACTAGGCCTCAGTTGTTTCCAGTTCCGGACGACGACGCACGAAGCGGCATCGAACCGGCATCTTGTGAGCCAAACGAGCGAAACAAATCTTCGCTTGTTGCTCGGTGACACCCTTGAGCTCGTACATGACCGTACCGGGCTTCACGGTGGCGACCCAACGGTCAGGCTCACCTTTACCCTTACCCATACGAGTCTCCAACGGGCGAGCCGTTACCGACTTGTGGGGGAAGATCCGGATGTACAACTTACCGATACCACGGACGTACTGCTGAGCAGCGATACGACCCGCTTCGATCGTTTGAGCGGTAATATGTCCCGCTTGTGTGGATTGAAGTCCGTAATCACCAAGGACGACGGTATTGCCACGAGTGGCATTACCTTTTATACGTCTTCTTTGGCTTTTTCGGTGCTTCACTCGTCGAGGCATCATAGCCATCGGAGTCGTCCCCTTCGTAAAAACCGTTATTGATCCAGACCTGGACCCCGATGTGTCCCTGCGGAGTACGTGCTTCAGTGAAGCCGTAATCGATCTTCGCCCGCAGGGTGCTCAACGGAATCGATCCTTCAATTTGCTTTTCGCGGCGAGCCATTTCCGCACCACCAAGACGCCCGGCCATTTGGATTTTGATGCCACGGGCACCGGCCTCCATGGTGCTTTCGATCGCACGTTTCATCGTGCGGCGGAAGCTGGCACGCTTGGCCAACTGATCGGCGATATCCTCGGCGACCAACTGGGCTCGCAGTTCTGGGCGACCGACTTCTTCAATCTTCAGATTGATGCGACGGCCAACCAGGTTTTGCAGTTCTTCCTGCAGCTTTTCGACTTCCTGCCCCTTCTGACCAATGATCAGACCAGGTCGGGCGACGAACAACGTCACGCGAACTTCATCGCGAGTCCGTTCGATTTCGACTTTGTCGATACCTGCATTACGGTACTTTTGGCGAATGCGTTGATCAGGGTGCTTCAGGATGAAGTCCCGGATCTTCTTATCTTCCAGGAGCAAGCCTGGAAAATCACGCTTCGACGCAAACCATTTGCTCTTCCAGCCGACCATGACGCCGGTACGAAACGCAACTGGATTAACTTTTTGTCCCATGCTTGTCTCTCGACTCGAAGACGGGGCAACCACCTGGTTACCTTAGCCTTGGAGTTCCTCCAGGGTGACGTGAATGTGACAGGTCCGCTTCAAAATCGGGAACGCGCTTCCACGAGCTCGGGGGCGGAATCGCTTAATGATCGGGCCACCATCGACGCGAGCTTCGCGAACAAACAAAGCATGCTGGTTAGCAGCACGACCTTCGTTCTGTTCCGAGTCTTGCGAGTTGCCGATGGCACTCTTAATGACTTCTTCCAGCAGGCGAGCACCACGCTGCGGTTGATATCGCAGAATATCGAGTGCCTCGTCGGCCAGCTTGCCACGCACCAAATCGGCTAGCGGGCGCACCTTTCGTGGGCTGATGCGTGCCAGTCGGTGGGTCGCTTTGAACATGGTTGATCAACTCCTCGAACCACGGGTGTCGGGCAAGGCCCTTGTTAGCCGTGGGCAGCCAAGCTGCGTTTGCCAATCGGTATGCGTTATTTCTTCTTCTTGTCAGCGCCATGACCACGGAAGGTTCGCGTCGGTGCGAATTCGCCGAGCTTGTGCCCGATCATGTCTTCAGTGACATAAACTTTCAGGTGGGCCTTGCCGTTGTGGACCATGAACGTGTGGCCGATGAACTCGGGAATGATCGTGCAAGATCGAGCCCAGGTCTTGATCGGGTCCTTGGTGCCAGCCTCTTCTTGCTTGGCAACCTTTTCATAAACGTTGGGGTCGACGTACGGCCCTTTTTTTAGGGATCGGCTCATCTTTGAAAACCTTTAGGATCGCGGCTTGGCGGCCTAACTTTCCGTGTGCTGTGGGTGCTCTTACTTCAACAACTTCAGTAGACCGTAACGACGCGAACGACGGCGACGAACGATCGAGCGATTGGAAGCCTTCTTGCGGTGACGCGTTGCACCACCTTTGGTCGGCTTACCTTGTGGCGTAACCGGATGACGACCACCCTTGGTACGACCTTCACCACCACCGTGTGGATGGTCGATCGGGTTCATCGCGGTACCACGGACGTGAGGACGTCGACCAAGCCAACGCTTACGACCAGCCTTACCGAGCGAAATCTTTTCGTGATCCGGGTTGCTTACACGACCGATGGTCGCACGGCAGCGGCTCGAAACACGGCGAATTTCGCCACTGGGCAGCGACAGCTGAGCCCAATCGGCTTCGCAGGCCATCAAAGTGGCCGAGCTACCAGCCGAGCGGCACATTGCACCACCACGGCCAGGCGTCATCTCAATATTGTGAACGGTGGTCCCAGCAGGGATGTTCTTCAACGGCAGGCAGTTACCAACCGATGGCGAAGCTTCGCTACCGCTTTGGACCTTATCGCCAGCCTTCAAACCATCGGGAGCGAGGATATATCGCTTTTCGCCGTCAACGTAGTTCAACAGGGCGATACGAGCACTGCGGTTCGGATCGTACTGCACCGAGGCAACCACTGCCGGCACACCATCTTTGGCGCGACGAAAGTCGATCACACGGTAACGACGCTTATGGCCACCACCGCGGTGACGGGTGGTGATCTTACCTTGGTTGTTACGACCGCCGGTCTTGGTCAGCTTCCGGAGAAGGTTCTTCTCTGGCTGTGCTCCCTTGGTCAACTCTTTGAAGTCGCTGACCGAGGCGTTACGACGCCCAGCGGAAGTTGGCTTGTATTTTCGGATACCCATGGTTCGTCTCGTAGTTTATTACGGGTCGCTGTCTTATGCGGAGGACCGAACTCGATTAATAGAAGTCGATCTTTTGATCATCAGCCAACGTGACGATGGCTTTCTTCCAGTTGCGGGTCGTTCCGTTGCGAAAACGATAACGGCGGGCCTTGCCCTTACGCGTTTGCGTCTTCACGCTGGCGACTTTGACGTCGAACAACTCTTCAACCGCACGACGGACATCCAACTTGGTGGCAGCCGGAGCGATCTCGAATGTATATTGATTCAAGTCTTCCGAAACCTGAACACCCTTTTCAGTCACCAGCGGACGCAGGATCACTTGGTGCGAATCAAGCGTACGGGTTGGGGTGTCTGTGCTCGGTTTGTAGTAAGGCCGTGCCATGTTGGCACCTCTGTCACTATGTCAGGTTGAATTGATTTACCGTTAAGTCAATCGACCAAAAGCGATTATTCGCCCTTGCCACTGCTCCGAAGCGAGTCGAGAGCAGCTTTAGTGATGACTAACTTCCGAGGACGCAGAACCGAGTAGGCGTTCAGTTCAGCAACTGGGCTGACCGAGACACCTTCGATGTTCCGTGCACTGCGGTAGAAGATCGGATCGTGCTTTTCCAGCGCGATCGCAACCTTTTGACCGTAAACACCCAGGGCTTTCAAAGCACCTGCGACGCTCTTGGTCTTGATTTCACTTTGAGCCAGGTCGTCAACAACAACCACTTGCTCGCCTTGGATCTTGCTGGCGATTGCCATACGGGTCGCGATCTTCAACGCCTTCTTGTTCAGGCGGTACGAGTAATCGCGTGGGCGAATCGCGAAGATGTGACCACCGCCACGGCGAACGCCGCTACGTTTGGAACCGGCACGTGCGTTACCAGTACCTTTCTGGCGATACATCTTCTTGGTCGAACCAGCAACTTCAGCACGTGTCTTACTGCGGTGTGTACCCTGACGGAGATTCGCCTGGTACATCACGACAGCGTCGTGCATCAACTGCTTGTTGATCGACGGAGCGATTTCAGCCGGATCAAGCTCGTACTTGCCGACTTCCTTTCCGCTCTTGTCAAAAATTGGCAAACTGACCATGGAACTATTCTTTCACGCGTTGACGCGACTTAATGCTTCAAGGACGCCGTTAGCGAACCATATTTGTTTCACGAACGATCACGTATCCGCCATTCGGGCCTGGAACGGCACCGTTAAGCAAGATCACGCCGTTTTCTTCGTCGACCTTGACCACCTTCAGATTGCGAGTGGTGACCTTGGCGTTCCCGTACTGGCCGCTCATCCTCAGGCCCTTAAACGTACGGCTTGGATAGGCACTGCAACCGGTGCCACCGGTGTGACGGTGAACCTTCTTCACACCGTGGGTAGCACGCTGACCAGCGAAATTGTGTCGCTTCATCACACCGGCGTAACCGCGACCGCGGCTAGTGGCAATGACGTCGACGCGGGCTGCTTCAGCGAGAACGCCGATGCTGATCTCTTGACCAACTTCAGCACCTTCGATCGAACCACGAAGTTCACGGATGAAACGCTTTGGTTCGCATCCGGCCTTTGCGGCAGCTTCACCGCCAGCGGCGGCCAACTTCTTCGATCGCTTGCTTGAGAGAGGAGCAACGTGACCACGTTCACTACGAATCGCCAAACGACGGGGCTTGTCGCCGTAACCGAGCTGAATTGCCTCGTAGCCATCGCGCTCCATGGTTCGCACCTGGAGAACGTGACAGGGACCTGCTTGTACAACCGTAACCGGGATAACTTCACCAGACTCTGTATAGATCTGGGTCATCCCGACCTTACGGCCGAGTATGCCTTTTGCCATGATTCGTCGCCTTGTAGTCCGTTGCTCGCTTCGATGGATTAGCCAAGTCGGCCAATTACCACCCGAAGCTTCCAGCCATCCAAAGACTCTTTAAAACGAGCTAAGTGGGTAAACTATCGAGTTGTTGCCTTGATCTTGATATCGACACCAGCTGGCAGATTCAGCTTGTTGAGCGATTCAATCGTCTTGGCGGTAGCCTGGACGATATCGATCAGACGCTTGTGCGTCCGAACTTCAAACTGCTGACGTGCCTTTTTGTCGATATGCGGACCCGACAGAACGGTGTACCGTTCGATGCGAGTCGGCAACGGAATGGGGCCATGCACTTCCGAATGGGTCCGCTTCGCCGTATCGACGATGTCGAGAGCACTCTGATCCAAGATCGAGTGATCGTAAGCTTCCATCCGAATGCGAATAATTTCTTTCGCCACGTGCCTGACCCCTATAAGCTGCTTCCCGGAAACCCGGGGTTGTAATTTCTTTTCGCTCCCTAGTCGCTCTTTGAGCTAACCGGGAAACAGATGATATTAAAAATCCAAGGCTGTTTCGTCAATGGGCTCAGGTTTGGATTTCGAACCTTTTTCGAATGGTTGTCTCGATCGGCGAAAAAAGCCCTGTTTTCAGGCACAATACGCTACTTCTCGAAACTTACGGGTATGGGCAATTCTCGGAATAACCTGTCGGATTTTTCGTTCTCGCAGACCTGAATTCAGAGCCCGCAGACCGAACTGACATAAATTGCCCATGATTCATGGATCCAACCTGGGCTTCAGCAGTGCAACCCATCTGCCAACCTAACCCTGTCGAGCAGCCAGGTTGACCGTGTGAATCGCGACCCACCGCCACCCAGTCGGCCCAGTCACCGCAGATCACATAAACTGCTTAATTAATTCTGGTGGGGCAGGGGCGTACTTGAGCGGTTCCATGCTGCTGGATGCCCGGCCTTGGCTTAGGCTTCGCATCGCACTGGAATAGCCAAAAAGCTCGGCCAGCGGGGCGTGGGCCTCGATGATCGCGTCGCCGGAGCGATTCTCGGTCTTGGCGATCTCGCCCCGCCGCTTCATGATGTCTCCGACGAAATCCCCCATGTAATCTTCCGGGGTTGTGATGGTCAGCTTCATGATCGGCTCGAGCAGGGTTGGCACGGCGGCTTCCAGGCCTTTCTCGAAAGCATCTCCCGCAGCAATCGCAAAGGCAGTCTCGGTCGAACCGACTTCCGCTGCTTCGGCGTCGAGGATGGTGACTTTGATATCAGCTAACGGAAACCCACCGATGATGCCGCCGCCCGCAGCCCGGCTTTGCAGCTCTTCGATCGCCGCTTCGACCAGGTTGTACGGCACACGTTCTGGCGGAACCCGAGGAATGATAATGACCGGCTGTTGCTGATTCGGTGCGTGCTCGACCTGAATCGTAACCTTCGCGAACAACTGCTGCCCCTGAATTACGCGATGACATTCGCCAGTGACTTTCGCCGATTTGCCGATCGTTTCGCGGTAGCTCACGCGTGGCTTGTGCACCTTCACGTTCAGCTTGAAATCACGCAGCAGGCGATGGCGAATCACTTCCAAGTGCAGTTCACCCATCCCGCTAATGATCGTCTGCCCGGTATCTTTGTTTTCGCTGGCGGCGAACGTCGGATCCTGGCGGCGCATCATCGCCAGGGTCTCGGAAAGCTTGTCGCGGTCCGCGGACGATTCCGGTTCAATCGCCATGCCGATCACGGTCTCTGGAAACTTGATCGACTCCAGCAAAATAGGGCTGCGCGTATCACACAGCGTATCCCCAGTCACCGAGTGACGCAGGCCAATAATGCCCACGATATCGCCCGTACCAACGTGATCGACCTGTTCTTTTTTGGAGGCTTGAATGTGCCACAACTGAGCACAGTTCTCTTTCACATCGCGACCAGGATTCAGCAGGCGCGAGTTTGGCTTCAATTCACCGGAATACACGCGAACCCAGGTCATGTCGCCGTGCTTGGCAGGCAGCACTTTGAAGACCAGGCCGCAAAACGGCTCCGCGGGATCTGGCTCGCGCTTCTCGGCCTGATTCTTCTTCGTAGGATTCGTACCCACGACGGCCGGCACATCCTTGGGACTCGGCAGGTAGTACGTCACCGCGTCCAAAATTGGCTGCACCCCAATACCATCGAGCGCCGAACCACACATCACCGGCTGCAGTTCGCGAGCGAGCGTACCTTGCCGCAGCACCTGGCGAATCAAAGCTGGCGGAATTGGTTCTTCCGAGAGACTCAGCTCCATCAATTCATTGCTGAGGTCGTACAATTTCTCGAGCAAGTTATCGCGCCACTGCTGGGCCTTCTCGAGGTAATCTTCAGGAATGTCGAGCACGTCGACGGTTCGATCCTGATCCCCTTCGCCGAAATGGAGCATCTTCATTTCGATCAGGTCGATCACGCCGCGAAAAGCTTCGGCCAGATGCGGAGGCCCGGCACCGACAGGGATCTGAATGGGAACCGGATTCGCTTTGAGGCGTTTCTCAATTTCGCTAAGAACCGCGTAGAAATCGGCACCTTCACGATCCATCTTGTTGATGAACGCGACACGCGGAACCTTGTAGCGATTGGCCTGACGCCAAACCGTTTCGCTCTGGGCTTCCACCCCTTCTCGCGCACTGAAGACAACCACACCCCCATCGAGCACGCGCAGACAGCGCTCAACCTCGGCAGTAAAGTCCACGTGCCCCGGCGTATCGATCAGGTTTACCGTATGCCCCTTCCAGGCAAACGTCACGCACGCCGAATAAATCGTAATACCGCGTTCGGCCTCTTCTGGATCAAAGTCCGTCTGCGTGGTCCCCTTGTCGACCTCGCCCACCTTGTGCGACGTACCGCTGTAATAGAGCATTCGCTCGGTCACCGTTGTCTTCCCGGCGTCGATGTGGGCAATCACCCCGATATTGCGAATGTCTTCAAGTTTACGATCCATGACTCTGACGCCAGCCGCTTTCAGCTGGACCTTTCTTGCTACTCGGTGAACGGCAAAGGGAATCGTCTATTTTGCCGGTTTCTTACCTTGTCGACTACGCCGGGCAGAGTTCCATTTCTGCCCTTTCCCCTTCCCCAAAGCAGGAGACGAGGGAACGCATAGAAACTTCGGTCGGCGCATAAAAAAAGCCGCACTTTTGTTGAAGCACGGCTTTCGCTTTGAATTCTTACCAGGCGAAGTGAGCGAATGCCTTATTCGCGTCGGCCATACGGTGAACGTTTTCACGCTTGGTGTAGGCGGCACCTTCACGGTTGTAAGCGGCAAAGAGTTCGTCAGCCAGCTTCAAGTGGGCTGGACGACCCTTCTTTTCGCGAACAGCAGACAACAACCAGCGAATGGCCAGCGATTGCTGGCGAGTGCGATTGACCTGCATAGGAACCTGGTAAGCAGCACCACCAACTCGCTTCGAGCGAACTTCGATGTGCGGCTTTACGTTTTCGACGGCCTGCGTGAAGACGTCGATTGGCTCTTCGCCTGGAACACGCTTCTTCAGCTCATCCATGGCACCGTAGAAAACTTCCTGAGCGGTAGTCTTCTTGCCATCTTGCATCAGGCAATTGATAAACTTGCTGGCCAGGATCGACTTGTAACGTGGATCTGGCTTCAACGTTTCGCGGCTGGCGGTAATCTTACCCATCGTTGGTAACTAACTATTCGCTATGGCTTTGATTTGTGGGATGACTTCTCACTCAAGACACTAGGCACTCAGCCTAAAAGTGTCGAGGTTAGCTCTTCTTTGCACCGTAACGGCTGCGGGACTGCTTACGACCGTTAACACCCAACGCATCGAGGGCACCACGGACGACTTGGTAACGCACACCCGGGAGGTCGCGGACACGACCGCCACGCACGAGCACGATCGAGTGTTCCTGCAAGCTGTGACCTTCACCTGGGATGTAAACGGTGACTTCCTTCTGGTTCGACAGACGCACACGAGCGATCTTCCGCAGAGCCGAGTTTGGCTTCTTAGGGGTCATCGTGCGGACCTGCAAACACACACCACGCTTCTGCGGGCACTTCTCCAAAACCGGGGACTTGGAGAACTTACGCTTCTTTTTTCGCGGCTTACGAACGAGCTGATTAATGGTGGGCATAGGTCGCCGTTGCTTTTTTCCATAGGGCCGCGATGATCAGGGGCGGCCGAATTTCTGTTTGCTTACTGTCGCTTCCCACGGATTATGGGAAGCCCTTTAAATTATCCGATTGCCGAGAACTGTCAACCCGTAATGAGGATCTCGCGGGAAAACGTGTTTCAACAATCTATGCTTCCCTCGATTTTCCCCATAGGACGCGAGGGACAGGAACGGCACATGGCCACGCGGACGTGGCCATGTCACCTTATTGCTCAACGCTCTGGGCCTAAAAGTTGCCCAAACGCATTGTTTTACAGTTCGTCCCCATCGGGATCGAAGCCGTCGCCATCTTGTGGCATCGGAGGCTGCTGTGGCTGATGGCCATAAGCCGGGCCTTCCGTTGCGGGGATTGGCCCGCCACCACCCAACAGGCTTTCCAAGCCAGGAGCTGGGGCCATTTCGGAAATTGCCGCAGGCCCATGACCTGGCTGCTCGCCGCCGTCCTGCAACAGCGGGAAGCTATCTTCCAGCGTGCGTTCACGGGTTCGCGAAGCCAGCTCAGCCAATGCTTCTGGATTGATGCGGACTTCTGAATCCTGGAAAGTGCGGAAACCAGTACCGGCTGGAATCAAGTGACCCAAGATCACGTTTTCTTTCAGACCGATCAGTTCGTCGACCTTACCTGCCAGGGCGGCCTCGGTAAGAACCTTGGTTGTTTCCTGGAAGGACGCGGCCGAGATAAAGCTGGAGCTCTGAACGGCTGCCTTGGTGATACCCAAGAGCTGCGTCGAAGCACTTGCCGCGGCTGGCTTAGTTCCCTTGGCGGGGTTACCACCAAGCGATTCGATCTGGCCGTTTTCCTGCTCGAGGGCTTCCTTCGGCACGATCATGCCTTCGGTGAACTGCTGCGAGTCACCGGTAGCACTGATCTTCAAGCAGCGGGACAGCTGATCGTTGGCTCGACGGAAGTCGAACTTGTCCATCACCAAACCAGGCAACAGGCTCGTATCACCAGCCGAATCGACCATCACCTTTCGCAGCATACGTGCGACGATGATTTCGATGTGTTTGTCGTTGATTTCCACACGCTGGCTGCGGTAAACGCCTTGAATCTCGTGCAACAGGTACTGCTGAACGGCTTCTTCGCCGGAGATACGCAGGATGTCGTGAGGAACCAACGGACCATCGATGAGCGACTGCCCAGCTTTGACGTAGTCGCCGGTGTGAACGAGGAATCGCTTACCGTGCGGAACCAGGTGCTCGCGTTCGATGCCTGACTCGTTGCGGACGATAATCGTTCGCTTGCCACGCTTCTTCTCGGAGAGGATTTCGACCACGCCGTCGATCTCAGCCATCACAGCTGGATCCTTCGGCTTACGAGCTTCGAAGATTTCGGTAACTCGCGGCAGACCACCGGTGATGTCCTTAACACCGCCCGATTCGCGCGGTGTACTGGCAACCGTGGTACCGGCCGAAACCTTGGTGCCTTCTTCGACGTCGATGATCGCCTTTTCTGGCAGATAGTAAACGTCGAGCGGCTTGCCGTCTTCGTCTTCAATCACCAACTGCGGGTGGAAGTCACCCTTGTGCTCGGTGATCATTCGACGGGTGGTGCCGGTCGAGTCGTGCTCGATGATCATCGTTTCGCCTTCGACGACGTCCTCGTAACGGACGCGACCGCCGACTTCGGCAACGATTGGAATCGAGTAAGGATTCCACGAGCAAAGAACCTGACCGGTCTTCACTTCGCTGTTTTCCTTGACTTCCAGCGTAGCACCGGTGGGGACGTCGTAGCTTTCGATTTCACGACCCTTGGCATCGACGATCGTGATTTCACCATTACGGGTGAGCACGATGTCCTTACCTTCGTCGTTGGTCGCCGTACGCATACGGGTAAACTTGACGAAACCACCACGCTTGGTTTTCTTTTCGTGTTCTTCCGTATCGGTAACGGCCACACCACCGATGTGGAACGTACGCATCGTCAACTGCGTACCAGGTTCACCAATCGATTGGGCGGCGATGATACCCACGGCCATACCTTCTTCGACCTGATCGCCGGTCGACATGTCCATACCGTAGCAGGCCTTGCAGCAACCAAGACCGTTATCGCAGGTCATGGGGCTACGAACCTGGATACGTTCCAGACCCATCTTCTCGATCTTGCGAGCCGTATCAGGCGTGATCATCTCGTTCTCGCGAACGATCACTTCGTCGGTGATCGGATTCACGATGCTCTGGCGGCTGACACGACCTTTGATCGCGTCTGCCAGCGAGACTTCCACCTTTTCACCGCGGTAAATAACCCCCTTGGTAATACCCTGGGTCGTACCGCAGTCGTCGGCCGTGATCACCACATTCTGTGCGACGTCGGCCAGTTTACGAGTCAGGTAACCAGAGTCAGCCGTCTTCAACGCCGTATCAGCCAGACCCTTACGGGCACCGTGCGTCGAGGAGAAGTACTCGAGCACCGTCAGACCTTCACGGAAGTTCGACTTAATAGGCGTTTCGATAATTTCGCCCGACGGCTTAGCCATCAGACCACGCATACCAGCCAACTGACGAATCTGTTCGGTACCACCACGAGCACCCGAGTCGGCCATCAGGTACACCGGGTTGATGTAGCCATGACCACCGCGATCGTCGTTCTTCATCTCGGTCATCATCTCGGCAGTAATCTGCTCACGAGCATGAGTCCAAGCATCGAGAACCTGGTTCACACGTTCCTTGTCGGTGATCACGCCGCGTTCGTACAGCTTCTTGAACTTGATCACCTTCTTTTCAGCTTCGCCGATGATCTTGTGCTTCGAATCTGGCGTCACAAGGTCGTCGGTCGCGAAAGAGAGACCGCTACGGGTCGATTCGCGGAAGCCGAGCTGGTTCATATCGTCCAGCAAGTTAATCGTCGCACGACGCCCCAACCGCTGATAGCAGTCGGAGATCACCTTGGACAATTCGCTGCTACCCAGCGAATGGTTGTAGTAGTCCATCCCCGCTGGCAGCATCTCGTTGAACAAAACGCGACCGAACGTCGTTTCGATGATGCGGGTGCTGCTCTCTTCGTCGTCTTCGCCTTTGAGCTTGCGGCCTTCGGGCAGACGAACCTTGATAAGGGCATGCAGATCGATGATCCCCTGAGCGAACGCGTAATCCGCTTCGTCCATCGAGGAGAAGGTCATACCTTCGCCGGGACGATTCGGCAGGCTGATGGTGATGAAGTTACAACCCATCACCACGTCCTGCGACGGGCTCATAATCGGCTTACCGTTGGACGGAGCGAAAATGTTGTTGGTTGCCAGCATCAGCGTGTGGGCTTCGACCTGAGCTTCAATCGAAAGAGGCAGGTGGACAGCCATCTGGTCGCCGTCGAAGTCGGCGTTGAAGCCTTTGCAGACCAGCGGATGCAGGTGAATCGCGTTACCTTCAACCAAGGTCGGCTCGAAGGCCTGGATACCCATACGGTGAAGGGTTGGAGCACGATTCAAGAGAACCGGGTGATTCTGGATCACCGATTCCAAGATGTCCCAGACTTCTTCATCCTTTCGCTCGAGCATCTTCTTGGCGCTCTTGATGGTATCGGCATGCCCCAACACCTTGAGCTTGCGAATGATGAACGGTTGATACAATTCCAGAGCGATCTTCTTGGGCAGACCGCACTGATGCAGCTTCATCCGCGGACCAACCACAATCACGGAACGAGCCGAGTAGTCGACGCGCTTACCGAGCAGGTTTTCACGGAAACGCCCCTGCTTACCCTTGATCATGTCGGTTAAGGACTTGAGAGGTCGGTTGCTGCTACCCAGTACGGGACGCTTGCAGCGGTTGTTGTCGAACAAAGCGTCAACCGACTGCTGCAGCATACGCTTTTCGTTGCGGATGATGACTTCCGGGGCGTTCAAGTCGACCAACTTCCGCAGACGATTGTTGCGGTTGATGATACGACGGTAGAGGTCGTTCAAGTCGGACGTGGCGAAGTTGCCTGAGTCCAATAGAACCAGCGGACGCAGATCCGGTGGAATCACCGGGATAACGTCCATGATCATCCATTCTGGCTTGTTATCGCTATCGCGGATCGATTCGACGATCTTCAAGCGGTTGATGTAGTCCTTACGCTTCTGCTTCGAACCGGTTTCGGCCAGGTCCTTGCGCAGGTCGATCGACAGCTGAACGAGGTCCAACCCTTGCAGCAGCTTACGAACCGCTTCGGCACCCATGTCAGCTTCAAACGAGCCGGAACCGAATTGTTCAACCGCGCCGCGGTACTCTTCTTCGGTCAGCGTTTGGAACTTCTCGAGATCGGTGGAGCCTGGATCGATCACGACGTAGTCCTGGAAGTAGATCACCTTTTCCAGGCTCGAGGTCTTCATCGCCAACAGGTTACCCAGGCGACTGGGCATGGCCTTGAAGAACCAAATGTGCACAATCGGGGCGGCCAGTTCGATGTGCCCCATGCGTTTGCGGCGGACGCGGCTGTGGGTGATTTTCACACCGCAGCGATCGCAGATCATGCCTTTGTACTTCATGCCGCGATACTTACCGCAGGCACATTCCCAGTCCTTTTCTGGACCAAAGATACGTTCGCAGAACAGACCGTCCTTTTCAGGTCGGTAGGTTCGGTAGTTGATCGTTTCCGGCTTTTTGACTTCGCCGAATGACCAACTGCGAATGTCGTGAGGCCGTGCGAGGCTGATCTTGACCGCGGTGTAGTCGTTAATTCGGTCGTAAGAGCTTTCGAGAATACTCATGGCCCGTGCTCCTTATGTCTTTCCACTTGGATGGTCGAGTTGGTGAAGGTGCCGTTGGCTGCCTGGTGAGGTGCCAACGGCGGGGTCGCCAAACGCGGGCTGAACGATCTCAGCCCACCGCAGCAGAGGTCGCCTGGTTACAGGCGGCGTTTCTCCAGCTGCATATTCAACCCGAGCCCTCGGATTTCGTTGGTCAACACGTCAAAGCTGGCGGGCGTACCGGCTTCCAGCGTGTTTTCACCTTTGACCATCGATTCGTAGATTTTCGTTCGTCCTTCAACGTCGTCACTCTTCACAGTGAGCAGCTCTTGAAGGATGTAGGCGGCACCGTAGGCTTCCAGAGCCCACACTTCCATTTCCCCGAAACGCTGGCCACCGAAACGAGCTTTACCACCCAGCGGCTGCTGAGTAATAAGCGAGTAAGGACCAGTGCTTCGAGCATGCACCTTATCATCCACCAAGTGATGCAGCTTCAGCATGTAAATGTAACCGACCGTCGTTTCCTGGTTGAGCGCTTCGCCGGTACGTCCGTCGTGAAGGCGTGCCTTCCCATGACGCGGCAAACCCGCTTCTTCCAGACAGTCGTTGATGATTTCTTCGCTCGCCCCGTCGAACACCGGAGTGATCGCCTGGAAGCCGAGCTTGGCACCTGCCCAGCCCAAGTGGGTTTCCAGAATCTGCCCCACGTTCATACGGCTTGGAACGCCGAGCGGGTTGAGCATGATCTGGATTGGGGTACCGTCCGGCAAAAACGGCATGTCTTCGACCGGAAGGATCTTGGCGATCACACCCTTGTTACCGTGACGGCCGGCCATCTTGTCACCCACCGAGATCACTCGTTTGGTGGCAATGTAGACCTTGACCATCTGCAGCACACCACTGCGAAGCTCGTCACCTCGCTTCATGCTGTTCAGCTTGCGATCGCGTTGATCGATCGCCAGTTCAATGGCTGGCCACTTGGCGGCGTATAGTTGACGAATCTGGGAGATGCGGTCTTCGCTCTTGAGCGATTCCAGCACCTTGTACAGACGGAACTGCTGAGCTTGCTCCGCGATGTACTTGTTGTCCTGATCGCGAGTCAGCGGGGTGCCGTCTTCGTCGGTCACCGTCTTGCCGAGGATCTTTTCGATCTCACCGACAAACTCGGCAAACAGTTCGGAGATGGCACTGTTGCCTTCGGTTTCGGCGTCCTTCAAGGTCTTTTCGAAGGCCTTTCGTTCATCGTCCGAGAGGCTCATGCGGCGAGCAAACTTCTCGGCCTGAACGACGATCCCTTCGATACCTGATGGTACTTCCAGCGAATCGTTCTTAACGTCTTCACCAGCACGACCAAAGATCGCGTGCAGCAGCTTTTCTTCTGGCGTCAGTTCGGTCTTGCTCTTCGGCGAAACCTTACCGACCAGAATATCGCCAGGCTTCACGTAGGTACCGACCTGCACGATGCCGCTCTCGTCGAGATTGCGGAGCATCTTTTCCGAGACGTTCGGAATGTCTCGCGTGAAGTCTTCACGGCCCAGCTTCGTTTCGCGAATTTCGACGTCGAACTCTTCGATGTGAATCGAGGTATAAACGTCTTGCTTCACCAACTCTTCGCTGATGATGATCGCGTCTTCGTAGTTGTAACCGTCGAACGACATGAAGCCGACCAGCACGTTACGGCCCAGGGCCAGCTGACCACCATGGGTCGCAGCACCATCGGCCAGCACGTCGCCGGCAGCAATCTTCTGTCCCATCTTCACGACAGGATGTTGATTCAAGCACGTACGTTCGTTGAGCCCAACAAACTTACGCAGTTCGTAGACGTCTTCGGCATGTTCGGCAGCACCGCTGCGTTCGACCACAACCTTCAAGGCGTCGACGTATTTCACCGTACCGTCGAACTTGGCACGAATAATCATGCTTGAGTTCATGGCCACGTCGCGTTCGACACCGGTACCGACGATCGGTGGTTCGGCGATCAAAAGCGGAACGGCTTGCCGCTGCATGTTGGATCCCATCAAAGCACGGTTCGCGTCGTCGTGCTCGAGGAACGGAATCAATGCCGCGGAAACACCAACCATCTGGCATGGTGCCACGTCGATGTAGTGCACTTCGGTCGGAGCGACCATTTCAAAGTCGCTGCGATAACGAGCGATGATCAAGTCACCCAGCAGGTTATCGTCATTGTCGGTGGGCGTATCGGCCGGAGCCACCAGGGCATCCGATTCTTCGTCAGCACGCAGCCAGACGAAACCCTTGGCAATCTTACCATTGGTAATCTTGCGATAAGGGGTGATCAGGAAGCCATATTCGTCGACCGACGAGTAGAGGGCCAAACTCGAGATCAGACCGATGTTCGTACCTTCCGGCGTTTCAATCGGGCAGATACGACCGTAGTGCGAAATGTGAACGTCGCGAACCTCGAAACCGGCTCGCTTACGATTCAAACCGCCTGGGCCGAGAGCCGACAAGCGACGTTCGTGCGTGAGCATCGAGAGCGGGTTGGTCTGGTCGACCACCTGCGACAATTCGCCACGACCGAAGAAATATTCGATGGCGGCCGAAATGCTCTTCGGATTGACCAGGTTACGCGGAGTCATGTCTTCCGCGTCCTTCAGGCTCATCCGTTCTTGAACCGTACGACGGAGCTTCAGGAAGCCCTTACGCATTTCGTCGCAGGCCAATTCGTCGATGGTACGCAGACGACGATTGCCAAGGTGGTCGATATCGTCGATACGGGCCCGCTTATCACCGGACGAGAGATTCAGGATGTACCGAATCGCCGCGATCAGGTCTTCGGGACGGAGGGTCTGCTGACCTTCGTCGATGTCGAGACCGAGCTTTCGGTTCATACGGAAACGACCCACGCGACCAAGGCGGTAGCGGTTTTCGTCGTAGAACTTCTCTGCGAAGAGGGTCTTGGCCTTTTCCAGCTGCGGCGGATTACCGGGACGCAGACGCTGATAGATACGCAGCAAAGCTTCTTCATGACTGGAAGTGTTGTCCTCGCCCAACGCGTTGAAAATCAACTGCGTCTTGGGAGGCTCCATCACCTCGACCTTGTCGATGCCGGACGAGCAGATCAATTCCGCGATATTGCGGCTGATCTTCTGGCCAGCTTCGAGAATGATTTCACCAGCGCGATCGCTGCCGCTTGGGTAGATGATGTCATCTACCGCGATCTTGTTTTCGATTTTCGAGACGCTGCGGCCATCTTTGACCGATTCGACGCTCGATTCGTAGAAAGCACGAATGACGTCGGCATCGCTGCTGTATTCGGGCGACATCGCACGCAGCAACGTGGTCGCGGCGAACTTACCGCTTTGGTCGATACGGACCGTCAGCGAGTCCTTCTTCGAGACGTTCACTTCAATCCAGCTTCCACGTTCAGGAATGACGCGGCAGCTAGGAAGCTTTTTGTCGGAAGTGGTGTCTTGCTCCAAAACGAAGTCGACACCAGGGCTGCGGTGCAGCTGGCTCACCACGACGCGTTCAGCACCGTTGATGATGAACTCACCACCACCCAGCATGACGGGCAGATCACCGAGGTACACTTCTTCCTCGATAGGCTCCTCTTTGTTCAAGCGGAGCCAGATTCGGAATGGGCGACCGTAGGTCAACCGCAGCTGCTTGCATTCCTCTGGCGTGTAGCGCGGCTTGCCCAGTTCGTAACGGACGTAATCAAGCTGATTCTGTCCGTCGTAGCTCTGGATCGGGAAGATCTCGCGCAGGACACTTTCGATGCCCAGCTCAGGATCCCGCTCTTCTGCTTCGACCTCCGCCTGCAGAAAGTTTTGATAGCTCAGGGTCTGAATTTTCGTCAGATCCGGGGGAGCCATGTAAATCGATTGACTTCCAAACCGACGAACTTCAGTAGGTTCCAGCCGTCGTTGCGACGAGGTAGCCATAGGCGACGCGACTCCTTGGGCGGCAAATCAAAAAACAACATGCTTTCGCGGACAATCTAAGACGGATGTTATGCAGGGTTCCAGCCAACAGTCCGATATAGAGTGCGTGAAAGCATGAGTGATACGGGCGGACAGTAGAGGTTCAGATTCAAGCGAACCGGCAAAAGCGCGCAGCTGGCGCTATGCAAGCTAGCACGCCCGCCAACGCAGGCGCGCACTCTTACCTGATTCCCATCCATGCTGTCAAAAGAAAAAGAAGATCCGGAAGACTTCAAAATCACACCTCGCGACGTTGCCTCTTTAGTATAGGGGAGGCAACGCCTGAGTGAAAACAGGAAATCAGCCAATAACCGCAGTCTTATCGAATTTCGACAACGGCACCAGCAGCTTCCAGTTCTTCCTTCGCCTTCTGGGCGTCTTCCTTGGAAACGCCTTCTTTGATCTTGGCGTCTTTGGTTTCGACCATGTCCTTGGCTTCTTTCAAGCCCAGACCGGTGATACCACGGACAACCTTAATGACGCCGATCTTCTGAGCACCGAAGTCAGTCATAACGACGTCGAACTCGGTCTTTTCAGCAGGAGCAGCAGCATCGCCACCACCAACTGGACCAGCCATGACAACACCACCGCCAGCAGCGGCTTCGATGCCGTGAGCGTCTTTCAGGTAGTCGCCCAGTTCAACGGCTTGCTTCAGGGTAAGGCCGGCGATCTGATCGCCCAAACCCTTGATTTCTTCGGACACTTCGACGGTTGCAGTTGCTTCTTCGGACATTTCGGATCTTATCCTTTCAACACTTATTTGCAGGGGAACGGACCCGCCTGCGCCAGGGAATACGGATGTTTTGGTTTATGGAAACGTTCTTTCGGCAAATGCCGCCAGGACGTTTGCCGAGATAAGGCAATTAGCCTTCTTGGTTTTCGCCAACTTGCTTGACCTGCGAGGCCAACTTGGCACCTGGCCCCTTGATTTGGGCTGCCAGGGTACGACCAGGCCCCAGGATCTGACCCACCAGAAGCGAGAGCTGTTCAGCTCGGTTGGGCCATTTACTGATTGCCTTGACCGATTCAGGGTTCAGGGATTCGCCATCCATGACACCGCCTTTGGCGGTGAATCCCGGAAGCTTGTCGTCATCGTTCAGCTTGACAACTTCCTTGGCCAAGTCGACGAAATCTTCGCCGCCCCAAACCAGGGCAGTGCTGCCTTCCATGCTATCGAAAGCAGGTGCGAGCGAAGTGCCTTCGCATGCCTTGGCTGCCAGCGTGCGGCGGACAACCAACAGGCTCAGGCCCTTTTCACGGAGTTGCTTGCGGACGAGATACGTCTTTTCCGCATTCATCCCCACAACGTCGACCACCAGAAGGTCGTTCACCCCTTCCAATCGCTTGGACAGGTCGGTGATCACCAGTTTCTTTAGATACTTACTCATGGCTCAGGGCTTTGTACGTATGAGTTATTGCGTAACGCTTGAACTTGTTAGGAACAATTTAGAGGGCAACCGGAACACCAGGGCTCATCGTTGCACTCAAATTGACGCTACGAACATAAGTGCCCTTCGCCGCTTGCGGCTTGAGGCCATTGATATGATCGACGAACGCCTGGATGTTGTCTTGCAGTTTGCCGGCCTCGAAACCAAGCCGACCAACGACTGCATGAACAATACCGGTAGGGTCATTGCGGAATTCGACCTTACCGGCCTTGTATTCCTTAACCACCTTGGCGACATCCGGGGTAACCGTGCCAGCACGAGGCGAAGGCATCAAACCACGCGGACCGAGGACACGACCTAATGGACCAACCAGGCCCATCATGTCTGGGGTGGCGATACAGACATCGAAGTCCAGCCAGCCGTCTTTGATCTTCTTTGCCAGGTCTTCCGCACCAACTTCGTCGGCACCGGCTTCCGTAGCTGTTGTCGCATTGTCCCCCTTGGCGAACACAACGACGCGTTGAACCTTACCGATACCGTGTGGCAGAACCAAAGCACCACGGACCAATTGGTCGGCTTGCTTTGGATCGATACCCAATCGCATCGCAATTTCAACGGTTTGATCGAACTTCGTCGTATCGAACGACTTCAGCAGAACGATCGCATCTTTCAGGTTCAGCGGCTCCGCTGGCACCTTTTCTACCAGGGCTCGATATCGTTTGGATTGTTTAGCCATCGTCAATCGCCAGTATGTAGTGAGATAATGTTCGCGTTAGGGGGCAGGACTATTCCGTGACTTCCAGGCCCATACTCCGAGCCGTTCCTTCGATCATTCGGCGAGCATGGTCCAGGTCGCGGGCATTGAGGTCCGCCATCTTTTGATTGCAAATGTCGTCGATCTGGTCCTTGCTGACCTTACCGACCTTCTTGGTGTTCGGAGTACCGCTACCCTTGGCCAGGCCAGCAGCCTTCTTCAGCAAAGCAGCCGCTGGTGGGCTCTTGCAGATGAATTCAAAAGTACGGTCGTTGTAAACCGTGACGACAACCGGAATTGGCATACCATTGAATTCGCGGGTTTTGTCGTTGAACTGTTGAACGAACTGGCCGAGGTTCACACCGTAACGACCCAACGAGGTACCAACCGGAGGAGCCGGCGTGGCTTGACCACCAGGGACCTGAAACTTCGCTTGACCTACTTGTTCCCGTGCCATTTTGCTGTTTCCCGTGCCGCGGTCCGCCTTGATCAGGTTTCCGCAACCGTATGCTATTTAAACCGAGTGCTTATTAAACTAAGGCCCCGAAGGAAGTTCTCTCTGTCCGCCGGCAAAGGGGGAATAAGAAGAATCGACCACCGGTCCAACGCCTGAAGTGGATTAAACTGGCTCCATCTGCCAGTGTTCCATCTCCACCGGGGTTGTGCGGCCGAAAATATTGATCATGACCGTCACGCGGCCATTGGTATTGTCGATCACTTCAACATCCCCCTCGAAATTCTCGAAGGTACCTTCGGTGATTCGAACATGGTCGCCAATCTTGAAGCGAATGTTCGTCTTGACTTCTTCTTGCTCACCCTCTTCAGGCTTGCGCGTCTTCTTGACGATGCGATCCACTTCGTGCGGCAACATGGGAACCGGCTTGCCAGCCGCCCCCGTAAAGTCACCAATACCGCCGGTCTCACGAACCAGGAACCATGTTTCGTCGTTGATTGCCATGTGCACGACGATGTAGCCTGGGTAGAGCTTCTGCTTGGTAACTTTTTTCTTACCGTTCTTGTATTCCACCAGGTCCTCGGTGGGGACAAGAATCTCGCCGAAGTAATCCTCAAGACCGGCCATTTTGACCCGGCGAATCAGGTTACTGGAAATCGACTTTTCGCGATTACTCTGAACCTTGAGGATGTACCACTCCTTGTTGGCTGCATCCGTGGCAGCCTCTTCTTCATCTTCAATGATCTCTTCGATCGGCCCGCGGTTCTTACCGGTTTTCGGCCGAACAGGAGCCGGCTCAGCCTCAGCTTCCGCGGATACTTCTTCAGCCGCGTCTTCTGCTGCAGTTTCGGATTCCGCTGGCACGCTCACCTCATCGCTCGACGACGACTCTTCCGAAGTAGCATCCGAGGATGCCGCTTCTTCTGTTGGAGTCTCTGCATCCGCAGGAATACCCGTTTCGGGATCTTTCTGAGGATCGAACGAATTGTCAGGAGAACTTGCCACGAAAATAACCTTAACCGGCCATTGCAACCGGGCCATCAAAGCGAAGTGTATTCCGGAATCCGAGGACGCTTGCCGCCGCCTACTAAGTGGCAGGAGTCTGCGTATCAGGCGGGATCAGTCCAATCGTCTTGAACAAGGTGATCCACAACAAGTCAAACGCAAACAACAACAAGGCCAGGATGAAGATCAACGCGATCACCACGATGACACTTCGCCACAACTCAGCCTTGGAGGGCCAAGTCACTTTGTTCATCTCTGCCTCGACCGCGATCAAAAAGTCCGCGAACGTAGGCCAATTAATCAGTCGATAAGCGACCCAAAAACCAACGACTACCAAAGCGATCGGAAGCAGCAAGTGCAGCCGATATTGGGCCATCGATGCATATGCTTCCAATTGCTGATAAAGCTGGTAAGCAGCGATCGAAATCAATACCCAAATCGAAATCAGCGTTGCCTGCCGAGCAATCTTGCCCTGCGTCCGCTTGTATCGATTCGCCTGAACCATCTCGTTGAGAAGGGAAGGGGAACCGACGGTCTTCTCCTTGGCCATGGTCACTCTCAGTCTTTGGCGTTCCTGCCGCGGCGACGACGCTGGGTAATTCCAGGATGTCTCTACCGGTGCGACGCGCTCATCAATTTCGGTAACACCAACGATAAAGCAGGGGCGGTGGGAATCGAACTCACAACCTCTGGTTTTGGAGACCAGCGCACTGCCAATTGTGCTACGCCCCTGTAACATCGCCGAACCAAGTCAAATTTGGTTCGGCGACGTGATCATTCAACTTCTTACGAGGTGATCTTGGTAACAACGCCGGAACCGACGGTCTTACCACCTTCGCGGATAGCGAAGCGAACACCTTCAAACATAGCGATTGGCTTGTGCAGCTCGACCGCAATCTTCACGTTGTCGCCTGGCATGCACATTTCAGCGCCTTCCAGGTTGGCGGTGCCGGTGACGTCGGTGGTTCGGAAGTAGAACTGCGGACGGTAACCGCTGAAGAATGGCGTGTGACGACCACCTTCTTCCTTGCTCAAGCAGTAGATTTCTGCCTCGAACTTGGTGTGCGGGTTAACCGAACCTGGCTTAGCCAGAACCTGGCCACGCGAGATGTCTTCACGCTTGACACCGCGGAGAAGGCAACCGACGTTGTCGCCAGCGTGACCTTCCTGCAGGATCTTGTTGAACATTTCGACGCCGGTGACGGTGGTCTTGGTCGGCTTTTCGGTCAGACCGAGAATTTCGACTTCTTCACCAACCTTAACAACACCGCGTTCGATACGACCGGTAGCAACCGTACCACGACCTTCGATCGAGAACACGTCTTCGATAGCCATCAGGAACGGCTTGTCGGTTTCGCGTTCTGGCTCTGGGATGTAGCTATCCAGAGCTTCAACCAGTTCGGTGATGCACTTGGAAGCTTCTGGATCGGCTGGGTTGTTGTAAGCAGCCAGCGAGTTACCGCGGACAACCGGGCAATCGTCGCCAGGGAAGTCATTCTTGTTCAGCAGTTCACGAACTTCCAGTTCAACCAGGTCCAACAACTCTTCGTCGTCGACCAGGTCACACTTGTTCAAGTAAACCACGATGCAAGGCACACCCACCTGACGAGCGAGCAGAACGTGTTCCTTGGTCTGCGGCATAGGACCGTCAGCTGCCGAAACCACCAGAATCGCACCGTCCATCTGGGCGGCACCGGTGATCATGTTCTTCACAAAGTCGGCGTGGCCGGGGCAGTCAATGTGGGCATAGTGACGAATCGGCGATTCGTACTCGACGTGAGCCACAGCGATGGTAACCGTCTTCGTTTCGTCACGAACGGTACCACCCTTGGCGATTTCCGAGTAGGCCTTCATCTTGGCCAAACCCTTAGCAGCCTGAACTGCCAGGATAGCGCCGGTTGTGGTCGTTTTACCGTGGTCGATGTGACCGATGGTGCCAACATTGACGTGAGGTTTAGATCGTTCAAATACGTCCTTGGCCATTTTCTTTGTCTTTCTTACCCCAGCTAAACCGTGAAATTTGGGATTTGTCTAAATACGAAAATCAAGGTGCCGTGAAGAGCTGCTGAAGGGACTTGAACCCTTGACCTCTTCCTTACCAAGGAAGTGCTCTACCACTGAGCTACAGCAGCCGAAAAATGGGAAGCTTGTTTGGGGCTTTGCTTCCGCCACCTTTACCCGGCTACTCGCTTCCGAGCCGCCCAAACGGACAACCCGATTTTCGATAACAGGAGCCTTATCGACCTGCCCGGCCGAATCGGCAAGCTCGCAACATGCCCGGTAAAGAGGCGTGCCGCGAAGCGGGTGAAGGGAATCGAACCCTCGTCTTCAGCTTGGAAGGCTGTTGCTCTACCATTGAGCTACACCCGCAACCTACCCAGGCCTTGATGTCTTTTCTTCCAATAAAGCCCAGGAACTTTTCAGTGGGGGGTACAGGATTCGAACCTGTGAAGGCAATGCCAACAGATTTACAGTCTGTCCCCTTTGACCGCTCGGGAAACCCCCCAACATATCCGCTTTCCCGGGCGTCCGATACTGGTGTGTTCGGGAACCCGTCGAAAACGGCAATGATCCGTCCAAAATTAGCCACAAAAGTAGGCTCTACAAGCTAGCGGAGGGAATTGAACCCACAACCTGCTGATTACAAATCAGCTGCTCTGCCAATTGAGCTACGCTAGCCCACTACCTGGGCTTTATGGAAAACCAATAACTATAACGAGTCCGGATTTCCTCGCAAGCCAGGATGAGCACGTGAAGGGCAAATTTCGTCCAAAATCCGTGCCGCTTTACAGACACCGCTTTCCAGGAGGAGTTCGCATAGCCATTATCGCGCACTTCCCCCCCCATTATCGCGTGCCCCATCTTGCCTAACTTGCAAGGCAGTTTTAGGCGTTCCGCCAAGAGAAATCGAGCCTCTCAATAGAGACGGCACACCCACTCGCAGAGCAGGTGTGCCGAATGATAAAAGGCCTTAAAACAGGATGTAAATCGCCCCAATTAAGCTTCTCGTGTGCCGGCGAACTTCGGTTCGTTCCAGACCTCCAGATAGTAATCTCGATGCCAACCACCGTCAGGAACGCGCATCACCAGAAACGGATCGAGCACCATCCGATTTTCTTCGAGAGAGCAAATATAAAAACTCACTTCTGGGTGTCGCTTCTTGATATCGAGCGCGGTCTGCAGTGCGAATTCCGGGACCGGCTCGGTGTAGTGGGCCAGGTCGTACATCATCCACGTGCGATCAATCACGTAGCGATCCCCGATCGCGGCGCTGACAACCAAAAAGCCCCCCCCAACAAGGATCGCCAAAGCCAGATAGAACGACAACGAAGAGTTCAGCGTCACCGCTGAGACCACCAGGATCGGCAGACACACAATGGCCGCCACAAGGCCTATTCCTGCCGCGTAGTTCACCAGCGTCATCGCCAGGAGGCTTGGGGGCACCTCGCACGACCTCTTGTACTTTTCCACGCTCTCGGCCGTGAAAGGCCGCACGTCGAGATCAGCCAAGGTTTTCTGCAATGCCTGTTGCCGCCGGGCTTTTGCTTGGGTCGTGGCATAGCCAAACACCAGATATGCCTCGTCGGCCAGATCGCCGGCAAGCAGCTCAGTCTGATCCTTAGCGACCGCATCACAAGCAAACGGCTCACGCTTTAAAATCGATGCACTCATCGTTGCTCTCCTTACTTCTCAGATAAGACAAGATCGAGAATGACAGGTTCGAGCGCGAAAGAAACGCACTCGATGGAAAGCAGGCCCACCTCCAAAGCGTAGCAAGAAGCAGCTATTCCTGCACTACTTTGGTTGATTTCTCAGATCGAGCTACGGAAGTACTTTCAGGGCGAATGATGATTAGGGCACTCAGTAATCCCAGTAGCCCACCCATGTAACTTCCGCTGTGAATGTAGGCGACTCGAATAAACGACCACTCGTCCTGAATATCGAGGACCTGAATCATGTGAGCCCAGTTGGAATAGTCGGCGTTCGGTCCACGTGCTATCCCCGCGAAATACGCGATCCCGCCGCACAATAACGTCAGCACAAAAACACAAAGAAAGCCCTGCAAAACCTGACGCACTGCACGTCCCGCAGGCTGCTGCGGCACAAGTCGTCGCGCCAAGAACCAGGCGGCCAATCCCCCCACCCACCACGAGGCGAGAAAGCCGATCGTGCCGGCAAACA
This sequence comes from Blastopirellula marina, assembly GCF_002967715.1. Classification (NCBI taxonomy): domain Bacteria; kingdom Pseudomonadati; phylum Planctomycetota; class Planctomycetia; order Pirellulales; family Pirellulaceae; genus Blastopirellula; species Blastopirellula marina. Next base: position 47,319 of record NZ_PUIA01000026.1, read on the forward strand.
CCTGATCACCGAAACCGAAGTCCGCATATCGAAATTGATCGAACTTCAGCTTCGTGAAGTACTCCGGCGAGATTGAGAACGTCACCAAATCATGCAGGACTCCATACATGCCTGCAAGAACTGCTCCGGCAACCGTCAGGCAGATCATGATCGGCACTTGCTCGATCCGAATGCGCGGAACCAACCATCCAAACAGCCACGCCATCTTGATCCTAAATCATGTTCCAGGGCAAACAACCGCTGCCCTAAGTCTGCTCACAATCTGTATATCCGACCAGAAAGAAACAAAAAAAGCCAGAGACCGAGGCCTCTGGCTTTTTGCATGATGGGCAGGGCTCCAAGAACCCTGGGGGTTAGTTGGTTTCCGGCAGATCGAAATTGTAATCCCGAGCAGCCGTTTTCAGCTTGTTCAGGGCTCGTGCTTCGATCTGGCGAATTCGCTCCTTGGTCACGCCCAACTCTTCACCAACCTCCTTCAAGGTCTGTGGTTCGCGGCTATGATCCAGGCCGAATCGGCGGATGATAATCTTCTGTTCACGCTCGTCCAAGCGATGCAAGATCTTATCGATCTGCTTTTCACGAGTCTGCTGAGCCACTTCCTGCTCATACTGATCGCTACGCTCGTCGACCCGCGTGGTGAAGTATTCGTCCAGGCTCGTGCGGTAACGATCGCGATGGCGGAACTCGACCGGAATAGTGCGGGCAAAGTTCTTCATGATCGCCCAACTGCAATAGGTACTGAACTTGTTACCACGCGAGTAGTCGAACTTCTCGGCGGCACGAATCAGCGACATATTGCCGTCTGAAACCAGCTCGAAGAAATCTTCGGTCGCCCCGACATGCCGCTTGGCGATCGAAACCACCAGCCGCAGGTTCGACTGAACGATCAAGTTCTTCACGTCGCTGGCCTGATCGTAAAGCTGTTCGATGGCGTCCATGTCACTCGACTTCGGACGCTGTTCATCCAACGTTTCACGAATCTTCAGGGCCTTGTGCTTCAGGAAGTTGAACTTCCTGAACAGGTGATACTCCTGCTCGCGAGTCAGCAACGGCATTTCGTACAGCGAAGCAAGGTAGGTAGGCAGACCCGACGGAATACGAACCTTGCGAGTCGGCTTCTCGTGCGGTGGCATTTCGCCGAGGATATCTTCTTCCAATTCCGGCTTATCAAAGTCGTCGTTGTAGATGCAATCCAGCGGCAATTCCATGATGTGACGGAAACGAATCTCGTTGATCACACGATAGATCGATGCCCGGGTTCGACCGTGCTTCTCTGCAAGTCGATCAACGGACACACCATGACGATACTCGCCGTAGATGATCTGCTTGGCCGACTCGGTCAAAGGGCCAGTTCCCCGCGGAAAAACGGCCTCTTTAGGCTGTTCGTCGTCGTGATGCTTGAGCGTGTAACGAATCGTTTCCACACTGCGTCCCATCTTCGCAGCAACGCGTTTAGCAACCTCCGAAGGCGTGCCACCAGCGTTGGCCAAGCGACGAGCCCGGTCGATGATTTCCAGCTTTTCAGCGTCGGTCAACTGGCTGAAATGGCGCCCCCGCTCAATACGATCGGGGTTTTCTTTCACGAAGCGTTCGACGCTGCTACGCAGGAAGCCGACTCGCTTGCGTCCCTCAAACAGGAACTTACGGCTCACAAGCCCTTGCTTTCGCCAACGCGAGATTGTCTTGGTCGACACGTTGAAGCGGTCGCTCAACTGTTCAACAGTCAACACTTCTTCCGGGACCGTATCGACCGAGACGTCGGCAGCATCCGAGAGGTCCTCAACCATCAGACGCAAGTCTTCGGCGGCGGACTTTCCTGGAAGCAACGAACCAACGCTGGGTTGTTCCGGACGAAAGTCGGTCAAACGGTAGTAGATGTAGTCGACCGGGTATTGTTTATTAGGATCGATCTCGGAAATGAGCTTCTCAGCGCGGTTAGCCTGATCTAGCTTCCGATCTCGGGGAGCATATTTGATTTGCTGATCGCGCAGCTGTCGAAGCGCGACATTCTTATATCCCTTGTTCATGTTGTCCCTCACTCAGTGATTAACAACACCTGTCTGGTTTTCCCTGCGAGTTCCGATCGCCCAGACGATGTCTAACTTGGAGAGAGCCCCCCTTCCCGGGGAACTTTCACTCAAGCAACGGGACAGCTACCCATCGGTCGATGAGCGCCTCTTTCTGTCAGATGCTTGAAAAGTCTCGTGGAACGCAAAGTAAACGGATGAACGATCAACTATTAGCTTGCGAACCAACCTTCTCTATGACCTTATACGAGGAAATGACTCATTTGGTTGCTCATTTGTTCATGCTTTTCTCAAAAACCCCCGTTTCAGGGGCCATGAATGGCTTCTGCCATTTGCCGTAAGTCAAAGCATGAAAACCTGTTGCGAATGCCATGCCAAACCTTGCAAGAGAACTCACGCTCGTAGGCATACACGCGGCAAATGTCAAATCCTGACGTCTTGTCCACTTTCAGGAAGCGGAAAAACGATGGTCTCTCTGCCAGATAGACACCGCAGCGGCAACTTTCTTTCAACCTGTTCCGCCGAATTTGACGATTCTCCCGTATAGAGCGATTTTGCTTTCTCCCGAGAGACCTCAAATTCCAGGCCGAACACATGTATTTCGATGCTTGCCGGGCAATATTCGTTACACGCAATTGCGGAAACCCGAGTAGCTATAAACACCTCCTGCTGGCTGGTTCAATCCTCGTACTGTGGGCCACTTCACCAGTTTTGGCAGAAAACACTTGGAAGCTGACCGAAAATCTCGAAGGGAAGACGCGTCGCGTTAATACCGAGCTTAAAGTCCAGGGAACGATGCGTGTGAACCCTGACGGCAAGAAGGTTCGCCACTATCCCATGAGCCTCGACGGCAAGTACGTCGCCATCGAACGCGTTCTCGGCCCGACTTCGGCGGTACGCTACTATGAAACGGCCGAGACCCACTCGACCGCGAACGAAAAGCCGCTCGACGACAAACTTCCAACCGTCAAACGTCTGATTTCGCTCGATACAAGCGGAGATCGCCCCATTCTGTTCAGCCCTCAGTACACCTTAACGCGCGAAGAACTGGAACTGATCAGCGTTCCTGGAAATCCAGTCGTTTTATCGAAGCTGCTGCCAGCTCAACCGGTTGCCATCAAGCAAACCTGGTCGCCTGACGACCAGGCACTTGCTCAAGTCCTGGGCATCGATGCAATCAACAACCACGAGGTCGTTGCGACCCTAACTGAAGTCGACAAATCTGGCATCGCGAAAGTGTCGCTCGAAGGTAAGGTTTCCGGAGCCATCCAAGGGGTCGCCACCGAAATCGAACTGAAGGGGCGTCTGAACCTGGACACGAGAAATCAGGCCATCACTTGGTTTGCCGCTTCAATCAAAGAAGATCGCACGATCGGCCACGCCCTGCCAGGCTTTAACGTGACCGCCATCGTCCGCACACAGTTGGAAGCAGCGGAGCCGACCGAGGAACTTAGCGACGCCAATCTCGCCAAGTTGAACCTCCAGGCCAACGACGGCAGCGAAATGCTGGCATTCGAGGGGAAAGAGGGGGGATTCCGTTTGATGCACGATCGTCGCTGGCATGCCATGGCAGAAACCGCGAAGCAAACCGTCTTCCGCATGGTGTCCGACGGTGAACTGGTCGCCCAGGCCAACGTGAATCGTCTAACGAACCTGAAAGCCGGCGAGCAGATGACGCTTGAAGGCTTCGAAGCGGAAGTCAAGAAAGCCCTGAAGGAACGCTTAGGACAAATTGTCGACGCCGCAGAAGGCATCAACTCGCAAGGGCTGCGTGAACTTCGTGTCACCGCCGTCGGTACGGCCAACAAGATGCCGATTACCTGGATCTATTACCTGATCTCGGACGACAACGGCCGTCGTTACTCGACCGTCTTCACGTTCGAGACGAGCCTGGCTGAGAAGTTCGGCCAAACGGATCGCTCGTTCATGAGCGGCTTCGACCTGATCGAAGGTGCCAAGCCGACCCTGGCGACAAGCCCTAAAGAAGACGAATCCGAGGAGCCAGCTCTGATTTCTGCAAAAGCTGAACCGGTCCAAAAACGCTAATCGGACCGATCGCTGCGTACAATTACAGTGAGCACTGTCATGTGTTGCGCATGAGCACAGCGCTATCGGCCCCCTCGTCCGCTGAAAGGCCCCACCGTGATTGTCCGCCCTTACAAGCTGCCTGATGGCGAACCGATGTTGTTCCTGATCCAACAATCGGTGCATGCCGCCCTCTCAGGCGACCTTGCTTCGCACTGGGGCAACCGCCCCTTTTCCCCCCTGATTCACCCTGAGGTAGTCTGGCCGGCGATCTTTCATCATGACGATGGCTGGATTCCCGTCGACAAGTCTCCACCAATCGATCCTAAGACGAAACGCCCCGTTTCGTTTCTCGACTCTCCGGCACCTGCCTCGCATGCCATCTGGACGAAGTCGATTGAGTGGGCCGCGCGAATCAGCCCGTTTGCGCAGTATCTGATTGCCGAACACTTCATGTCACTGCGCGAGCACAGTGAGTCGGCCGAAAGCGAAGCAGGCCAAACCTTCATTCACAAATACGAAGAACTCAGCGAGTCGTGGCGAGATAACTGGGAACAACGCCACCCACAGTGCACCGACGCGGAAGAAAAGCTGGCCCTCGCTCAGCTGCGATTCTTTGACTGGTTCAGCCTCTGGCTGTGCCTGGACTCGCGGACAGAGGTTTACCAGTTCGAGCAGACACCAGGGGACATACCACTAACGATCCGCCCAGTGGCCGATGGATTGTTTCACGCTACCCCCTGGCCCTGGACCGTCGATCGCGTCCACGTGGCGGCAGGGGGCTACCTGGTGCCAGATCGAGACTACACCGATACCGATGATCTGCTGCTGGAAATGAACGACTGGTGCCGGATCGAGTGGCAGTTTGCGCCCGAGTAGATACCTCGACTACTCAACGCAAAAAGCCCTGACGGGTTCGCCAGGGCTTTTGCTTGGATCGTAGGATCGTCAAAGAAGACTACTTCTTGCCTTCTTCTTCCTTGACCTTCTTCTTCTTCTTCATCGAGATCTTCACGACCTTGGTCTTGGGCAGGCCGATTGGGGACATGTTCTCTTCGTCGAAGGTGCCGCGCTGCTTCATCTGAGCAATGCGTTCGGTACGCTTCAGTACACTGCGGGTGGAAATACCACCCCGCTTCACTTTAAGGCTCTTATCGATGGTCACGGTAACTCTCCTGAACTTATGCGTTATCAGGCGGATTACGTGCAATCCGCCGGGTATCTACCGCCCAAAGGGCGATTTAGGATCGAGGGGAAACGCATCATGATACCAGAGCCCGCTCGACCGTCAAGGCGTAACAGCCCCACCCAATGGGCCACTTTTACGCGTCAACTCGCTTGATCCGCTGCAAAGCGTTGACAAGGTCTCGGGCGGTCTCAGGGCGGTTACGGGGATCGCGATCAATGCAGGACATGATCAGCTCTCCTAGCTCGCGATTGAGCTTTGGGCGGAGATCGAAGATGTTGCCCGGCGGAAGCGTATCGTGGCTTAGCGCATCTCGCCCGGTCCCTTCCACGCTGGCCCATGGCAATTCATAAACCAATAGGCGATAACCGGTTACGCCCAGGGAGAAAATGTCCACGCGTTGGTCAGTGGGACGTCTGCGAACGATTTCCGGGGCCATGTAATTGGGCGTACCGGTGCGATTGCCTGGGGCCATGAACTCAGGCTTGGCTGGCAAAGTCAGCCCAAAGTCGATGAGTTTGCACGAGCGGCAATCCGGGGCGGCAATGAAATTTCGCGGGCAGATGTCGCGGTGGATGTAACCGGCCTCGTGTACGCAGGCCAGAGCATCCGACATTTGACGCAATAGGACCAGTTGCTTTCCTTCCAACATCGGATCGCGGTCGACGATCAGCGAATTGAGCCCTTTGCCCTCCAAGTACTCCATCAGAAGGTATTGCTGCCCCGTCGTCACCAGGCCGTGCTCGAGCGTCCGCACGATGCATGGGTGGGTCAGGGACATGGCGATTTCACCTTCCTTGGGGCGAGTCAGCCCCTGGAAGCGAGAATCGAAGAACTGCTGCTTTTCTAAGTCGAGGATCTTGAGCCCAAGCGTACGGCCGGTCGAGTGCTCTCGGACCTTGTAGAATTCGCTCATCGTCCCAGAGACCGCTTCTTTCAAGATCGAGAATCGCGAGGCGATATCGAGCTTGGGCTGGCCAGCGAAGAGCGACGTAAACTTCTTAAGCAGACTCATCTGGGAAAGAGACTCACACGATCAGGGTGCAAACTTGAAACGACACTTCAAATTTAGGCCCCTGAACGGATTTTGCCCGGCAAAATTGGCGCATCAATCGCCAAAATTGACGTCTCTGGGATGGGATTAGCCTGTCTGTTCCGGTGCCTCTACCCCCCCACTTTAAGCTGGCATGCAAAGCGGCACAAGAGATAACATCCGTGTGAGTACCGCTGGAGGGTCAAAGACGCTGGCAGGTTTATTTGCCGCAGTAGTCGATCGCCCGAGCAATTTCGAGCTTCAGCTTGTTTCGTGGAACAATCCGGTCAACAAAGCCATGCTCGAGAAGGAATTCGCTGGTCTGAAAACCTTCCGGAAGATCGATGCGGATGGTGGCCTTGATCGTTCGTGGGCCGGCGAAACCTACCAAGGCCTTCGGTTCGGCGAAGATCAGGTCCCCCAAGGATGCGAAGCTGGCCGCCACGCCACCCATGGTCGGATTGGTCAAAACGGAAATGAACAGTCCGCCGGCCTCGTGAAACTTGGCCAGGGCTGCGGTGGTCTTGGCCATCTGCATCAGGGATAAAATCCCCTCGTGCATACGGGCACCACCACCAGAGCCGCTAATGATAATCAGTGGCAGATCTTGAGCAGTCGCTCGTTCGATAAGTCGCGTCAGCTTTTCACCCACAACGCTTCCCATGCTACCCATAATGAACGCGCTATCGGTCACGCCGATCGCGACGCGTCGGGCACGAATCATCCCGCAACCTGTCAAAGCGGCTTCACGCAGGCCGGTTCGCTTTTGCTCGGCCACCAGGCGTTCGGCGTACGACTTTTTGTCCTTGAATTCGAGTGGATCGAGCGAATGAAGATTCGTGTCCCATTCCTCGAAAGTGCCGGTATCAAGCACCTGTTCGATACGCTGCTGAGCGGTAATGGTCCAGTGATAATCACACTCGGGGCAAACCCCCAACTGCTGCTCGGCTTGCTTGCGGAAGATGACTGCCTGACAGCCGGGACATCGTTGCCACAGGCCTTCCGGTACGCCACGCTTCTTAGGTTTACCGGATTCTTCAGTTTGGGAAACGAGTTCCGAGGAAACGGAAGCCATGTTGGATGCCTCGACGAGGGGAGTAGTCGGAGAGGTGGTTTCGCCAGTTTCAGCCACTTGCTTCTTGCCAGGCTTAGACTTTGGAGACGACTGAGTTTTTTTCATACTGGATCAATTCCCACCATCCACATCGACGTTCGGCCTGCCACAAATCACCGAAGTCGGTTTGCAGGATCTCGCTGCGAATGATGGATGCCAGAGGTTCTGGGGCGACTACAATCACATTGCCGTCACCTTTTTGATGCTTTTTCCATATCTTGTCTAGGGCGTTCTGCACACGCAAGCGCACCTCGCCCAAGGTCTCCCCTTGGGGGGGGCAGACCGCCTCTGGGTTTTCCTGCCATAAGCGGTAGACGGTTGGCTGGTTTTGCTTGACCTCGGTGATCAGCTTTCCTTGCCAAAGTCCGGCGTTCAAGTTCGCCAGGCAGTCCATTTGCTTGAATCGTTTGCCGAGCGCTCGAGCAAACGCTTCGGCGGTTTGCAGGCATGCCTGACAGGGGCCACAGTAGATGGCCTCAACCGACAGGGCCTGAAGTTGTTGAACCATTTCCGACGCCTGGCGTGTTCCTTCTTCAGTCAAAGGAACGGCAAGACGACTACGTATACGACCTTGAAAGTCGTATTCCGTCTGTCCAGGTCGGACGAGCACTATTCGCAACATGGCAAAGCTGTTCTCAACTAGGTCGAAACTTGGGCAGATCGATAGAGCTGATCAATCGCTGCGCCGTAATCCGATTGATTGAAAATCGCTGATCCTATTACCAGGAGGTCAGCCCCTGCTTCGGTACAAGCCTGAACCGTTTCCAGGTTCACGCCACCGTCGACTTCCAGAAGTAGCTCTGGAGGACCGACTTTTCGCAAAGCTTCGAGCTTCTCCAACGCCACAGGGTTAAACGTTTGACCGCCAAACCCTGCATTTACACTCATGATTAATATCAAGTCGGCCGTATCCACGAAAGGGAGAACACGCTCGACTGGGATGTCTGGATTGATAGTCACCCCTGCCCCGCAGCCCATGTCCTTGATCTCTTGCAGAACATTGGCCGTGTCGATTCCCGTTGCTTCCTCGTGAACGGTAATGATATCCGCGCCCGCCTCATAGAACTGTCGGATATAACGCTCCGGATTCTCGATCATCAAATGGACGTCGAGCGGAAGTTGCGTCAACTTACGAAACGCAGCGACAATGGGCATTCCGTAAGTTATGTTGGGGACGAAATTTCCGTCCATCACGTCCAAATGAAGTGCTTGCACGCCAGCAGCTTCCAGTCGCTCTACCTCACCGCGCATATCGCTAAAGTCACACGATAGCACCGATGGCAGAATGAGCGGAGACTGTTGGCGGAGTCGCGCGAGATGCGAACGACGGGACATGCCAAACCTTGCGTCGGGGGGATGAATCACTTCCGAGGGAAACCACGAGGGCCTTCACCTGACGATACTCACTAAGTATCGCGGAAGCGAGTTTAGGGGCAACTTGCGCCCCTCAAAATCGATGGGTCGCATTGTACCAAGCGAATGTCGGCTCGTCAGCGGTCAAATGCAAGCATCGCCATAAGCTGCTTCTGCAAAAGAACTTACAAATACATGATTTTCATTAGACACCTTCCCGAAACGTGCAATCTTTGCGAATTTCATTCCGTGAGGCGCTGCCCACAGTTCGAGGCATCAATCGTCCAACGACTGTGGTTGCGGCAGATCATCGAGCGCAGTCAGCCCAAATAGTTGCAGAAATCGTTCGGTCGTAGTGTAGCGTTTCAGCCGTTTGTCTTCGGGATCCGGTTGCACGCGCAATAGCCGACGACGCACCAATTGCGTGAGAATGGGCCCGCTCGGTTTTTTCCGCATGTCGTCCACTTCTTCCCGCGTCGCGCCCTGGTTATAGGCCACCAGCGAGAGAACATCGATCGCCGGCTGAGAGAGCTTGGCCTCGCGGACCTTGCCGTAGAACTTCTCGCGCAGCGTGCGAAAGTCGTCTCGGAGCGCCATCCGATAGGTGCCGCCGACTGCGGTGATTTCGTAAGGACACCCTTCGGCTTCGTATTTACGATTGAGTTGGGTTACCAGATCATCGATTTCGTCGGCTTGAACGCCCCGCATAACCGATGCGGCCTTTTCCGCGGTCAGCTTGTCATTCGACGCGTGCCCAACGAACAAGATCGCTTCGAGAATGGTCGTGGGGGAAAGTTCGCACGGATCGTCCGCTTCGGCCTCGTCCGCCAGCCTGGAAATCGCTTCGGCCGTCGACTGGTCCTCGGCGGATTCTTCGTCTTCGGCCGGCTTCTCCTCCTGAAACGGGGCAGGGCGGCTGCCGAGGGCCTCGGCATACGTCTCGGACAAACGATCCAACGAAAGCCCACCGTCGTCGGCATCGTCGGCGAACATCGCAGAGAGATCGAACTGTTCCTCGTCGTCGGTCATAACCGAACTATATCGATCGATTTCGCTTTAACCAAGATGAAAGCGGGAAGAGTATTAGCCACAGAGGTCGCAGAGAGGGAGAAAGAAGAATGCCCCCCGGATGTGAGGGGCAATAACAGGATGCCGTTGCCAACTAGTCCTGCCTTTCGCCCTCTTTCTTCGGTTCTCTCTGTGACCTCTGTGGCAATGTCTCTTCGAAAAAGAGAAGGCCACGCGAACGTGGCCTTCTGACTCCAATCGATTTAACCGGCAGTCTACCAGCGTTTGGCGACTTCCTGCTTCATGAAGGCCAGGCTGTCTTTGGCGAGTTGCAGTTCGGTATCGAACATTTTTCGCCAGATCTTCGTGGCGGCGGCGATTTCCGGCAGGGCCAAGCCAAAAGCTTCGACAACCATCCAGCCGTCGTAGCCGACTTCCTTCAGCGTGTTGAAGTTCACGTCGAAATCGATATGCCCGCTGCCTGGCGTGGCACGGTTGTTTTCCGAGATGTGAACGTGCTGCAGCACGTCCGAGCAATCGCGAATGGCCTGGGCGATATCCGATTCTTCGATGTTCGCGTGGAACGTGTCGTACATCATCTTGCAGTTGGGATGATCGACTTCACGCACGAAACGCGCCGAGTCGCGGTGAATGTTCAACAGGTAGGTTTCAAAGCGATTAAGCGCTTCGACACCCAGCATCACGTTTACATCGCCGGCATACTCGGCAACCTGACGCATCGAATCGACGCCCCACTTCCATTCGTCTTCGGTTGGGCCGGCACCGCTAAAGATACCGATTGCCGAGTGATACGGACCGACCAGCGTTTCGGCACCCAGGGCTGCACAACAGTCGAGCGTCTTCTTGTTCAGTTCGACACCCTTGGCACGCACTGCCGCATCGGGGCTGATCGGGTTGTCGTCTTCGTTACGGACGGTCACGGCGGTGCACTTCAGATCCATGGCTTTGATCTTTTCGCCGTACTTCGTCCACTTGTCGACGTCGAGATTGAACAGTGGGATCTCCACCCCGTCATATCCCATGGCCTTCAACTCTTCGATCACCGGCAGCAAGCTGTCATCGGGATCGCCGGACCAAAGCAACAAATTCATGCCAAACTTCATCGACGGGGTCTCCTGGTATTTATGAAAACTCTTGAGGGGCAGTCAAGTGGAATGGGCGGTCAGTAGTGCCGCGGACGAGGCCCGCACGTCTTGGCGAAGCTCGGGCAAGAGCCTGCCGAACGCATCAGGCAAAGCTGGTAGTTTGACGCGCTGCATCACCTGATTCAACCGGTAAAGCAGTTTTTCGTCGTCGGGGTAATCTTCAAGAAAACGAACTTCGACAAATCGTCCGATGAACCAATCCAGACGATCCGCCGGCCGCTCGGCAATCCGCTCAACCGTCCGCTGCACGAGGGCTCCATCGACCTCGTTGAGTGCGGCATAGTAAGCATTTAGCTCTTCGGGGTCGTCTTCAATCAAGACCGAATCCAACAGCAACTCGACGAGAATATGACCGAGAAAGCTCGGCCGTAGGCCGCTGTCTTTGCCCAGGAAATCACGGATTCGCTTCGTGAAATCCCACTGCAGCCGGTTAAATTCTTCGGTTCGATGAAACCAATCGTCATCGGCATGATGCTGAACCACGCCGGTGGCTATCTGCGCTTCGATCGGATTACTGGAATCGCACAGGGGCAAGGCCTTCTTCGAGCGTGCGCGGCACTTGCGATCGACCACGTTCAACCAATCAGGCACCGCCGTCCCGGCAAGGACGTACGGCTGATCGAGAAACTGTCGGCCATGGGCGAGGTAATTCATGTGGTTATCTTTGCCCCGAAACGAAAAAGGGAAAGGGCACACACTTGCCCTTTCCCCGGTTTTCGATCGTCAAGCACGATGGACTAAACGTCCTTCCAGACCTTTTCGGCGGCACTGGATAGGACCGCATCGCAGACCTTTTGGGTTTCCAGAGCACTGCGGAAGGTAGGCTCGCATGGCGTGCCGTCTTCGATGCTCTTCAGGAAGTCGGCCACGTGATGCACGAAACTGTGCTCGTAACCGATGTTCAGGCCGGGGACCCACCAGTGATCCATGTAGGGGTGCTCGCCATCGGTGACATGGATCGAACGCCAGCCGCGGACTTCCCCTTCGTCGGCATGATCGAAGTATTCCATGCGATGCAGATCGTGCAGGTCCCAGCGGATCGAGGCGTGTTCGCCGTTGATCTCGAAGGTGTACAGCGCCTTGTGACCGCGAGCGTAGCGGGTCGACTCGAACAAGCCGAGCGAACCGTTTTCAAAGTGACAGAAGAACGAGCAGGCATCGTCGATCTTCACGGGCTCTTTCTTGCCGGTGCCGCTGTGCAGGCGTTCTTTCACGAACGTTTCGGTCACGGCGTTGACGTCTTTAATGCTGCCGTTGAGCCAGATGGCCGTATCAATGCAGTGAGCCAAAAGATCGCCCGTCACGCCGGAACCAGCCGAGGCGGCATCCAGGCGCCACAGACCGGCACCACCTTGTGGCACGTCGGCGTTGATGGTCCAGTCCTGCAGGAAGTTGGCACGGTAATGGAAGATACGTCCCAGCTTGCCACTGTCGATAATCTTCTTGGCCAGCGTCACAGCGGGAATGCGGCGGTAGTTGTAGAAGATGGTGTTGGCCACACCGGCGTCTTCGACCGCTTTGACCATTTCTTCCCCCTCGGCGGTGCTCATGCCGATTGGCTTTTCGCACAGTACCATCTTGCCGGCCTTGGCAGCGGCGATCGAAATCGGACCGTGCGTGTCGTTCGGCGTGCAGATGTCGATGGCGTCGATATCGTCGCGAGCGATCAGCTTGTTCCAATCAGTCTCGTACGACTCGTAGCCCCACTGCTCGGCGAAGGCTTTGGTTTTGTCTTCGCTACGACCGCAAACGGCCTTCAGGACCGGTTGGTATTCGAGTTCCGGGAAGAAGTCAGGTACCCGCTTGTAACCGTTGGAGTGGGTACGGCCCATGAAGCCGTAACCGACCAGACCAATACGGAGGGGTTTCTTTGCCATGTTGTTATTCTCCCAAATGGGGCTCGCGATATGCGAAGCAGGTGAGGTTTATGGTCTCTAATCTTCGTTGTTTTCAATATCCTGACACATGCGATTAATGGCACGCATGGCGTCTATCACATGATCCGACCAATGGCTATCAAAATGAAACCGCCATTGCCAAATCAATTCCCGCCGAAGCGGTTCGTCAGCCACCTCCCAATGGAGGAGACTGTTCTTCAAATCTCGCCAGATATCCGCCAAGTCGTCCGAAAGACTGCTTAAGACGGCTTCTGGAACTTCGTCCGCGATCAAGTCGATGTCATGCACGAACCAATACGGATCGTGCTTTCCTAAATACTGAACGAGCCGCCCGAACAAACTCTGCCATTGATCGTGCGTGATCTCACGCTCGTAGCTGTAATCTATTCGAGATTCAGCGTCTGGCAGCTTCACCGCCTGGTAGTACAAAAGCGGAAGAAGCTGCTGTAGCTTTCGTGTGAATCGACCAAGCGGTTCGTTTTCATGGCTTTCAACCAGATGACAATACTGGCTTACCGTTTCAACGAACTCGTCGATTGACGCGGACATGCCGACCTAGTTCCAACCACACTGGTCGCGAACCTTGATCATGACATCCAGGATCGTGTTCCAGGTTTCTTGCTTCTCGAGCATTTCGTTGGGGAACATGCAGCCATCCCAGCAGATATGCTTGATACCGCGGGCCTGGGCATCTTCGAGCCAGTACTGGCTGCACTTGACGATATCGAGCTTGCCGTTGGGATCGTCGGCAGGGCAGTGGCGACCGGTCTTGTCGTGCGAGCCGGTTCCGTGCACGCTACCGTCGTTCTGAGCGACGTGGAAGTCGATCGTCCACTTTCGCAGAGCGTTGGTCATCTCGGTGTAGGCAGACCAGAACTCTTCTTCGGTGTAGCCTTCCTTCAGCAAGGCGTGTTCTGGTGCGTTGTAGCCCAACAGGTAGAGATAAGTGTGCGCCAGGTCGGCCTGGAAGCCCACGGTTTCCGGCATGCCGACGGCTTCCAGCAGGTTCAGCATGTCTTTCCACGAGTGCATGCCACCCCAGCAGATTTCCCCTTCGGCGGCCAATCGTTCGCCATTGTCGGCAGCGACCTTGCCTGCTTCTTTGAAGGTTTCGGCAATCAGCTTGGTGTTGGCTTCGGGACTGGCGGACCAGGCTTCGACGCCACTGGCTGAGTCGATACGAATGCATCCGTACTGCCGAACGCCATGCTCGTTGAAGATCTTCGCGATACGGCAGGCCTTCTGCACGGCGAGGACAAAGTTCGAGCGTTCCTCAGCGGTACCCATAGCCGGTCCACCGACCGTGCCGGGCCAGATCGGAGCCACCAACGAGCCGATCGTCAGGTTGTGCGAAGCAACCAGGTCGGCAATTCGCTTCAACTCGTCATCCGAGGCGTCTGGATCGGTGTGAGGGTGGAACAGGAAGTAATCGATCCCGTCGAACTTGATGCCATCCACTTCCGCCGCGGCGGTTAGCTCGAGCATGCGTTCCAGGCTGATCGGCGGATGATCGGTCCCTTCTTCCTTACCAACCAAACCAGGCCACATGGCGTTATGAAGTTTCGGGGACGCGTTAGGATGCGTACTCATGAGAGAGTGCTCCGATAGAGATTAAGTTCTTGTGAGGATGAGATTGAGATGTGATGGCAGGCAGCGAATTCGCTTCAAGTTCTCAGCGCTGCGTCCAGAAACTTGGCGATGCGATTCCCTGTGACAATACTTTCGATCATCTCGGCTGGTTACTCCGGTGTGGTAGCATATTCCTGCGTTACCATATGCCGTAGCGACACAAGACGACTCGACTAGCGCAGAGCAGGATGGGCCCAAAGCCGTCAAGGGAAAGCGCTTGTTTTAACAAGTTTTATCGTGGTGACAAGTAAATGAAGGGGCTTTTCGACCCTTCTGTGCTGGAATTTCACGCGTAGCACGCGTATGGTAACGACAATTTGTCCGTTCGTGCCAAAAACCTGTCTAGTAATGACAAATGGGGAAAGAGCAACATGAGCAATCGCTGGGTCCTGAGTGAATACGATGTCACGTCCCCTTATCAACAGCCGGCTCCCTTTCTGAAAGCGGCCAAGCAGCACGGTCTGAGCGTGACTCACACGCGGCTTTTCGGAGGACGTCGCGATGGCGTCGAGTTGCTGACTGTCCAGAACGGAGAGTTCTCTTTCACGGCCATTCCTACGCGTGGTATGGGCATCCACCAGGCCAAGTACGGCACCACGCGTATCGGCTGGGATTCGCCGGTTGAAGGGCCTGTGCATCCGCAGTTTGTGCCCCTCTCTGAACCGAGTGGGCTGGGATGGCTCGATGGCATGGACGAACTAATTGTTCGTTGCGGGCTGGAAAGCAACGGTGCGCCCGAATTCGACGCAGAAAGTGGGCGACTGAAGTATGGTCTGCACGGTCGGATCGCCAATCAACCGACTGAAGACGTGGTCGTGGAAGTTTCGCCTGATGGCGAAATGTGCATCAGTGGCGAAATCCGTGAGACGCGGTTCCTGTGCTACAACGTCGCGATGAAAACCGAGATCCGCACCAAAACAGGCGAAAACGGTTTCCGCATTCGCGATAGCATCATCAACCGTGCCGCCCAGGAAAGCACGGCCCAGATGCTGTACCACATCAACATGGGAGCCCCCATCCTGGGTGAAGGAGCTTCGGTGGTGTGCCCTGTTACCGAACTGTGCCCACGCAACGACCATGCGGCCAACGACGTTGACACCTGGTCGACCTACAAAGGCCCCACGGCTGGCTATGTCGAACAGGTTTACTTTATGCAGCTTGCCGCCGATGCCAACGGCGATACCTGTACGCTATTGAAGAGTGCCTCTGGCGAACAAGGGGTTTCCGTCCACTTCAATGTGAAACAGCTTCCCTACTTCATCATCTGGAAGAACACCGCCGCCGAAGCAGACGGCTACGTGACCGGTCTCGAACCATCGACCAACTTCCCAAATCCTCGCTCGTTCGAGGAAAAGAACGACCGCGTGCTGCGGATCGCCCCTGGTGCCACGTACGAGATCGACCTGGGCCTGCAATTCCATCCCGATGCCGCAAGCGTTGCGGCCATCGAAAAGAAGATTGCCGGGCTCACCGAAGGGAAAGACGCCAAAGTACACACCACGCCCCAGTCGACATGGTGTAGTTAGCAATGGTCGTGTCCCCTCTCCCTTCGCCGGGAAAGGGTTAGGGAGAGAGGTTTTGCGTCTCGGTTACTTCACCGCACAGTACGCACCGAAGCAGGCATTGAGGTGCAGCACTTCAACCTGACGAAAGCCAACGGCTCGGCAAACGTCGACTTGATAGAGGACACTCCGCGGGGTGTCCTCTTTTTCGATGTAATCAAAGACCGTCTGACGATAGGCATCGTCTCGGAAGTCGTTAAGGTACTCGCCGTAACGTTGCCATTGCACCTGATCAGCCGCTGGCAGATCGGAAGTTACCAGGTCGCTCACTAGAAAGATCCCGCCGGGACGCATCGCCTGGTGAATTTTCTGAAAGACCTGCTTCCAGTCGGCATCGTCCCGTAGATGATGCAGCACCGCGGCAGCCATGACGACATCGTAGGTATCGCCGGGAAGATCGACCTCGCGAATGTCGCCTTGGATGGTAGTAATTTCACGGGAGCTACTTTCGGATACTCGCTGCCGGGCCCGGTCGAGCATCGGCTGACTGAGATCGACCAGCGTGCAGTTCATGCCGGGAATACGCTGGAGAAGCTTCAACGTGTAGTTGCCGGCACCGCACCCGATATCCAGGACGTGCTTTGCGTCCGCGCGATGGGTAGCGGCAACCTGCGTGATCAGATCTAGCACCAACGGGGCATCCATTGTGGCGGACTGCCCAGTTTCCAGGTTCGAGAAGCGATCGACATCGCTATCAAACCGGGCTCGGATTTCTTCGACCGTTGACTTTTCAGAGGGATTCATCTGCATCCTTCAATGGGTGTGACTTCGCCTGACTGTTGGCCAGGACAGTCCTCAATCCCAATCGGTTCGCTGGCGAATTAACCGTTATCGTCCGCACGACAAGCTTCTTCTTGGCGCAATCCGCTAGCGACGTGGCATCATTTTTTAGTTTTGAGGATTGGGTAAAGCCGATAGAATGCGGCAGACACCTCGGAGGCCGCCCCAAGCTTCCATTGCCTCTTCCCACACCCCAATCATAGCTGAGGTACGCAACGGATGGAGAACGTACTCACCGTGATCCTTGCCGGCGGCAAGGGTTCCCGCTTGGAACCACTGACCCGCGATCGCGCGAAGCCAGCGGTCCCCTTTGGCGGCGTCTATCGCATCATCGACTTCGCTCTCTCAAACTGTTTGAACAGTGGTTTTCGCCAGATTCAACTGCTGACACAGTACAAAGCCCAAAGCTTAGACCGGCACATCAATGTCGGCTGGCAGCGATACTTCTGCCGAGAGCTAGGCGAATGCATCGACGTGGTACCCCCACAACAGCGCATCGACGAGCAGTGGTACCAAGGCACCGCCGATGCCGTTTATCAGAACATTTACGCCATCGAAAAGCATCGCCCGAAGTATGTTGTGATCCTGGCTGGCGATCACATCTATAAGATGAACTATGCGTCGATGCTCGACTTCCACATCGAGAACGGGGCTGACCTCACCATTGGTGCCTTGAAGACGACCGTGGAGGAAGCCCGGTCTTTCGGCGTGATGCAGATCGATCGCGTGCAGAAGATTCTCGGCTTCGACGAGAAGCCAGAGCACCCGAAAACGATTCCCGGCGATGATCAGCACTGCCTGGCGTCGATGGGCATTTACGTCTTTAATGCGGCGTTCCTGTTCGAGCAGCTCTGCAAAGACGCCACTAATCGAACCAGTGCCCATGACTTCGGACGGAACATCATTCCGTCGATCATCGATACCCATCGCGTCTATGCTTTTCCCTTCCGCGACGAGAATCGCAAGCACGATGCCTATTGGCGAGACGTCGGTACTTTGGACGCCTACTACGAAGCGAACATGGACCTCGTATCGGTCGATCCGCAGCTCAACATCTACGACGAGGCCTGGCCGCTGCGGACCTATCAACCCAACGTTCCACCACCGAAGTTTGTCTTCGGCGGCGAATCGGATCCAACCCGTCGCGGGTACGCGCTGGATAGCGTGGTCTGTGGTGGATCGATCATCTCCGGAGGCGAGGTCGAACGAAGCATCATCGGCCCACGCGTTCGCGTGAACAGTTTTTCGTCGGTCCACGATTCGATTCTGTTCGAGGGGGTCTCGGTCGGACGGCATAGCCAAATCCGCCGAGCGATCATCGACAAAGGCGTTTCGATTCCAGCAGACACCCAGATCGGCTTCGACCTGGAACTCGACCGCAGCCGGGGTTTCACAGTCACGCAATCCGGCCTGGTCGTGATCGCCAAGGAAGACTTGATCGAGCCGCACATGACCACCGGCAAGCCCCAAGTTGCTTGATCGCCAGCAGTTAAAGGCAGGAAATTGCCATGGTTCGAATTTCGCAGAACTCTTAAACTGACGCGAAGTTCGATCCAACATCGCATTATCCCGCTCGAAACGCTGACATGATTCGCGTCAAAAGTCGTCAGAAGACTGAGTATGGCGACTTCCAAACTCCGATGCCCCTCGCCGAAGCTGTTTGTCGGATGCTCCGCGCCGATGGTGTTCGGCCTGACTGCGTCCTGGAACCTACGTGCGGGCAAGGAACGTTTCTCGCCGCGGCTGCCAACATCTTCTCCGATTGTAAGCGTCTGGTTGGCCGCGAATGGAATCGAGCTTACGTGGCGGAAACTCGCCGGCGACTTTCCGGCACCCACTGCCAAGTCGATCTCGCTCAGGCCGACTTTTTTCAGCAGGACTGGTCATCGCTACTGAAGCGGCAGCCGGGGCACTTGCTCGTGCTGGGCAATCCACCTTGGGTTACGAATTCTGCTTTAGGAACGCTGGGTAGCGGCAATCTTCCGGCAAAGTCCAACTTCCAGCACGAACGAGGCCTCTCGGCTAAGACAGGCAAAGCCAACTTTGACATCTCGCAGTGGATGATCCTGCGGCTATTGGAAACGATGCCGCAGCAAGACTGCACGCTGGCCATGCTGTGCAAAACGACCGTGGCACGCAAAGTTTTGGAACAGGCCTGGAAATCGGGCCTGCCGATTGCCGACAGCCGGATCTACAAGATCGACTCCCGCGAGCACTTTGATGCCTCGGTCGATGCCTGCCTGCTGGTTTGCCAAATGCAAGCCGCAGCTCCCACGACCACGTGTGACGTCTACGAACAGCTCGACGCCGACTTGATATCGAGTGTGTTGGGCATGCACTCTGGCAATCTGGTTGCCGATCACAGGGCGCTCGCCCGGCAGAAACATCTCCTCGATACTCAACCCACCACACGCTGGCGAAGCGGTGTGAAGCACGATTGCCGCGCGGTCATGCAACTCGAACGCCAGGGCTGGTGCCTGGTGAACGGCCTGGGGGAAAGAGTCGAACTAGAGCCTGACTATCTTTACCCAATGATGCCGGCCGGGGCAGTCTACCGCGGGGAAGTAAAACAGACCGACAAGTTTTTGATTGTGCCACAAAAGCGAACGGGTGAAGACACGGCCCCGATCGAGTCGGCCGCACCGCGAACGTGGGCTTATCTGCAACGGCATGCCACTCGACTGGCCGATCGCAAAAGCTCTATCTACCGAGGACGCCCCCCCTTTTCGATCTTTGGCATTGGCGAGTATTCCTTTGCCAAGTGGAAGGTCGCAATCTCGGCGCTGCACAAGCAGTTGTCGTTTCGCGTTATCCCACCTCAGGATGGTCGTCCAGTGATGCTGGACGATACCACCTACTTTCTTTCCTTCCGCACGAAGAAAGATGCCGTCGCGACCGCAAATCGGCTCAACAGTCCGGAAGTTCAAGAGTTCTACCGAGCGTGGATCTTCTGGGACGCGAAACGTCCGATCACGTCGGAGATTCTTCAGCGGCTCAAAGCGGTCGACTAGGCAGCTACGATTGCCATCGGCGGAAAGCAGAGCAAGGGGATGCTGAGCGAGACCGTCCCCAAAGCATAGCGGAACCAGCCGATCGGAACGCTGTCGTCACTAGTTGGTGGATGATCAGGACGCATCAAGATGACCAGCAGCAACATCAGGCTCCACTGGTAGGCCCCGATCGTGATGATAAAGAGCACCGCCACCACGAGAAATGCCCGGGCAATCCAATGGGCACTCTTTCCGAACATCGTGTAGGTCACGTGCCCTCCATCGAGTTGGCTGACCGGAATCATATTGAGCCCAGTCACCAGAAGCCCCACCCAACCGGCCATGAAAAAGGGGTTGAGCTGGCTTTGATTGATGTACATCCCTGCTTCATACCCGGGGACATCGAACCACTGCATCATCCACGCCATAGCGATCGGCAGGTCGAGCTTGAAAGATCCGGTTCCCGGTGCTGTCAGGTCCATCTGCGATACGCCATACCACAGCACGGGAACGGCCACAACCAAGCCCGCCAAGGGGCCAGCCAGGCCAATGTCGAATAACTGTTTGCGGTCGGCACGCATGCCATCCATGCCGATCACTGCCCCAAATGTTCCGATCGGAGAAATCGGCACTGGTATGAAGTAAGGCAGACTGGCCGGCACTCGGTACCGCAAGGCCATCAGGAAGTGCCCCATCTCGTGGGCAAACAAGATTCCCAACATCGCTGCCATGTACAGCAACCCACTCTTCCAGTCAGCAAGATAGTGGATCAAGTCACGTCGCATCTCGACGGCTGGACTCGACAGGAACGAATCAAACGCACGCGGAATTCCCATCGCCGCAGGGCTCGACCACGCAAACAAATTGATGATCGCTTCCAACGGCTGCCAATTGGTCATTCCGGCAAGAAAGGTCGATGCGCACGTAGCGAAGAAAAGAATGACCGGTAGGCGTACGCGGCGTTTGCGAACGGGAGGGTTGGCAATCAGGCGGGCCTGCGACGAAAACTCGACCGAATCCTGTTCCCACGCTTTCGAAGCCCCCTCGTCCAAGGCGGTCTTGTGAGGTGTCGTTTGTTCGTCTACGCGGGATTCCATCGATTCATTCATAGAGACCAAGTTAACAGAATTCCGCAACGAGCGGATAGCGGACCAGTCAACCAGCTCTCAGTTGAATGGACCACACAGCCCCTAAAGCCTATAGAGCCAACGGGAAATGGTAAAGGTTAGCCCTGGCATCCATTCTGCGTAACTTCTTTATTGGCCGCGTCTTCCGAGACCGAGACACGGCGGTGACCGAAGGAATCACTTGAACGGCAAGTGATTACAGGACTTCGATACTCTTAATGGCGTTACCGCCCCCCTTCGAAGCAGCCAACAAACAGCGTCTGGCTGCCTGAAAGATCTCTTGCGGGGGAAGACTCTTGGGTGGCACACATGCCGACGCAACGCCACCACAAGTGGCGAGTTCGATCCCTTGATGGCACTCGCGACGCTGCGACCAGGCGGTCACCAGATCTAAGATTTGCCGCGTTAAGGTAACCGTTTGATGCCGATCGTGATCGTCCAGCAGAACGGCCAGGCACATATCGCCGCACGGCAGCACACGCCCCAGACCATCGCTCAGTCGGTCCACGATAGCCGCGACCAGTTGCCGCCAGACATCGACTTCCTCGACTCCGGCCACCATCAGGAAGTCCTCGAATTGATTGATCTTTAGAAGCGATATCGAGAACTCGCAACGCTGCGACCGGCATCGCTGCATCGAGGTGGCAATCTCCGTCAGCAAGTTGGCATCGGCCATGATCGGATCGACCGGCGTTTCCTCGACGGTCGCTTCTGCGCCGGTTTCCTTCTCGGCATGAGGAGGAATCCCCCCATTTTCGGCCAGACTCTTGGTGGTATCGATTAACCGCTGGACTTCCGGCGATTGAATCATCTGAGCGTGAGGCGCACGATCCCCCAAGGCCAGCGGAGCGGCGACCACCTCGGCCAACTGGGACAATTGGAAATAAGCTTGGGCAACCACTTCGCAGTAGTCGGTTCCATCGGGCAAAGAGACTGAAAGAACGCCGGCCAGTTGATACAACTTCTCTTGGATATCTACGACCAGGTGTTCGACCGTATCGGCATCGTGGCTGGTGGTCGATTTCAGCTGATCGAGAAACTTCGGCATCAACTTGAGTCGATGATGTGCGAGAACCTCGGCCAGGTTGTGCGCCAGACGCAAAGTTGCCGACTGACCACTAAGCTTGCTGAATTCAATTCCCGAGGAAGGATGCCCTTCGCGAATGATTTGCACCAACGATTCCGGCAGGTTCCAGCTTTGCAGTAGTCGGCAGCCAAGAATGTTGTGATCGAAACCGAGTGTTTCCCATTCCATCTCTGACAGGTCCGCTTCCTCCTGAAGGACCTTGTTGGCGAAGTTGGCGTAGGCATCACCTAGGTCCTGCAGCATCACCAACGCACCAATTTCTGACAGCAGGCCAGCGATGAACGCGTCGTCGCCGAAGTTCTTCCGCTGCAGATTGGCGATCTCGCGAGCAGCTACGGCCTTGGTCAGGGCAAACTGCCAGTACTGAGCCAGTACTTCGGCTTCAATTCCCTGCAGCATCGCTTTCGGCAGGCTGAAACCCAGCACCAAGAGCTTGAGCGGTTTGATTCCGAGAAGTGCAAGCGCCTGATTCAAATCCGACACCTGCCCAGACAACCCAAACAGGGGGCTGTTAACGACTTTCAGGATCTTGAGGGTCATCGCCGGGTCGCGCTGGATACACTGCTTGATTTGCACAACGGTAGCATGTTCGTCGGCGGTTAGCTTGAGCACTTCCATGGCGACGGTGGGAAGCGAATAGAGTTGCTGGGCCCGGGACACCATTTGAGCTACCAGCCCTACTTCGCCCGATTCATGCTGAGCGCGACCAAGTGTCTTGGGAACGCTGGTCGATGTGGAAGAACCGCCTGTCACTTCAGTTGCCTTTTGCAATGCCAATCCAAGAATCCATCGGATGTCCTATTTCGTTTAAAAATATAGGTCACCGGGTGGGGCGAGTCGGCGGAATTGTTAGCTGCGAAATGGCTTGCGTCGATTACCACGGTTTGTCCCGTTGTTTGCTTAAAACCACTCTACCGGGTAACCTGAAACTTTATTGTCTCCCCCTAAATTCACTACCACCGTTACGACCACCCCAAGCCCCATGCCATCGCCAGCGAACATTTCCGAACGCTACCTCCGCCGAGGGTTCACGCTGGTCGAACTTTTGGTGGTGATCGCGATTATCGGAATTCTGATCGGCTTGCTGCTGCCGGCGGTACAGCGAGCCCGCGAGGCGGCCAGGCGGACGCAGTGCGTTAACCAGCTCAAACAGATCGGCTTGGCCTGGCACAACCACACCGATACTTACAACGCATTCCCGACCGGTGGTTATGCTCAGCACGTATTCGCAACGTTTAACGGTGGCCGTCCGGGGGCACTCGAGAAACAGGCTGCCGGCTGGGCATTCCAAATCCTTCCCTTCATGGAACACGACACCGTGCACAACGGCAAACCAGGCGGAACCGACCTGGAATCGTCGAAGTACGCGATGAGCATTCCGATTCCCGAGTACTTCTGCCCGAGTCGGCGTTCACCGACTTCCGAGTCGGCCAAGTTGATCCACATGTGTATCAGCTCGAGCGGGGCGAACACGAATGCCTTCGATCAGGTCCCTCGGGCTCAGATCGATTACGCTGGCGGTAACCAGGAAGGGACAGGCGTGCTGGCCAGAGACTTTACCGGCACTTGCGGCGATACATCGAGTGCTAATGTTGGCCCTCGCAAGAAACTCTACGACTTTTCCTCGGTGACCGACGGAACTAGCAACACCCTGATGGTGGCCGAGAAATGCGTTAACCTCAGCACGATGGGACAAGGCTCCCAGGAAGGGGACATCTACGGATACACTTCCGGCTGGGACGGCCCACCAGCAAGCAACCCCGGTATCACACACGAAACAATCCGCCGTACCGACCTGGAGCCGTGGCCGGACATCATCGGTTCCACTCCCATCAACGGTGCCAATCGATTCGGCAGTTCCCACGATGGCGGCTTGAATGCCTTGCTGGTCGATGGCAGCGTACGGTTCATCCCCTACACAATCGAGGTTGATCTCTTTCGCAAGCTGGGGGACAAAGGGGATGGGGAAGTGGTAAGCTTACCGTAATACTTCCTTTGTCCGACGACAGAACATCACTAACTCGCGAAGCTCGCTATGATTGTCCGGCTTAAAAAACAAGGCGATCGCTACGTACTGGAACTCGACGCCTCGGTCGTCGAGCAGTTGCAACTGGATGAAACCACGCCTTTGGAAATCACCCAACTAGAAGACGGGATCAAACTCTCGAAATCTCCCAGTGGTATTTCCCCAGAAGCGTTCCAAGACGCCATCAAATTCGCCGACGAGAACTTCCCCGATACGTTTCGGAAACTCGCGGAGTGAGTGCCATGTTATTCCTCAGCATCGAGGATGCCCTGGCAATTCATCGGTGGCAGATCGAAACATATGGTGGACAAGATGGGCTTCGCGATAGAGGACTGCTGGAGTCTGCATTAGCAATGCCCCTGGCAACGTATGGGGGAACAGAACTTCACCCCACCATATTCGACAAAGCGAGCGCGTATGTCTTCCACCTCGCTCCCAATCATCCATTCCTAGACGGCAACAAGAGAATTTCCGCCGCCGCAGGAATCATCTTCCTGAAAGTAAATGGCTATGAGCTTCACACAACTCAGGATAGTTACACCGAACTGATCCTGAATGCGGCCCAAGGAAAAATTCAGAAACCTGAGATCTCTGAATTTTTCCGAACTAACACGAAGCCCATCACTTAGTCGAACTTCAGCGAGATCTGCTTCAGACGCTTTTCGGTTTCTTCCATCAGGGCGTCTTCCGCAGCTTCATCCGCTGCGACGTACGTGACCGAGAAACGAAGGAACGCGCCGGCATCGTCCCAAGGCACCGTGCAGATCGACTTCTCAGTGATGAGGTACTGCGAGGCTTCTTCGGCATTAGCGAAACTTGGACCACCTTCGACACCCGAAGGGCTCTTCGTGTACAGGAAGTACGTTCCGCCTGGCATCTTGCACTGAAAACCGCAGCGGTTGAGCATGTCGACCAGCTTCTTCAGACGACGCTCGTACTTAGCCCTGGTTTGCTTCGGGATTTCTTCGTTGGCCAAAGCGGCGGCGGCCGCTTTTTGAATGGCGATGAACTGCCCGCTGTCGCAGTTGTCTTTGACGTCGCTGAAGGCCTGGACCAGCAGAGGGTTACCGCAAACCCAACCAATTCGCCAGCCGATCATATCGAAGCCCTTGGACAACGAATGGACTTCCACACCCACGTCCTTGGCACCTGGCACGCTGAGGAAACTGAGCGGTTCGCCTTCGAAGGTCAGCACCGTATGGGCTGCGTCCTGAACGACAACCAGGTTGTTTTCCTTGGCAAACTTGATGACCTTTTCGTAGAACTCTTTGGTCGCAACCTTACCTGTTGGGCTGTTGGGATAGTTGATCACCAGCAGCTTAGCCTTCTCCTTCACTTCTGCGGGGATGCCGTCGAGATCTGGGAAGAAGTCGTTTTCAGCCAACAGAGGAAGCTTGTAAACCGTACCGCCGTAGTAGGCCGCATGCGTTCCGGCAACCGGGTAACCAGGGACCGTCATCAGACAGATGTCGCCTGGGTTGATGAAGCAGGCCGGCAGCATGGCCAGAGCCGTCTTGGAACCGATGCAGTGGTTCACTTCGGTCGTGGCATCGAGTTCGACACCGAACATCCGTTTCATGTAGTCGGCGGCTGCCTTCTTGAACTCGGCGACACCGTTGTCGGCATAGCCGCGGTTCTCAGGCTTGTTGATCTCTTCGCCCATGACCTTACGGACCGATTCCGGGGCCATTTCGTCGTTTTCGCCGATTCCGAAGTCGATCAGCTGGCGATCCGGGTAATCGGCCAAAGCCTTGCGTTTGGCTCGTTTGATCTTCTCGAACTTGTAGATCGCGGTCCCCTTACCGTAGTTTTCGCCACCGATACGTTCAGCAAACAGCTTCTGGAAATAGGGATCGCTCATGGTCTTCGTTCTGAGTTTTACTAGGGTCAAACGGATGGCCGGAATTCAAACCTACTAGCCTACCGCCGGTCAAAAGAGACAACAACCGGGGCAGGGGAGTTCGCCAGAAGTGGGCTACTGCCCATTAATTACGACAAACTTTGATAGAGGGCCGCGTGACGATCGATCATCTGTTGGACGCTGAACTGCTCCTGAATCGTCTTACGCCCCGCTTCTGAGAAACGGTTTCGCAGGGCCTCATCTTCCAGCAGGAAATTGGCAAAGCGGGAATACTCGGTCCGCTGTCCCAGCCCGACGAGGTATCCGTTCTCGTCGTGGGTGACTAAATCACGGTTGCCGGGTATATCGCTGACCGCCACCGGCAGCCCGATGGCCATGGCCTCCATCAGAGCATTCGACTGGCCTTCGTAGCCGCTGGCCAGCATGAACAGGGTGGCATGTCGCATCAGGTCCGCCACATCGTCTCGTGGGCCGGCGATCCGCACCTTGTCGTCAATGGTGACCTGCTTCGTATAACGCACCAGGCGTTCCCGCTGGGGGCCATCGCCGACAATCACTAGAAACGCATCGTCGCGGATACGCTTCAAGATCTCGGTTGCCCAGATCAAATCCTTCATCCGTTTCTGCGGCCAGAGACGTCCAACGCTAAGCATCATCTTGGCGTGCGGCGGCAACTTCAGCTGCTGCCAAAGATCTGACTTGCTGATCTGAGGAGGTCCGTCGATGAGGTCAATGCCGTTAGGAATGACGACAAACTTGCTCTTGTCGCGTCCCTTCTTCACGTAGAAGTCGACGATGCCGGAACTGTTGACCACGATCTTATCAGTCTTCCGGTCGAGGTAGCGATCGATCAGATGTTCGTGCGTGATCTTCCAGGGATCGACGCAGCGCTCGCCGCACAGGACATGACGAACGCCAACTGCCTGGGCCGCTTTGCGACCGTAGCTATTGGCGGCAAAAAGCCAGGTATGAACGATATCAGGCTTCACGTCCTGAATGTGCTTCTTGAGTCGCCAGTACGCAGGCGGATCGATCTTCAACTGCTTGCCGATCACCGTTACCGGGATACCGGCCGCACTGAGCTCTTCACTGTAGGGACCACCCCGCGTCAGGCAGCAGACCGAGACATCGAACTGATCGCGCGGCAATCCCTTGGCCAACATCGTCAATTGTTTCTCGGCTCCCGAACGATCAAGTGTCGGGATGATGAGCATCAGTTTCTGCATCGTCCAGCGAATTCTTCACGGGTGCATGTTGATCTAAACAACTCGGCGGCGTTCTTTTTCCAAAGAATCCCAGAGGAACTGCACCACCTTGGGGGCCATCAGGCTGTAGTAGTTAAAGCCATGCCCCCCTCCCTTGGTCTCGAGGTCGCACGTATGCGGCACGCCCAAAGACTGCAGCTTCATTCGTAATCGATCCGAGCTTTCCCACCAAGAGGAGTCCTCAGGGCAGCAGCAAAAGAATTGATTCCGGGGCCAGTTCAGTGGGTGAATGTGCAGAGTGGTCGTGTCCTGCCGGGCCTGTTCGGTGCTGTCGTACATTTGCCACAGATTGTCTTCCGGGTCGTCCCGCATCCGATTTTGATAATCAATCGCGGGGCTTACCGCCGCCACAATCGGGAAGACATCGGGAAATTTATAGGCAAACCGCAGCGAGCCTTGCCCACCCATGCTGGTCCCGAACAGGGCCACCTTCGACGACTTGGCCCCGTATTCAGATTCGACAAATGGCAACACACTTTCCAGCAAATAGGTCTGGGCCGAACGCTGGGGATCGAACTCCTCGCAGATGCGATCAGTCCACCAGCTGCGCTGCGTCACCGGGGCCACGACCGGTAAGCCGAACTTTTCTAGCTGTTCGATAAACGCCGGGCTGTGGTACAGCTTCCCCAGGTGCACCCCATGTAGATAGATGGCAACGAAGCCGTGCTCGTTCCGCTGCTGCGGTTCGAACAGTTCGCACAAATGCCCATCGAGGTCGATCTCGCGCCAGTTGCCGTAGGTGGGTTGATCGGCCATGAAAGTTCCCGGTGTGCACGTCGTAAGCGGTGATGTGTCTTGTCTGAGTCCTTTGTCACTTGATGTGACATCCCATGATATCATGCCGCCGGGAATCGCCCATTCGGGACCAATAACGACTTTAGCGATTAATCGACAATTGCAGATCTTTGCTGGGAATTGCGCTGGGGCCCTGTTATCATACCCCGCGAGGTTTTCACCTCGTGGAATCGATGTTCATATTAAACCGATCATTCGAAGAAGTAAGGAAACGCGGACATGAAACCACATCGTGGTGTGCTCATTTTGGTCCTGGGAATACTCGGTATTATGGCCTGCTGCTTCTGCGCCCCAGTGGCCTGGTACATGGGCTCGCAAGACTTGGCCGAGATTGATGCCGGACGGATGGACCCAGAAGGGCGTCAAATGACCCAAATCGGCATGATTCTTGGCATCGTCGGCATCGTCTTGGGAATCATAGCAATCATCATCCCAATATTCTTCATCCTTCTAGCTGGCGGCTTCGGTGTCGCCGGTGCCGCAGTAAACTGACAGTTCCCGTTACTTCAAATAGACAAACTTTTCGTTACGAAGTTCCTGTTCGCCATCCCAACGATAGGCACACAGGAAGCCCCCTTTGGCAACGCTGTAATCGACACAAGCCACGTTCCTGGCCAACCGCCGGGGCGTGGCTTCTTTCAGCCAGTAATGCCCGAGAAACACCGGTCTCTCGCTCGCTCCGTAAGGTCGGCACGTAACGAGAACATCCTCACTCAGCGGAACATCGCAGGTCAGTTGGTCGGTCATCGCGTAACTGCCGAACGTATGCCCATCGGCAGCCAGGAACCAACGCGTCCGTGTTTTCGTGCGCTGATGACCATCCTTGTCTTGGAAGCTATATCCGGTGGGTAGTTGCATCTCTTTCCCTTTAAGGATGGCTTCAACAGAAGCAAATAGCGGTTCGCCAGGCAAGCAGGCAGATGCCAGCACCTGGTCGGTCAATCCGCCTGGCTGCTGTAGCTGGTTTTCAATCTGGCCAATTGCGGCGTCATCCCAGCAGGCATGCACCGCGCGCAGTCCGTCCAGTTCCAGCCACATCGGTAGCGTGCGAAACCATGCCAGGGCATCGCTCAACTGGGACTCGCTAAGCTGAGCCAACGTTTGCCCGTGCTGTTTTTCGTTCTTGGCCGTATGAGGCCGTAGATACTCGCCAGGCTGATCGGGGTAAGCCGTATGAAACGCCATCGCGTTTAGTTCATGATTGCCCATCACCGTTAGGGCCGCGTCGGTCTCGACCATGCCGCGGACAATCTCCAGTGTCTCGCGAATCTCAGGACCTCGATCGACGAAGTCTCCTAGAAAGATGACGCGTCGATCTGGGTGACCATACACCCCATCTCGCGGAGAATAGCCCAGCTTATTGAGCAGTGCGGTCAATTCGTCGGCGTGGCCGTGAATGTCTCCGATGATGTCAAACATGAAATCGACTCCACTGGGTGATTGGATATGCAGGAGATAATTGCCCAATTTCTTGATTCGCTACCGGATCAAGCAAGGAGTCAGCACGGACTCTACAGCATAAAGAGTTAACAGCTTACAATAGCCGCATGTCGATTCAACTTCCTCCATCCGCACGTGGGGATGATTTCTTTGCATACTTTGATTGAAACGAAAGAACTAGCCACAAGAGTCACCCATCTGGCGACGGAACTGGCGGAAACCTACGGAGACAGCCCCCTGACGGTGCTCGGGGTGATGACCGGCAGTCTGGTATTGATGGCAGACCTGATTCGTCAGCTTGAAATGCCGCTGAAAGTGGGCGTTATGCAGGCCCGCAGCTATCGAGGAACCGCCACTTCCGCGGGTGAACTGGCCTTAAACCTCGACATGATGCCGCAAATTACCGGGCAAGACGTGCTGGTCGTCGATGACATCTTCGATACGGGACATACCCTGAAGAATGTGCTCGAAAGCATCCAAGAGCATGGCCCGACCTCGGTTCGATCACTGGTGCTGCTTTCCAAGTCCGAGCGACACGAAGTCGCAATCCGGCCTGACTTTGTCGGCTTTCATATTCCCAACGAGTTCGTCGTGGGTTACGGTTTGGATTATCAAGACCTCTACCGCAATCTGCCGTTTGTTGCGGCACTGGAAGACCACGAGATCGCTTCGCACGCATGACACCTCTCCGCCTGGCACTTGTCACTCGCCGATTCTGGCCTTTGGTCGGAGGGGCGGAAATAGTTATGGCCAACCTGGCCGAAGAACTCACGCGTCAAGGACATCAAGTTCAACTCGTGACCGCCCAGTGGCATCCTGATTGGCCGAAACAGATCTCGCATCGCGGCATTCCTGTCGTTCGCCTGCCTAACCCATCGGTTCGCGGCTGGGGAACTGTGCGCTACATGATGTCTCTTGGCCGCTGGTTACGAACGCATCAATCGCAGCTCGATGCAGTCTACGTCTCGATGCTCAAACATAGTGCCGTCGTCGCGACATCACGCCTGCAAGGGAGCAAAGTCCCGATTATCTTGCGGGCCGAAGGAGCCGGCGATACAGGGGACTGTGCCTTTCACGAAACCGCCAATTTCGGCCATCGCATTCGTCGCACCTGCCAGCAGGCAGATGGCTTTGTGGCTCCCAGCCAACAGATTTTCGACGAGATGATTTCATCTGGGTTCGAGCGAGACAAGATTCGCTTTATCCCCAACGGTGTCCGCGTCGGACCTGCGCGGAGCGACGAACAGCGTCGCGCGGCTCGGGCTGCACTTGCCGCTGCCAATCCAATTCTGACCCTCGCCGAGTCCGCCCCGCTGGTAGTCTTCACCGGTCGACTTCATCCGGGAAAAGGTCTTACTAAAGTCGTGCGTGCGTGGTCGTATGTCCTGCAACGTTTCCCTATGGCACGCCTATGGCTGATCGGGGAAGGCCCTCAGGAAGGCGAACTCACTTCGTTAGTCGGAGCCATGGGACTGCAAAGTCGTATCATCTTGCCAGGGGCGTTCGACACGGTCGAAGACGTACTGGCTGCGGCCGATGCTTTTGTGCTGCCGTCATTGCACGAAGGAATGTCAATCGCACTGCTGGAAGCGATGGCGGCGAAACTTCCCTGTGTGGTAAGCGATATCCCTGGAAATCGCATTCTGATAGACCACGATGAAACGGGAATCGTCTTTCCGGTTGATGATGTTAGTGCCCTGGCCGATTCCATCATTCGGGTAATCGAAAGCCAGCAGCTGGCGAAAAGCCTGGGAGATGCGGCCCGTTCGCGTGTGATTCAACACTTTAGCCTGGAACGCTGCGCGACCGATCACGTCAATTACTTTCGATCGCTGATGGAACAAAAGCGTCTTCGATAGAGACCTGCACGCCCCCTACTTGGCACTTAAAGGGGCACTTGCGTGAAGCGAAGAGTGATCGATGATCTTGTTGAGAAATACTCGGCGAATGGCATCGTAGCCCCGATCGTTGGGGTCTTCGATGTTTTCATAGAACCAATAATTCGGATCGTCTGTAACGTAAGTGGATCGCCAGAATTGAGTCGCGTGCGAACCATGCCCCATGAAGGTTTCATGTAGAGGAACATGGTAGACGTTGGGACGTGCGTCAATGCAATCCAGGATGACTTCGTTGTACCTCTCGTGAATAGCCAAAGCGTCTGGCCAATGCGGAAGATAGACACTCGGCGCATCCCCCACACCGTCGGTCGGATCGTAAATGTCTGCCAGATAAATCTCGCAACCGCCGGGAAAGGATGCGGTAATCTTATCAAGCATATCACTCAGGCGTATGCGAAATGAAGCGATCCACGGCTCGGCCTCAGCAAGCGTTGCACCGTACATGGCACACTCCTTAGGAGGCCTCCGTCCATAGCTATGGATCAAGTCATTTCCACCTGAGGTTATGACCACCAGCCCAAAGACGTCAGGTTCGTGTGGCAACAACCGATCTTCTATGACACGCAAATGGTCTTTCGACGTCGAACCAGAAATCGCCAGGTTCTCTGCAATTAGGCCAGGCAAGATGATCGAAAGAGACTTTCCCTGCATATCGGGGAATTCGTCGGAAGGATTTTCCACAAGCCGCTGGAAAAAGGTGTGATCTGGCGAGTCAGCACCGAGGCCTGCCGTGATGCTGTCCCCGATCCCTACAAGCATCACCTTGCGGTCGCTCCAGATTTCGCTGAAGGGCTCGTCGGCAACCTCTGGTCCCGCAGGCCCACTGCCAATCGGCCGCAGCATAAAATACTGGACATAAAACACGGCACAGGTGATCGCCAAGACCCCAGAAACGCACAAAACGGTTAGTCTTGACTTACTGATTTTCATGAAGCACACCAATGAGTGTTTCGCACTAACGGGAAGCTGGCTCCATCGTCTCAAGAACCTCTACCAGTGGGTGATGGTCGACCTGGATCAAGCCCCGACGAGGGCGATCGAAATCGAGAATGACAAAGAGAACCAGTGTAAGCAGTACGTTAAACGCAAACCACAATCCAAGATATCTCTTGCCGACCTGTCCTGATGAATGCCCGGTTATCATGCTGGAAACGATGATACAAATGCACAGCAAGATCACGACTGGCTGTGGCATGTGGTTGCGTGCCGACCACAGACGAGTCGTATTCAGGTCGATGACACTGTTGGCTGCGGGAACAATTTGACTAGGAACCACTCGATCAGGCTGAGTCTGCGCTGTCGTCTCGACACTGTGCCATATCTGATCAAGTTCCGTTTGCATCTGCGAGAGAGTTTCGTCGTAGGCGTCGTGATCGAGTGCCAATTCAAAATGCTTAAGACGCAGATTCGTGAACCGCTTGAGACTTTGTTGAAGCTCCGATTTCTGCGGCTCACCCAGCAGACCGGCACGTAGATAACACGTACCGATGGCATTGGCTTCGTCCAGGACCAGCCTTTGCCGTTGATAGTGCTTGGTGGTCGTGGTCGAAAACGAAAACCCTAACAGCAAAGCAGCCAGTCCCAAGATGCTGGCCTTAAGACCGTTACTGACAGCGCGTGCCCCCTCCGAATCGTTCTTCCCTTCTCGGGAACCTGCACGAAAACCAACTTCGTTGGCGATAAACGTCAGGACAAAAATGCTGCCAACAATTTCCCATGTTGGCAGATCATAGATGCTTGCCATATGCCCCCGGCCCAACCATGCAAAAGAGTCTGATTTCGGACACTGCTTGGATCATAATCGCCATCAAGCCAAGGGAGAAGTGCCAGAAGCAGCTACTGTGGAAGGTGGTCCAACGGGCGGACTTCAACGCAACCTACCGAAGCCGGAGGGATCCGGGCAGCTATCGCCAGGGCTTCTTCTTCGGTGGCAACATCCAATATGTAATATCCGCCTAGCTGCTCGGTCGTTTCGGCGAAAGGTCCGGTCGTAACCAACGGCTTGCCTTCCCTAACCCGAACCGTCTTGGACGTCGAAATAGACTGAAGCGGGGACGCGGCAATTAACTTGCCTTCCTTTTCCAATTCCTCGCAAATCGCCATGCTTTTGCGCATGCAATCCTCGCGGCTCTCAGGCGTCCAGCACGTTTCCGCTCCGTAAACCAGCAACATGTACTTCATGGTTGTCTCTTTCGTTCCCGATAGTTTCTCAATGAGAATGGAACCGGTTCAACTTCGCATTCCATCGAATGCGAAGTTGATTCTAGTTCATGGTGTAAATAGTAATAAAAGTGACAGTCCACCCGATGGCAATCACTCTTCCAAGGACTAGTCGAAGGAATTCAGCCAAATTCGACATCACCTCGAAAGTTTTTTCCTCCATATCGGGGTGGGTCGAGACTCAGACTGGCAAGGGACTTCTATGTGGGGAACACGCGACGGGCGACGTATCGCCAAACTACAATCGAAACTTTAGATAAGATGAGAAGAGTCCACCATTGCCTGAAGAAGGAGCGTCCCTGGAAGCCAGGTTGTCCCCAACCAGGGTGATTGACGAGTTGACACTAGATCGGTCTTGAAAGAAAAACCAAGTGCCCTAAATCCGACTGGGCAAACCAAGTGCCTGTTACTTGATTACTTGCTGTTTTCAGCGGAAGTGCCAGCGAAGGGAATCTTCGTTTCGCGGCGGTCCAAGAGAGGCTTCAACTCATAGATGTTTCGATAGCCATAGCTATACAGCGTGTTGTAGGTATTCAAGTTGAGCGAAGCGACGGGAGCCTTAGGGGCAAAGGCCTGGGGTTCATTCTTAAAGTTGTTGTTACAGTAGATCACCACGCGAGTGTCTTTTTGGGGAATCAGCTCAGCCAGATCCTCGGCAGTCATGTCCGGCAACGAGATATGCACAGCTCCTTTCACATGAAGTAGGTCGTACATCCGCTTGCTGCGGGCGTCGAGAACGATTGTCTTAGGATCATTCATCATTCGAATGAACTCTTCCTCAGATACGCGTCGCTTTTCACGAACCTTAGCGACCTCTTGCACCTGTTTCAGGAAGCCTTGGTAGTCGATCTGCGGGTTTTCATTGGCTGACTGAGTAATCCCCTCTTCGCCCGTCAGGACTGCCCCGACCAAAAAGATTCCCAATCCGACAGCAATGGTACCCGCCAACATGATCTTACGCATTTCTCGTCTCCTATCTGATAGCCCTGGGCGCAACCCTAGCCCCAAGAGAAGACGATTCCGAGGGGGTCTGAGATTTGCATTCGGGATTGCAATTTCGCGCGACGCGTCCGAACTTCTGACGACATAAGAAGATACACATAGAAGAAAAAGACGGACCCAAGCAGGTCCGTCTTTTTAGACTTAGAGGAATTGTAGCAAGTGAGCTAGACGCCTGGCCCCGAAACGGACATCTCAGGATGTACCTCTCGGAACTTATCGGCGGCTCGTTGGCTGATTTTGGTTTCTGCCAATTCAAGCGTTTTTAATGTCGGCATATTGTCAAACATCGAAAACACATCATTCGTAATGTCGCTGTTGTAATTCAGGTACAACGCACTGAGCTGGGGCAGGGCAGCGAACTGTTCAAGATCCGAGTCTTGCAGGTTCGCACTTTCACACCAAACGGTAACGATATGGCCGTCTTTGGTCTCGACCATACCTCCTTTCTCTTCGACAAACGACTTGACGGACTGCTCGGCAGGGTCGAGTGAAGCCATCGAGCTACAGCCAAAAACCATCCAGGCAACCAGAACCGTCAGACACAACATTACCTGAGTCTGACTCCATTGTGAAAACAACGAACGCATAACTATTCATCCTTTTAGGGCAAACACATCTGGTGAATTCGACTAAGGAATGGTGACAGGCCGACCATCAGTACGCGAGGCCAACAATTCCAGAACAGTATCAGGAGTGTTGTCCGAATCGAATTCCACCGTGTCGGGGATGAATTGAACACTGCCGTCGCAGAAAAGGAACTGGACACCACCTGGATGCAGGCTACTAAACGAAGAACTCTCGTAAGCATCGTTCCTCGCATAGTTGATCGTCCGCACCGTTCCACCCAGGACCGAGTAAAGCGTTTTCGTTGAAACAGGACTTCCACCGACAACCAGTCGCCCTTCTACGCCATAGATATTACCTGCGTAGTAGTTTGCTTTACCGGTTCCATTCCGACGATTCATGTTCCAACTACGTTCGCCGATCGCAAACGTGTTTGACGTACCATCGGTAACATCAGCGAAATTGCAATCGCTGTTTTCCCAGAAGATGCCATCGGCACCGTAATTAGTTCCTGGAATGCCATCATTCCGCGCGGCCAGATCACTCGAGTTGGACCCGATGTAGTTCGACACGGCCGTCGCCTGCCCAGCAAGTTTTCGCTGATCATTCAAATCTGGCCCAGTATCCGACGGACAGCGGAAGATATCGAGAGGTGTCTTCATGACCGCGAGATCATTTGCATTGGCGACCGCGTTGGCAAGCGTCTGATTCTTCGGATCGATCGCATCGTAAATGGTTTCCTGCTCGATGAACGGCATCAGAAATGCGGCCCATCCCCAGGTTGGATCACCGTCAGTGAAACCCGATCGGAACTCATAGCCCACCGGAAACTGACCATACGTATCGTGGTGATTGTGAAGACCTAGCCCAAACTGTTTCAAGTTGTTAGTGCATTGCATCCGCCGAGCTGCCTCGCGGGCTTGCTGTACGGCCGGTAACAGAAGAGCGATTAACACACCGATGATTGCGATCACGACGAGAAGTTCGACCAAAGTAAAGCCGGATCGTCCGAAGCGCACTTTCATAACGATCTCCCAGAATAGAAAAGGAATAGGGTATGGATACGTTCGATCTCATGAGACGAACCCACCAAATGACCAAAACACTGACACCCCCCACTCACTTCGATCGCGGTAGAAAAACAGTGTCGCGATTCGAGAGCTATATGTCAGTACAAGAGGGATAAAGGAAAAGGTTTTCGAGAAAAGGAGTACGGAGTTCCAACAAACCGCGATTGTCATCCGAAACACTGGCCATTCGGATTACTTCTAAACGTAGCAAATTTCCATAACGCCCTGAACACTGTTTCTGAAATATTCTACAATTTTTTGTTGCGCTAAATTGTGCATGGCGTGAGAGCACTTTTGCCTCTGGACCTCCGGTATTCCTTGAATCGCTGGAACTTACGAATATTTGACCTGAATCTCCGTGCCATTGATAATCGATCAACTTCCTGCCCCTCGACGCTTTTCTTACTTCGCGAGACCACCATCATGCGACTGCTCGTAGGATTTCTCCTAACTTGCCTTCTTGTTTCTCATACCGAATTGGCCCTGGGAGATGAAACGAGGCGACCACCGAACGTGATCCTGATTTTCATCGACGACTTAGGATTCGGTGACGTTGAATTCAATGGAGCCCAAGGCCCACGAACGCCCAATCTAAACCAGATGGCCGCCGAAGGAATGAAGTTCACCGACTTCTATGTCGGCTGTGCTGTCTGCTCTGGCTCTCGGACAGCGCTGCTGACTGGCACGCACTATCAGAGACTCAGTATGAACCCAGTTCTCTTTCCCAACAGCAATCAGGGCCTGCATCCAGAGGAACAGACGATTGCGGACATGCTCAAAGATGCCGGCTATCGAACGGCCTGCGTGGGGAAATGGCACCTGGGTCATCTCCCCCCTTGCCTGCCGACATATCAAGGATTCGACAGCTACTTCGGCATCCCTTATAGCAATGACATGTGGATCGACCCGGCTAATAAGCTGGCCAACGACCTCGTGCTCCGCGATGGGGTAACCATGCAGCAGATGCAAGATGGCGTCACGAAAAAGAACGTCGTCCCACTGATGCGAGATGAAGAAATCATCGAATATCCCTGCGACCAGAACACGATCACCAAACGCTACACCGAGGAAGCGATTCGCTTTATCCAAACGGAAAGTGACAAACCATTCTTTCTGTATCTGCCGCATACGATGGTGCACTTGCCGCTACACGTCAGCCAAGAATTCCAAGGACGAACCGATAAGTTGATTTGGGACGCGATTGAAGAGGTCGACTGGTCTGTTGGCGAGATTCTAAAAACCGTTCGCGATCAAGGTATCGCCGAAAACACCCTAGTCATCTTCACGAGTGACAATGGTGCAGCGGTGGGCTCTTCACTTCCGCTCCGAGCCAAGAAGGCGAGTGTGTATGACGGGGGCATTCGTGAGCCAACGCTCATGTGGTGGCCAGGGACGATCCCCGCCAGTTCCGTATGCGATGAAATCACGGCTTCGATCGATCTTTTGCCGACGCTGGCCAAACTGTGTGATGGGAAGCTTTCCGGGCGCAAAATCGATGGAGTCGACATTCGCACGGTTATGCTGACAGAAAACGCCGAGGGGCCTCGCGAGTCATATGTTCTCATGCATGGTGAAGGAACCGTCCGACACGGGAAATGGAAGTACTACCCGTGGAAAGAAAAGAAGCAGGGACGCGATGCCCCACAGGGGCGAACACCTTCGAACGAACCAGTTCAACTTTACGACATCGTCGCTGATATCGGCGAAACCAACAATGTTTCCGCCCAACACCCTGAAGTCTGCGAGCAGTTGCAGAAGATGTACGAAGACCACGTCGCAGATATCAAAGCATCAAAGCGTCCTACGGCACCGCTAATTCGCTCGCAAGATGCCAAACCGCCAACCCTTCCCAGCCGCAAGAAGTCCTAATATCCAGAGACGATTAAGGCAGTCCTCATGAATAAGACTATCGTTTTCACGCAACTGCTGATGCTCGTATTCCTTACAGCAGGACAACTATTGGCAAAGGACTCTCCCGCGTTGCCGGCATCCCATACCATCCGCAACGTCGAAGGGTGGAATGTGCGAGTCGACGACCGGCTTCTCACCGGCGAACACAAGGACAAAGGTGAGCGTGCATTAAAGCTACTCACCGCTCGACTTGTGGCAATCGATGTCGTCATGCCTGAGGCATCGCTGGAAAAAATACGCCAGGTCGTCATCCAGCTTGATCTCGACTATGGCAAACTTACCGCTATGCAGTATCACCCAGACAAGGGCTGGCTAAAACGGAACGGCTACAACGAAGATCTTGCCAAGTGCGTTCATATTCCCAGCGTCGATGCTTTTCTTTCCCCCTACGAAAACCACCGTATGCCGTGGGTCGTTCTGCACGAGCTTGCCCATGCCTATCACGATCAATTTCTTGGCTTCGATAATGCGCGCATCCAGTCCGCATGGGACAAGTTTAAAGAGAATCAAAATTACCAGTCTGTCCTCACCAGCCCTGGCCATCTTCGCGAGCATTATGCATTAACGAATCCCAAGGAGTTTTTCGCCGAAATGACGGAAGCTTATTTCGGTTCGAACGACTTCTACCCATTCGTCACCGGCGAACTCAAGAAAGACGAACCAGAAGTTTTTGCCTTGATGCAGGAGATGTGGGGAAATCTACCGGGTCGATAACAGCAAATAGTGGCATTTTTCGCTCAAAACCCGGAATATTAGCGTCTTTCGGATAGTCGCAGTTAGAATTACTTCACGGTAAAATAGAGATTGGGTGCATGCCAGAAAACGGCCGAAGCCCAAACCAACATCACTTCCCTTTCCCTACCTCACACTCTCAAGCATCTGCCTCTAATCACCCCGAGGAAAATCAACCATGCCCAAATTTCCGCAAAGCACACGTCGTCAATTCCTGAAGGGAGTTGCCGCCGCAGGTGCCGCTACGATTATCATCCCGTCGACAAATCGTGCCTTCGGTTTCCAAAATGCTAACGATCGTCCTGTCTTTGCCTCGATTGGTCTTCGTAACCAAGGCTGGGGCATTACCAGCAAGACGACTCCTTACGCCGACTTTGCCGCACTGGCCGACGTCGATGCCAACGTTTTGGCAGACAACGTCGCGAAGTTGGAAAAGAAACAAGGCAAGAAGCCTGACGCGTATAACGACTATCGCAAGATCCTCGATCGCAAAGATATCGACGCGGTGATGATTGCCACGCCTGACCACTGGCACACCAAGATCGCTGTCGAAGCGATGTATGCTGGCAAAGACGTCTACTGCGAAAAGCCGCTGACACTGACCATCGCCGAAGGCAAGCTGATCGAAAAGGTTGTCAAGGAAACGGGCCGTGTCTTCCAGGTTGGTACGATGCAGCGTAGCGAAAGTGGCCAACGTTTCCTGCAAGCGGTTGCCTTGGTCAATGAAGGACGTATCGGCAAGGTTAAGAGGGTGACCTGCGGTATCAACGGCATGACAGGCTCCCCAGTGATTCCCGTTGCAGAAGTTCCTGCCGGACTCGACTGGGACATGTGGCTCGGCCCAGCAGAAAAAGTCGACTACCGTGCTCTGCCTGAAATGCGAACAGGTTACGGCGGCGGCGTTCCGCTGTACAGCAATTGCCACTATTCGTTCCGCGACTGGCATGAGTACTCTGGCGGTAAGCTGACCGACTGGGGCGCTCACCACGTCGATATTGCCTGCTGGGCATTGGGCGCGACCGAGACCGGACCAAGTAAGGTGAAACCACTCGAGTACAAGCTGTCTTGCGAGTACAAAGACGGCTACCCGGTCGTTCACGATCGTTACAACGTAGCGAAAACATTTAAGATTCAGGCCGACATGCCCAACGATGTCGAAATGATCATCACCAGCGAAGGTGACAACGGCATCCTCTTCGAAGGGACCGATGGCCGCTTCTTCGTCAACCGCGGCAAGATCGTCGGTGCTCCCGTCGAAGCCCTCGCATCCAATCCTCTGCCTGAGGGTTCAATTGAAAAGGTATACGGTGGCCCGGTTCCAGCGAATCACAGCGTCAACTTCATCGAGTGCATGGCGTCGCGCAAACAGCCGATCTCGGATGTGTGGTCGCACAACCGCATGCTCGAAATTTGCCACCTCTCGAACATCGCTATGCGATTGGGTCGCGAACTCAATTGGGACCCCGAGAAGCGAGAGATCATCGGCGACGATCAGGCCAACTCCTTCCTTTCGCGAGAAAATCGCAAAGGCTACGAGATCCAGATGGGCTAATGCCCACTCCTGACGAAAACCCAGAACCAAAAGGCCGCCGGCTATTGCTGGCGGCCTTTTGTTGTTCTTGCCTGAAACAGCCTAACCTTTGACCGTCATCAGGGGTTTTAGTTCCGCGACCGGTCTGGCCATACCGGATGATTGAATCGTCTCGATGACTGAGCCGATTCCCTTGTATGCGAATGGGGCTTCCTGCCGCAAATCGGCCAGCTTCTTGTGCCT
Source organism: Blastopirellula marina (assembly GCF_002967715.1). Taxonomy (NCBI): domain Bacteria; kingdom Pseudomonadati; phylum Planctomycetota; class Planctomycetia; order Pirellulales; family Pirellulaceae; genus Blastopirellula; species Blastopirellula marina. The sequence continues at coordinate 87,862 of NZ_PUIA01000026.1, forward strand.
AATATCGCTCCGCTGGCGAATGTCTTGACGTCGAAAGTCAACGGGCGTTACCACACGAAACTCTTCCAAGAACTGCTGAAACTCTCGATCAAAACCCTTCATCGACGCTCCACGTGAAATGGCCCGTCCAGCGCCGTGGGCCGCACTTTGATTGGTGCCGGGGAAACCGTTTCCTGCAAGGACATAACTACTGGCTCCCATCGATCCTGGAACAAGTACCGGCTCACCATAATAGGCAAATGGGGTACCTGCCATCGCATCGAATCCCCGGGCAGGACAAGCCCCCTTGCGATGTATGTATGTCTCATATCCTTTAGATTGTTCTTTCCAAATCATGTTATGAGGAGCGTCATACAGGAGTTCGCACCGCGTCTCTCCAAAACAGTTCTCAAGGCTTGCCCAAGCCATCAGTGCTAGAAACATTCGATTTGCGTAGGCGAAGTTCGCGGCATTGTTCATCGAGTCCCAGAAAAGCGATTCGGCTTCACCATCTTCCGGCCCAATCGGCAATATATCGATTCCATTCTGGGGTCTGCGAACGGATGTCGGATGGCGAAGTCGAACCTGATCGCGGTAGAAACTGCCGCTGGCATATCCCACCGACACGCTTCCAGTATGCACCATAATGGTAACCATGCCTGGTTCAAGCCCCCACGCGTGCGCGATCTGACCATCCAGGATGCGTTCTACCTTCTGGAACTCGACGAAGTGATTTCCACCTCCAATCGAACCAATTTGGCTATCACGGTGCAGACGCTCACGATGACCCAGGAAATCTTCGAGACCATGCACTCGACTAGCCGACAGGCAGCCACGTCGCTCAATCCTGGCCAACGTTTCATCGCGATCAGTACGATGAAAGTAGCTCCAGAGACCTTCATCGAATGTCTTGTCGACGGTGGCGTATAGGCCTTCGATACCCGAAAGTAGCAAGGCCTCACGATGCGGCCAGGCGAGGGGAATTCGTCGTCCTGCCTCGAAGAAAATGGAACGACAGGCAATTTCCAGAGTGTTGACAGATGCTTTCAGTTGGTCGGCCGTGAGACTCGTTCGATGCAGACGCATTCCACAGTTAATGTCGTTACCAATCGCCTGGGGCACGAGAAATCCACTGGTCTCCAGAATGGTTCCGACCGGAATTCCGCGAGCTTTATGAAAGTCGGGCGTTATGGCCACACTTTCAATCACAGGCTCAACCGAGAACCTTTTGGGACATGCCTTGTAGATGTCCTCGATTGTTTCTTGTAACTGAAGCATCGCCTGCAGTTCAGCTACGGCCACCGGCTCGATGGGGACCTCTTCGTTTGCGAACAGCGTGACATCAATTCCGTACGGATTGATCAGTTCAAGCCGATTGGCATCGACTCGCTTCAGTTCATTCAAAGACATGCATCACCCGAGTACCTCCATAGAAAGTTTGTTGTCAGACACACTTTCAGGGGCTTGGTTCACTGCATGCCGCGAACTAATTCCCCTTTGTCCTGCCACCATGCTTGCCACTTGGCGTTAAGCTGTTTGACCTTTTCGGGATGATCTTGGGCGAGATCGTTGAGTTCGGTGGGATCTTGGCTCAGGTCGTATAGTTCCCAGCCCCCTTTGCCGAGTTTCACGAGCTTCCAGTTGTGATCGCGGACAGCTTGGGCTTTGCCGAACTGCCAGTAGATGGGCCAAGGGCGTTCGTTTGATGAACCGCTGAGCGTTTCGACCAAAGAGTGCCCTGCCAGTTCGCCGGTGACCTTCGCACCTGCTAGGTTGAGCATGGTGGGCATGAAGTCGACCAGGTGCCCCGGCTGGTCAGTGATCGTGCCTGCTTTGATTTGTCCTGGCCACCAGGCGATCATCGGAGTTCGCGTTCCCCCTTCGTAATCAGTCGTTTTGTATTTACGGTACGGGGTATTCGATGCGTTAGCCCAGGGGCGTCCCTGCGTCAAGTAGCTCGTCACCTCCCACGGCATCGATCCCTTTACCGTCGATCGATCGGACGACTCATCACAGGCCCCATTGTCTGACAGAAAGAAGATGACCGTGTCATCTGCTTTTCCTATCGCTTCCAGCTTATCAAGGATACGACCAATGTTGCGATCCATGCGGTCGATCATTGCGGCATAGGTGGCCATGCGAAGATCCCACCAGTCGCGATCGTCTTCCGCGATGTCGCTCCACGCCGGTAAACCTGTGTCACGCGGCGAAAGAGCCACGTTCGCAGGCAGAACGCCCAACTTCTGTTGCTGAGCGAAACGCTTCTCACGCAGTTTATCCCAGCCTATTCCACCATACTTACCACGATACTTAGCGATATCTTCTTCGCTGGCATGCAGGGGGTAGTGGGGTGCGGTGTACGCAACATACAGCAGGAATGGCTGCTCTTCGTCCTTGTACGCTTCGAGGTAGTCGACGGCATAATCGGTGAATGCGTCGGTGGTATAGAAGTCTTTCGAGTCTGGCGTGAAGGGCTTGAATTCCTGACCATCAATCGCCCAGCGGCGAACTGTCTTCTTGGCTGGTTCTGGTTCACCAGGTCGGGCATGGCCGGGGTTCCAGAAATTGCAACAACCATCGGTCAGGCCATAGTAGCGATCGAATCCGCGTTGGTACGGCGTTTGGCCAGCATGCCACTTGCCAACCATCAACGTACGATAGCCCGCCTCGCGCATGCGTTCGCCGAACGTCGGAGCCTTGTAAACAACGCTGGCGGACGCCCCTACGTGATGCCACCAGCGCCCGGTCAATAGCGAAGCCCGCGTGTGTTCGCATTTGGCGTTGTTGTAGAACGTACGGAACCGCATTCCTCCAGTTGCCAGCTTGTCGAGATTGGGGGTTTCAATTTCTCCGCCATAGCAGCCGATATCCGAAAACCCCATGTCATCGCACATAATCAAGACGATATTCGGTCGCTTGGCTTCCGCTGCTTTGGCGTCTGATATCAGGGCCACACTAGTGCACGCGAGGACGCATAGAATCAAAGAAAAACGCATGTCAGGGCACTTATTCCGTGTGAGGTGATTCCGATGAGAAGAGAGCAACTCAGGAGTTGTTGCGATTTGGCTGGATGACTTCTTTCTCAAGATAGTCGGCCACGGTAACTACTGCTACCGGAAAGTGATTATCGCAGAAGACTTCTTTCTCGACGTGTCCTGTTACCACCGTAATAGCAATCTGAGTTCCGTTCGTCACGTCACCGTGATATTCGTTGGCCAGCGTCATAAACCTCGATTGATTCAGCTTGCCGCAGATCTCTTCCAGTTCGCCAGGCGACAACTCAAAGGTCAGTGTTTTCTGGCGGCTCGAATCCGACGCCTGATCCCAGTAGCTGTACTCGCCTGTTCCATCTGCTTTTACGCGAAGAATATTGAATCCCTGCAATCCGTCCCCAAACGCATATTCGATCAAGAATTCGGGCGATGGCCGAACCACAACGTTCCGCGTGTCCTCTTTGCCTCCCTCGACTACTTTCGCGCGATGTGATGTTACCGTGCGATCGCCGATTTGCACTTGATCATCACGATCAAACGGTCGGATAAGGCCGTATAGAAAGACCCCACCGAGCACCACAAATAAAATGAAAGCGTTTCGCAAGAATCGCGCATTCATGGCAAATCTGCCGAAAAGTTGAAACGAGAGAAAGACCTTATAACCGCGACAAGATAAGGCATTCCCCCACCAATCGCAACGATTTCTATGACGTTACTTAGCCCACAGAAGCAAAGTTGGTCCGCGCATCCGCTGTTTTCGCCATCAACAAAAAAAGAGGAGGCCACAAGGACCTCCCCTCCCGGTTCACCGACCGGACATCGTAAGGATGCCCAGCGGTTACTTCATATCGAAAATACTCTTCGCCTCGGCCGGGTTGGCCGGGGCATCTTCTTTATCTCGACCACGACTCTTGCGACGGGCTTCGCGTGGATCTTCTGGGGCAGCGAAGGGCTCGGCGGCTTCGACTTCGACTTCTCCCTTTAAGATGCCAACGCCTTGGTTGTAATAATAGACCGTACCTTTGACCGTATCGCCCATGCGAATCAAACGCGGATCAGGTAGTTCGACGCTGATCTTGGCGTCTTCGGCAACTTCGACGGTAACCTTCGCTTTGCCAGCGGTAACGCTCCACTTGCCATCACGTGCCACGCCAGACAGACGACCAACAACAGTGTACTTGGCTACTTCTTCGCCAGAGCTTTCGGTCGACTCTTCAGAACCATCCGATGCCAATTCCGGCAGGCCACCTTGTTCGGTAACTCCAAGTTCAAGCTGCGGTGTCGGCGTGAAAACGCTGACCTCGCTCACAGCAGCTTGACCGAAGCCTTTCTTGTCGAGTGTGGCTTCGAAGTGGACGAACATCCCAGGACGAACCCAACCCTTCTCCGCTTCGCCGCGAACAACGATTTCATCAGGCTTCGAATCGACGCGAATGGTCCACTCTTGGTTCCCCTTCTCAGGCTTGATCTTGATCAAAGGTGGCTGGGCTGCGGTTAGCTTGCCAGTCAAGTTGGTCCGTTCCTGCTTCTGACCTGGCTGCCCGTTGAAATTGGGCATGCCCTGTTGGGGCTGATTGGGTTTTTGTGCGTGAACATTAAACGTGAGACATACTACGGCCAGCGAAAAGGAAGCGGCCGCACAAAGACGAGAGATTTGGCGATACATGGGAGTCCTGAAGTTATTCCGGAAGGAAACGCAAGGAAGGCTGTTGTGTCTTCTAAGATAACGATTGGCCAACAGAATTTCCAATTTTTTCCCGCAAGACCTCTCGTAGGGGAAGGTTGGCGACAATCGACGAGAAACAAGTTTGTCTCTCCAGAGAACCGGGCTCCTAAGGTTCCCAGCAGTTTGAACAGCACCAACGACAAGTGGATCACTGGTTGCCGCTAAGACGGCTAACTGGGAAAATAAGTGCTGACTGGCTCAACACTTGCAATCAGAAAAGGCATAGGCCCATGTCCACCCCCCCGCGCGGCAAATCCCGACTGACGGTTCCCCAATTTGTAAGCCGCAAAGCAGAGGGCAAGAAGCTCACCGTATTGACCGCTTACGACTATCCTATGGCCAGCCTGGTCGATCAGGGCGGCGTCGATGCCATCCTGGTCGGGGATACGTTGTCGATGGTCGTTCAAGGGCACGATTCGACCATTCCGGTCACGTTGGACGAGATGATCTACCACGCTGAAATGGTAACACGTGCAGTCTCCAATGCGCTAGTGATCGTCGATATGCCCTTTCCATCGAACCTTTTGGGCGTCTACGAAGGCATTCGCAACGCAGGCCGTATCCTCAAGGAGACAGGTGCCCAGGCCGTCAAACTCGAAGGAGGTGCCGATCAGGCCGAAGTGATCTCGGGCCTGGTAAACGCTGGCATCCCGGTGATGGCGCACATTGGCTTGCGGCCACAGTTGGTCCATCAAATGGGTGGTTATCGCGTTCAGCGCAATCGAGACCAGCTGATCCAAGATGCGAAGGCCGCAACTGAAGCCGGTGCGTTCAGCATTGTCTTGGAATGCATCCCGCAAGACGACGCGGCGGAAATCACTAAGATGCTGGACATTCCAACGATTGGCATTGGAGCCGGCAATGCATGCGACGGGCAAGTCCTCGTTTTGAATGACATGCTCGGCATCACTGAAGGGCACGTACCGAAGTTCGTCAAACAGTATGCCAACATCCGCAAGACGGTAACCGATGCGGTTCGCCAATTCTGCGACGACGTCCAGTCAGGCGAGTTCCCTGATCAAACGCATTCATTTCGCTAAAACCAACGCCAACATTGCTCAGTGCGGCGATTCGTCGCGCGAAGGACCCCGGATCATGCCGAACCGTCTCGCTCACGAAACGAGTCCGTATCTACAGCAGCACGCCAATAACCCTGTCGACTGGTATCCCTGGGGCGCGGAAGCCCTGGAGAGATCGAAGCAAGAAGACAAACCGATCTTCCTGTCGATTGGGTACTCGGCATGTCATTGGTGTCACGTGATGGAGCACGAAAGCTTCGAGTCGCAGGCGATCGCCGATTACTTGAACGAGCACTACGTGAGCATCAAGGTCGACCGCGAAGAACGCCCTGACCTCGACCAGGTCTACATGAACGCCGTACAACTGCTTACCGGTCACGGCGGGTGGCCGATGTCGGTGTTTCTGACACCTGAGTTGATGCCGTTCTTTGGTGGTACCTATTGGCCTCCGACGGCTAGTCGCGGGATGCCAGGCTTTGATCAAGTCTTGAGGGCGGTGGTCGATGCCTGGGAGAACCGTCGCGAAGTCGCGCTGCAACAATCGCGTCTTCTTACCGAGCGTTTGCAACGAATTGGCCTCGGCTCGGCGGAATCAACAGAGATAGCCCCAGGCCGCGTGGGGATGGCCGTTCGACAAATGGAAGAGTCGTTCGACCCCAAGCATGGTGGCTTCGGCTCGGCACCAAAGTTTCCGCACACGATGAACATCGATCTGCTGATGCGGCATTTCGTCGACACACGCAACGAAAAGCTCCTCCCGATGGTGACCACCACCCTCGACAAGATGGCAATGGGCGGCATTTACGACCATCTCGGTGGCGGATTTGCTCGCTACAGCGTCGACGAGTACTGGCTCGTTCCCCACTTCGAGAAAATGCTGTACGACAACTCGCTTCTAATTAGCAACTACGTCGACGCATATCGCCTGACTAAGAATGAAAATTATGCTCGCGTCGCAAAAGAGTCGTGCGATTACATCTTACGCGACATGACCGACGAACATGGCGGCTTTCACAGCACCGAGGACGCCGACAGCGAAGGGGAAGAAGGGAAGTTTTACGTCTGGACACCGAAGGAAGTCGATCAACTGCTGGGCAACCCACTGGTTGCGAAGCGATTTCGCCAAGTATACGACATCACCGAATCAGGCAACTTCGAAGGACACAACATCCCACGATTGAAGAAGTCGATCGGCGAGTACGCCCAAGACTTCGGAACTTCCGAAGAAGTGCTACGCGACGAATTGCAGCGAGATCGGGAGGTACTCTTCAATGCTCGCTGTCAGCGGATTCGCCCCGGCAAGGATGATAAAATCCTCGCCAGTTGGAACGGGCTGATGATTGAAGCGTTGGCGAAAGCTGGAGCAACATTTAACAATCGTACGTATCTCGATGGTGCCAAGAAGGCAGCGACGTTTGTGCTTGAGCAAATGACCGATGACACCGGTCGGCTACTGCACACCTACAGGCACGGCAAGGCGAAGCTGCCTGCCTATCTCGACGACTATACCTATCTCGCCTCGGCTATGTTCGCGTTATATGAAGCCACCTTCGACGCAACGTGGCTAGAACACGCTCAGAAGCTGATCGACACGGCAGTCGAGCACTTCTACGATACCGAGTCCGGAGGTTTCTTCTACACTGCGGACGATCACGAGCAGCTTATTGCCCGAAACAAAGACTTCTACGACCAAAGCATCCCCAGCGGCAATGGCGTAGCGGCATTGGTCCTGGCAAAACTCGGAAAGCTACTGGCAAGCGAGAAGTATCTGCAACTGGCGAAGGAAACTATCTCTGCGGCAGCCGACGTTTTGCAAAAACATCCGATCGCAGCAGGCCAGTTATTGGTTGCCTATGACTATCTGCATCAGCCTGGCTCGGAAGTCGTGATCGCCGCCGCAGATCGTGCCTCGTGTGACGAGCTCATCCAGGCGATTCATAACAGGTACCAACCCAACACGTTGTACGTCCTGGCAATCGACGGCGAAGATCTGGGTGCCAACTTGCAACCGCTGGTATCAGGCAAGTCTCCGCTGAATGGTCAGCCGACGGTTTATGTTTGCGAGAACTTCCAGTGCAATGCACCAGTGAGCGCAGCTGAATACTTAGCAACCTAAATGAAGAATGGCAACCTTTGCAGTCGTGTGGTTTAATGGCGTGTGACATCAGCCAGGTATTGGCACTATCACCCTAGATGCTCTCGTACCCAGCGTCCGTTCACGGCCCCAGCAATCACCCAAGACATCAAGGAGAATAAGATGATGCGATTTCTAGGTTTCGTTTTGATCGCCGCGATTGCTTTTACCGGCTGCAAGCCGCCTACGGGCGACGGCAATGGAAGTGCTCCTTCGAGCACCAATGAAACGACCACGCCGGCCGCATCCAACGAAACAATTCCTCCGCCAAAAGTCACCGAAAAGCCCGCTGAAGAAGTTGCTCCGGCACCGGAAGAAAAGCCTGAGATGAAAGCGGAAGAGTCGGCACCTCCCATGGAAACACCAAAGGAAGAGCCAGCCCCGGAAACTCCTAAGGAGGAAATGAAAAAGGAAGAAGTCAATCCGGAAGCGGCCGCTCAGCCAACCCCAGCCGACGAAGTCGAAGGCCTCACCGAAAAAGCTACCAAGGAACCTGCACCAGAAAAACCGGCACCGGAAGAGAAGGCTGCGGAAACACCGGCTCCTGAAGAAGGAGCCGAGATGAAGAAGCCCGTTGAAGACACCACAACGGTTGCCGTTGAAGCAAGCGGTCCGGTCGAGGTAAAGCTCACACCGGAGAACACGTTGATTCAATTCGTGGGCACGCACAAAGGAGACAAGCCAGATCCGCGTACCGGAAAGTTCGGCAAGTTCAACGGTTTGGCTCAAGCCGCTAACGGTAAACTCACTGAGATTACCGTCGTCATCGATACCACTTCACTGGAAACAGAAATCGAGAAGCTGACGAATCACTTGAAGAGTCCTGATTTCCTTGACGTTCGCCAAAGCCCGGAAGCGAAGTTCGTTTCGAAATCGATCGAAACGGCCGACGATGGCACGGTAAAGGTCACCGGCGACCTGACCCTTCTGAAGGAAACCAAGTCAATCAGCTTTCCCGCCAAAGTGAAAGTCGACAAAGATATCGCTTTGGATGCCCAGTTTGTGATTAATCGCGTCGACTTCGGCATGGACTACGGAACAGACAACGTTCACGAAGAAGTAACGATGACCATCAAGGTCGGCAAGTAAGCAAACATGCCCTTCTCTTGGAATGACTTACTTTGGGGGCTCGCCGTGCCGCTGCTGACGGCGGGCGGGCTCCGCCTACTTTTGGTTTGGCTTTTCCAGCAGTTTGCCGCTGCTGGCAATCGCGATCCTGCCCCAGAAGCAACGGCTTCCGCAGAAAATCCTCGTGCCTACCCTCTCGAAACATCGCTTCCTTTGGTTGTCGGTGCTGCGGTCGGATACTTCGTGCTGAAGTTGGGACCATGGATCCCTGATGCTCACTACGAATGGCTTCCCGTCGGGATTGCCATCGCGATGCTTGCTGCGGTCGCGGTTGGCTTGCTGGGGCAGTCCGTCTTGATTCGCATTGCCGTCCTTCCTCTCGTCTATGCGGTTGTTACTGCGGGTATCGGTATTCTGCTGATACCGACTTGGGAAGACCTTTCTCCTCCCTATGCTCCTTACTTATTCTGCTGGTGCATTGGCGTTACAGCAGTTTCCGTTGTCACGCAGCTCTCTCCTGAAAGCAATCGTTGGCCCTTTGCGGTAGTTTGGCTGGGCACCTGCCTAGCCGTCGCGGCAATCGTTGCGATCTCGGAAAGCCTAAGATTTGCTCAGATCGCTGGGCTGACTTTTGCCGCGTCTCTGGGACTCGTCGCCACGGGGTTATCATTGAGGCGATGCCTGCTCGATGGAGTTGGGCTCACGCTGACGATCTACCTGGCCGGCATCTTGTTGATTGCTCAGGTCAATTCATGGAGTGCGGTACCACTGGCCAGCTATTGGCTCCCCATGGCCGGCCCTCTCTTGGCAGCTGTTGTAGGCGTGCTTCTTTCTCAGAAGTGTTCGCCCGCGCTGCGAGCCACGCTGGTGATCTTAGCAGCAGCGATTCCATCAACCATTGCGGTCATCCTGGCGTTTGTCGCCACGCTTTCAGAGTGAAAGCCAGCCTGCCATTTCGGTGAACTGAGCATCACAGCAAAGACCTGGGGGATTACGGCAATTCCCTCAAAGAGTTTTACCAACACGGGTTACGGGAAGGCACGCCGCTTCGTCATCCATTCACTGCCAATTGGTTGGCGAGTGGCATAGCGATTGCAAAAGGTAATACAGCACCCAAGCGTGCTGCACCTTTAACCCCGGTAACAAGCCATGAACATTCGCTATTTAAGTCCGAATACGTCACGCTTGATGCCTCGTCGTCCCAGCACTCCCAGTGCTGTTCGCAAGGTAGGAAAGCATGCCCAGCATTCCCTCTCGCAAGAAGATCGCGAGAAGCTGATGAAACGGCTTCAAACGATCACCCATCTGTTTGACGATGCAGCAACCGTTCCGGGTACTAAGATCAAACTAGGTTGGGATGCCGTGCTCGGCTTAATACCGATTGTCGGTGATGCATCCACAACGGCGGTCTCCGCTTATTTCTTGTGGGAGGCTTATCGCTTAGGGGCAAGCCGCTGGACCTTAATCAAAATGGTTTGGAATGTTCTGGTCGACTTCATCATCGGTTTCGTACCGCTGGTCGGTGACATGCTGGACGTCACGTTCCGAGCCAATCGCCGCAATATGAAACTGCTCGAAAAAGAGTTGGTCAAGCATTCAAACCAAGATTAGTACCACCAGCCACTTCGTAGCATGATAGTATCACTCATGTTGAGTTCGACGGGATCGTTTTTGTATTCGAATTTTCGACCAAACACATAGCCGATCTCCAAAAACGACTTGCCTCCCCCATCCGTTTTGCGTTCCATGCCAATGATCAGGCGGTAATCGCTGAGGGTAAGTGAGTCATTTTCGCCAATTGGGTGTTCGACGCTCCATGTCCCCCCGCCAAACTCACCAGAAACGTACCACCAGTCTTCGTAACCATCGCCATACGAGAACAGTTGCATATAACGAGGGCGTGGGAAGGTAAGCTCCAGACGATGATCGTCGTCAGGTGTCCAAACCAGCCCGACCACCGGCAGAATGGGGTAGTCGTCGCGGTTGAGATAGGCTACGCCGAACAGGAATTGAATCGTTTCGGTCCACTGGTATGACATAATCGCCATACCGCTCACGCGAAACGCATTGCTATCGGTACGCTGAAAATCGCTGTACACGCCAGGCGTAACTGACAATATGGTCCCCCACTTAGGAGACAATTGCGACATCCAACGCGTGGTGAGATACGCCTGGTAAAGAGTCGCCGGAGCTTGAACCGAGTCGGGACCAACCAGGAAGAACATTCCGTAACCAGGCGTCAGCAGCAAGGGTGATTCGCGTGTGGGGGCCGGAAAGCCGACGGTCGCACTACCGCTGACTTCGGTCATGCCAATATTATCGCCACTGCCAGCAATCCACGTACTTTGAATCGTCAGCGATTGCAGAAACCCATCCTTAGCCGGGCTCAGCTTTGGACGTGTCGAGAAGACTTCATCCTCAGTCAGGTAAAGCGCATCCTGCTTTTCGATATCATCGGAAAGGGTGCTCAGTTCTGGGGGATTCTCTGCAACGAGCGTTGCCGGAACAGGCGGATTTCCCGGCGAGCCCGTCTTTGGATACTGCGGCAATTGGTATCCGCCGGGGAAGACTTCCGTGGGTGGAATCCGTTGTATCGGCTGATAGGCGGATTCGCGCGGAAGGGTACTCAGGTCGCGCTGCGCCCAAGGCTGCATTTGCGCGTGAACACGCTCCGTCACGGCGCTTCCGAAGAGGCATCCAATGACCACCAGAAATGCTGCGTAAATCGATGGGTGTTTCAATGCCTCGCCTTAGAAATTAAACCCGACTCGTAACATCACGGTGTCGTTCACTTTCAGGTTGGGAATCGTCGGAGCCCGATACAGAATGTTTCGATCCCATACGTATCCAATTTCCGCGTAGGCTCGCAGACGATTGGGATGGGTTGCTTCGAGTCCCACGAAGACGCGGTAATCGTTGATATCGATCTGGTCGCTTACGCTATCCATGGCCATGAAGTCGTAGCGCTGAATCGTCCAGCTACCGTAACCATACTCACCGCCAACATACCACCACACCTTGCGATCACCGACCGTAGTCCAGTACTTGGAAAGACGAGGGTAAGGGAAGGTAATGTCAAAGCGAGTCAAGCTGTCGGGTTCCCATAAGAGACCGATGACAGGCAACAACTTCTTATCCATGCGGTCGATGTACACCGCCCCGGCTTTCAATGTCATGGTGGGAGTCAAGCGAATATTGCCCACGCCCAAACCTTGAAACCGCAAGCTATCCGAGTTGATCGTTTCGAAGTCGGTATATACGCCTACACGGAAACCTAATTCGGCGTACAACCGAGGCGTAAGCTCCGGATTCCAAGCCAGGTCGAGGTAAGCGCTATAGGCCTTCGACGGCAGGTCCTGCACCATGGTCGATGGACCGTCCCACAGGTGAAGCACAAACCCAGGGGTGACCAACAAAGGGTGATCGCTGAACAGGAAATTAGGAAACAGCGCCGTGACCGAGGTCTCGAAGTCTTGCGTTTGCAAGGAATCGGCGTCGTCGCTCAGCTTGGGTAAAAACGTGTACTGAAACGCCAGGTTCTCCATGAAGCGTTCGTACGGTATTTGGTACTGCTGCTGTTGAACAGCAAATGGCTGGGCAGGCTGATAAAGAGGTTGCGGCTGCTGAGGATAGAATGAGTTCGGGCCCGTCGAAAAGTTAGCAGGCGGACTCGAAGGTGCTGGTGGAAAGCTGCTCGGCGGAGGATAGCTAGATGTCGGCGGCGCAGCATAAGTGGGCGCGCCGTATCCAGGCTGACTATACGATCCGTACTGCGGAGCCGTGGAATAAGGATCCCAGCCCTGAATGGAAGCTCCAGCGGATCCTGTAACAGGTGCCGGAGCAATGGTTCCTTGGGCTACGACCTTTTGCCCAGAAGCAAGCACCGTAAGTGCTAGCAGCAGGGAGCCCGCAATGCTGGAAATCGGATGATGAGAATTTTTTTTCACGATGACGCTCAAGTCCCCCGTCAACCTGTGACGATACTAATTAGCTGGACCGAAGCGTGTAACTACCAAAGGGGTAAGTTGCAGGTCAAGGCAAGATTCCCCCCAATTCTCATCATTCGCGGCTATTTCTTCGCCGCTGTAGCCAGGCGGCCTGTCGATTGGTCTTCCAGAAGTCGGACTTTGACTGATTCCTTCCGTTCATCCAAGTTGATCGCAAGCGTCAACTGATGCACGCCCGGTTTCCAATCTGCCTCTAGTTCTTTAGCCGTTGGAATAGGCTTACCGTCCAGCCATACCGACAGTCCTTCGGGGCCTTCAAAAGCAAACCGGAACGTACCGCTGCTAGCGACGCCGATGTCCGTCTGGAGATAGGCAAACTGTGGTTGGTTGCGGTGCGGGTGATAGACCGGAAGTTCTGCGAGTGGAACACCACCATCGACCTGACTGAAGACAGGCTTCCATACGAAAGCGGCATTCCCAGCAGCGACGGTGTTGTTACTCGAACGGTTGATCGCTCGATTCGACTCGTCGTTGTAGGTGAGTGTCTTCCACGACCGCAGGTACTTCTGACTGCCAATCGAGAACTCTTCCGCTTTCCCCAGCTTCGACATAAACGCCGCCAGATCGACGATCTCTTTCGTCGTCAAGGCATCGATCGAACCATCAGGCATCAGCGAGCGGCCTTCGGCACGATCGTCGATAGCTTCCTGTGGGATTTCGATCTCGCGTCCCTCAGCATCACGCAGGACGAGCAGGTCCTTGTTTTCGCGAACCGGGATCCCGGTAAGCACCTTGCCTTCGTCGGTCAAAATGATCAACGAATGGAAGTTCTCTTTCACCTTTGCACTGGGGCGAAGAATCGATTCGACGATGTAGTCTGGCTGGGCACTTGCCCCCAGGCTGATCAGGTTTGGCCCCACATTGCCGCCAGCTTCGCCAATGGCATGGCACTTGAAGCAGTTCAGTGCCTCCTTGCGGAAGATCGCTTCGCCAGCATGAGGATCGCCTGACTCCATGACCAGCCTGGTGATCTCGGCCAATTCGTCGTCAGACCACTGACGAACCCCTTCGGTCAGACCGCCTGCCGCTTGAATCGCCGCGACAAGTTCCGGCGATGCCTGGCTGCTGCTGCGAGCCGAGCGGAGGGCCAGTTGTGCTTGGTCTCGTGGAAGCTTCTTATCCTTCAGCGCTTCCGCAAGCCGAATCTGTCCTTGCTTGCGACTGACGAAAGGTGCCAGCAACGCGTCGGCCGGGATGGCGTTTCCTTCTTTCGCCAAGAGCACGGCCGTTTGATTCGCCGCATTAGGCAAAGCAAAGGTGGCCAGGCTTTCCAGGGCCGCCAGTCGAACGGCCTGGTCCGCTGCGTCGGATTGAATCAAATCAACGAGCAACTTGGAAGTTGGCTGCCCAGGCATCTTTGCGAGGGCCCGCACCGCGGCAACACGTGCTGCTGCAGGAAGTTCCTTTTCGCCAGATGCGTAGGCACGCACCAGGTCTTGCGAAGCCACGTTCCAGGCAATCGCCGTATCGAAGGCCAATGCGGCAACTTCTGGTGAGTCGGAAGCGTACAGCTTCTCGATCGCCGCCAGGTCGCCTTCTGGTTTCGTCTTTCGAACCTGCATAGCGACGAGGAATGACTTGAGGATCGGCACGATTTGCGAGTTATCGCCGGCTCGACTTCCCCCTGGCAAAATCGAATTGAGCAGATTACCCAGTAGTTGAGAGCCACCTCGCTGAGCCGCTAGTTCTACCAGACGACCCGATGTTTCGGCATCGGCATCGGGAAGTAACAGAATCGCAGCCTCAGCAACTTCGGCATTGGGAATCGCCTCAAAGGCGAACGCCCAACTAGCTGGATGCGCTTTGGCGTCCTGCAAGATCTTCGAGTTCTTGTCGTTATTGGCAACGGCCTCCTTCAAATCGGGGATCCAAACTGGGGCGAGGTCCTCGACCAACTGCCAAACGGCAAAGTCCAGGAATCGGTCCATTGGCTGTCGTGTCGCTTCTAGTCCGACGATCATGGCCTGGGAACTTGGAATCGTGGCCAGTGCACGAACACCTTCCAGGCGAACGCGTGGATGCTCGTCACGAACGGCTGCGGTAAACAACCCGAGCGGATCCGATACTTCATCATGCCACTGCGAGGCCACCCGGACAGCCGCGGCGCGGATGTTGTGATTCGGCGAGGCCAGCATCTCTAGCAATAACGTTTCGTTCGTCTCATCGAGTGCCTGATAGGCCCACAGTCCTTCCAGACGCTGATGCTCTGTTGCGGGATCGTCTTTAGCCAGTCCCTGCATCCAAGCAGCAAGCTGCTGAAGCACATCCGTCCTTGATCGTTGTTTCAACTGTTGCTTCGCCTGAGTGCGAACCCATTTCTCCGGCGACTTCAGTGCGGCCAGAAGCTCTTCGATAGACGCTTCGTGCAGGTTTTGCGGTTTGACCAGGGGGCTTCCCTTCTTAGTTACCCGCCAGATACGTCCGTGCACGTGATCGCGGCGGGGGTCACGGAAGTCCACTTCACCGTGCTGAATGATGGGGTTGTACCAGTCGGCAATGTAGATCGCTCCATCGGGGCCCATCTTCACGTCGACAGGTCGAAATGCACCGTGGGATGCTTTGATGACGTCCTCGGCCTGGCGACTGGCGTAGCCGGAACCATCTTCTTCCAACACAAAACGGCACACGCGATGAGCGCGGAAGTCATTGGTAATAGCGCTGGTCTGCCAGTCTTCCGGCAAGTGCGAACCGCCGACCAGTTCCAAGCCGCAATGCTTTGGGCTCCCGGGATTCAGTCCTTGGAGCAATCGACGTGAGTCGGCAGCGGTAACAAACACGGCCCCAGGAAAGGTGTAGTTGATGCCTTCGCCATAAGCGCCGTCGGTTGCGAAGTTCGCACCGTAGTCGTTGAAGTGATGTCCCCAGGTATTCACAAATCCACGGCAGAACACATCCAGCTCCATCGTCTCAGGACGGAACTGCCAGATGCCACCCGCATTCAAACGGCGCACGCCATGCGGTGTTTCGATGTGACTATGAATGTAGATCGATTGGTTAAAGTACATCATCCCGTCGTAGCCCCAGCGGAGCGTATGCAGGATGTGGTGCGTGTCTTCGGTACCGAAACCAGAAAGCACAACACGCTTCTGGTCCGCCTTGCCGTCGCCGTCGGTATCTTTCATGTGCAGCAGTTCGGTACTGTTGGCCACGTACACGCCACCATCACCAGGAAGCACGCCAGTAGGAATCAGCAGGCCATCCGCAAAGACGGTCGACTTATCAGCGGCACCATCGCCATCGGTATCTTCCAGCATTAGGATCTTGTCGTCGGCTACCTGGCCAGGTTCGATCTGGGGATAGACCGAACTCGACGCAACCCACAAACGCCCTTGGGCGTCGAAGTTAATTTGAATCGGGCTGGCGATCATCGGTTCCGAAGCAAACAGGTTCACTTCGAAACCTTCGGCCACGGTAAACGACCGTTGTTCCGCAGCCGGATCGGTGTCGGGAATCACCTTCAGGTCACGCTGGGCAAATAAGACTGCCGGAGCGATCAGCAGCAGAAGCAAGGTAATGGCAGGGCGGTTCATGGGGACGAATATCTCAATATCGAGGAAGGATGGAATTAGAATAGAAAGTGAAACTTACTTAGCCGCTTCTTCAAACTTCACGTCGAAGGTGACTGGTTGTTTCAGCTCGAAGATCTTCTTGTCTTGCTCTTCGATCAGAGGATCGAACTGAGGAATTTCGACCGCGTTATTTCCCTGTTCATGCTTGCGGAACAGGTAGAGATAAGTTTCGTTCTGCGGGCGGAAGCGATCGAAGAATAGCTGATTCTTGCGGAGAATCGCCTGATGAAGCTGTTTTGTCTTGGCATAAATAGCCGTCGCCGGAATATCGACGCCACGTCCCCACTGCTCGGTGGTAGCCTCCACATCAGGAGAATCCCCAGTACCTTTCAGTATAGCCTTGCCCTCCTGATAGAAATGAATCGCAAACTGAATTGACTTCGGTGCTTCTTCACCAGGTGCTGGTGGGTAAGGGAGACGGACAAAAACCTTATCATGTGGTTTCAGGGGGTTAGCAGCAACTGCTTTGCGAGGTACCTCATTAAACCACGTCCAAGGTGCTACGCTTTCGACCATTTTCGGAGCGAGATACCAATACCCGAATTCGGTCAGATGCATACCGTTGTCTGTCAAATGCTCTGGCTCGCTCTTTAGGGTCGGCTTGTACTTTGAGAATGCGTCGTTCATGCCCATCGTGCTGTGACCGCGATCATAGGCCAATTGCTTGATCGCCTCTCCATAGAGTTCGACATTCGCGTTGTACTCTTCTGGGTTAGGTAAGGGTGGTCCCAGGTTTTCCATCGGCAGCGGCTTGATCAGCACGATGCGTTTAGTTCGCTTCTCAAGTTCATCGAGCAGTTTTGTGTAGTTCGCTTTAAACTCTTCCAGCCCTTCTTGACCGCGAAACGCTTCGTTGGTTCCGTAAGCGACGAAAATGATCGTTGGATTCACAAGATCCAGCGACTTGGTCAGATGCGACCAGGCTTCCTGTTGATTGCCAAAGCGTGCTCGCGAGATGCCCGTGACGGTGTCGCCACTCCAACCCAGGTTTCGCAACGTGAAGTTGGTTTCCGGCAGGGCCAGATTCAGGGCCAACTCGAAGTATCCGTACTGCTGCTCTCGCTCGATGAAGGTTCCACCGATCAAGGCAACCCGATCGCCGTCTTGGATCTTGGGCTTGAATTCCCTACGGCCACCAAAGCCGCCACCCCCACCAAACTGAGCAACGGTGTCAGCACAAATAAGTAGAGTAAGTAAAATCCCCACGAAGCAGGGAATGAGCCGAGAAGTCCAGGGGCTACCAGTCACAGGCAATGCTCCAGATTCGAGCGAATGAAGGGTCAAATGGGGTAGGTCAGGCAGGTACTATTAGTTTAGCCCGCAGAAATCTAAACTTCCAGCTAGGCGCAATCGCACCCCGTTTTGCAGAAAACTTGGCGGCAATTGGCCTCTTTTGACCCATTTTCGTACATTCCTGGTAGAATAGCTGGTTGCCTCTGGCCGCCGTGGGGAGCCCTTGTCCAATTCCCCTCCCGCGCTTTCGAGCGGTCAGTCGATATTGCCACATTCGGAGCCCCACATGCTGTTGAGTTCCTGCCCTCGTTGTCACGACTCCATTCGCATTCCCGCCTCAGCGAAGGAAATGTCAGTTATTCGCTGCCCACGTTGTAGCGAAGAGTTTCCTTTGAGCGAAATCTTCTCGAGCTTGCCCCCGGAAGCGGAAATCGTCTCTGGCCCAGGCTCCGAAGTCACCATCGCCGTCCCGGTAGGCCTGGCCGATACTAGCGAATACAGCCTGACCGGCGAATCGATCGAACCGAAAAGCGATTTCCAGATCAAGGAATCGGGACCGCTGGCTGGCAGCCCGCCGATGGCGAAGTTCGACTCCTCGCGTCCGGCCCGCAAGCCGAAGAAAGCGGAACCCAATGTGATTCTGGAGTTCGCCAAGATCGTGGTGGGCGGGGCCGCGGGTCTGGCAATCGCGGTGCTCATGATCATGTGGTTCGGTCACCAGGACGTCTTCAAGATCGTTCCGAAGCTTCCACCGGAAGCTTACTTCCTCGTTCCCGACGAGCTGCGAACGGCTGAAATGCGCGAACTTGCAAACCAAGGGAATGAGCCGACTGAAACGAATCCAGAAGCGGACGTCCCGGTCGAATCGATTCCCACTCAGGAGCCCACCGAGGAAGAGCCTGTCGAAGCGTCAACCGATCCAGACAATCAGGTATCGCGGAATAATCCGGCAGACAACGCCGACGAAAGCCCTCTAGCGGCTGCGTTTCAACAACAAGTAAACGCCGCGAAGCAGAAAGCCACACCCCAGAATAAGCCCGAAGCCAAACCCAAGCCGAAACCAGCCGCGCGCAAGGTCAACGCTGAAATGCCGGTCAGCGAGCCGATCATTGCGGAAGAACCTGCCGCCAAGCCGATGAAGCCTGCAGAAAAACCTGAAGTTGCCGAGGCACCTGCGGAAGAACCCAAGGCCGAACCGACCGAGCCAACCCCGATCGATTCCACGGTCGTGGAAATGATCACGGAAGCTTCGGAAGAACTCGGGCCGATTGGGGCCGAGATCCCTCCACCCCCTGAGCCCAGTCAGCCTGAGGCGATCAGTGTGGATAATGTCGACCTATCTCCGGTCGGTGATGGCGATAAGTAGAAGCGAACTTGGGCGGCTTCACACTCTGCGGTTGAGTCTGGTTAAGAGCGGACAAGATCTGCTCAACCGCGGCAGCCAGGTCGTCGACAATGTTCGTAACTAATGCCGCCCCGGTGGCTTCTGCTTCGCGAAGAAGTTCTTCTTCGGTCTGCATGCCATATCCGGTTCGGACCAGGATGCCTCGGGCCCCGGCGTTGACGGCGGCTCGTAGATCGGATCGCTTGTCCCCCACGACGTAGGCCTGACTGAGGGAGACGTTTTCTTGAGCGGCCGCGGCGCTAAGCATACCGATGCGTGGCTTGCGGCACTCGCAATCGACCGCGTACTTCTTTACGATTGCATCGGGATGATGGGGGCAATAGTAGTATGCGTTGATGGACGCTCCGTGGTCGGCCAGGAGCTTGTCCATATAATTGTGCACGTCCTGAACATCGTCCTCGGTGTAATAACCACGAGCAATGCCAGACTGGTTCGTGACGACAATCACCGGAATGCCGACTTGATTCAGGCGTGCAATCGCCTCGGCGGCTCCTGGAATGATCCGCAATTGATGGGGCGAGCCGAGGTACTTTACCTCTTCGTTGATCGTGCCATCGCGGTCCAGGAAGACGGCCGGTCGGCCAGGGCCAGTCCAAATTTTCGTATCTATCGCCATGCCAGCAGGTCCATGCTAGAACTCAGAGAGACCTCTTCGAGGGGTCGTTGTAATATTTTCGTCGACCAACCCCAAGACCAATCTTCACCGTTAATTCAGTCGGAAACCTACATCTGGGGGCCCCAGTCGGCATCCTTATGAGATAGAATTGTTCTTTCCACCCCAGATGTAACACAAGCAAAGCTTTCCGCAGAAAAAGGCTCTAAGGACTGATGACGCAGGAAATTACGGCACGCTTGATTGACCAGAATCTGAAGACTTCCTTGCCCGAAACGGATCTTACCGATAATTCCTGGCGAGACGCCTACTCTGACCGCGACCTGGGATGGCTTCAATTCAACAGCCGCGTCCTTCACGAGGCGCTCGACGACCGCAACCCAGGCCTCGAGCGAATCAAGTTCCTGGCGATTTTCACGTCGAACCTGGACGAGTTCTTCATGAAGCGGATTGGCCTTTTGCGAACTCGCAGTCAGGCCGAACGTCTTAAGAATAAGGTCATCGGCCCTGTACCTGTGCAACAGCGTCTGCAAGAGATGCGGCAGGTCATCATCCCTATGCTGAAGCAGCGGGCCAAGTGTTTCCGTAGGGAACTCAAGCCGCTGCTGGCCGAGCATAACATCCATCTCTTAGATTGGGATCAACTCACCGATTCGCAACGCGAGAAAGCCCATCTCTTTTTCAACCGCAACGTCTACCCGGCGCTGACGCCGTTGGCGCTCGATCCTGGACACCCTTTCCCCTACATGTCGAATCTCTCGACTTCGCTGGGCTTTGTGCTGCGTGTGCCTGACTCGGAAGAAAACCTGTTTGCCCGGGTCAAGGTTCCCAACATTCTGCCGCAATGGATCCAACTCGATTCTGAGATGGATGATGCTCGGTCGTATATTCGCCTGGCCGATCTCATTCATTACAACGCCGAGAAGCTATTCCCCGGCATGACGATCATCGACTCGACCTTGTTCCGCATTACGCGCAACTCGGAGGTGGAAATCGAAGACGACGACGACTCGGAAAGCATCCGCACGATCGTCGCGGAAGAACTGCGTCAAAGAAAGTTCGAGCCAGTCGTGCGTCTTGAACTTTCAGAAGATCCCAACCCGTGGGTTCGCTCGCTACTGATGCATCAATTCGATCTCTCGGAAGATGATGTCTACGAGGTGCCTGGCGAGCTGGATTACGCCGGGATGTGGCCGCTAGCATCGCTCGACATCAAAGAACTTCGCGATGAACCCTGGAACCCGATCGTTCCGGCTGACCTCGCTGGCGAAGAGGCCGATATTTTCTCGGTTATCAAGTCTGGCGACTTCCTGGTTCATCATCCGTACGAAAGCTTCGATGCCAGTGTCGAGCAGTTCATTCGTGCCGCGGCGAACGATCCGAAAGTGATCGCGATCAAGATGACGGTATACCGAGTCGGGGACGACACGCCGTTCGTTCGCAGCTTGATTCGTGCCGCTGAGACTGGCAAGCAAGTGGCCTGCCTGATCGAACTCAAAGCACGCTTCGACGAAGAACGCAATCTTCACTGGGCGAAGGAACTTGAGAAGATCGGGGCCCACGTTGTGTACGGTGTCCTCGGCCTGAAGACCCACACGAAAATTGCCCTCGTGGTGCGTCAAGAGTCCGATGGCATCCGCTGCTATGCGCATATTGGTACCGGCAACTACCACGTGAAAACGGCACGTTTGTACACCGACCTGGGGCTATTTACCTGTGATCCGATGCTAACGACCGACGTGGTGAACCTGTTTCATGCCCTGACAGGACGTTCTCGTGAACCGAATTTCCAAAAGCTGCTAGTGGCCCCCACGAACATGCGGGAGCAGTTCTTGGAAAAGACGCGTCGCGAGATTGAGAACAAAAAAGCTGGTAAGCCGGCCATGATTATTTTCAAGGTCAACCAGCTGGAAGATCCGGAAATGTGCCAAGGGATCATTGCCGCATCCCAGGCTGGTGTTCAGGTCGAATGCATTGTACGTGGGTTCTCTTGCCTGCGGGCGGGTTTGCCTGGTCTCACCGATAACGTGACCATCCGTAGTATCATCGGCCGGTTTCTCGAACATTCGCGCATCTTCTACTTCGCCAACGGCTCGGAAGACCCACTCGACGGCGAATTCTATATCGGCTCGGCGGACTGGATGCAGCGGAACTTGAGTAACCGCGTCGAAGCCTGTGCACCGATTGAATTACGTGCACACAAAGAGCGAGTATGGGAGATTCTCGACGTACTGATGAAAGATCGCCGTCAGGCCTGGGTGATGAATCCTGACGGAGACTACGAGCAACTCGTTCCTACCGACGACGACAGCGACATCTCGCGTCTTGGTACGCATCGCACGCTGATGCTTCTGACCCAACAACGTCTCAAAGAACGTATTAAATAGTCCTTTTTTTCGACGGCTGAACCAATTTCCAGCTTGGTCGTATATCGACAAGTGCGAATGATTTCGAAAGTTCGTTTTCCCCAGGAGAGTCACCCTTCGCCTTAGGAGTACCGATCGATGACTACACTTCGCGTATTTCTCCCTACCGCATTGATTGCCATCTTCCTGTTTTCCAGTTCGCTCAACGCCCAGGAACGCGTTGCTTCGGCTCCGCAGGATTTCACTCCCCAGTGGAATGCCAAGCAGCTGGAATTTACGCCAGAAGAACAGCGAAACATCTACGTTTACGAGCAAGGTAATCGTGCCGTGGTTCATATCACCACGCGAAGTGTCCAAATCGACAACTTCTTTATGATGGAACGCCCTGCGGAAGGTTCGGGCAGCGGAAGCGTGCTCGACAAGCAAGGACTCATCCTGACCAACTACCACGTGATCGAAGGAGCCCGCGAGATCCGTGCAACGCTCTTCGATGGCGAAAGCTATTACGCGGCACTCGTTGGGCAGGATCCGGTTAACGACATCGCGGTATTGAAAATCGAAGCCCCCGAAGAGGTTCTTCATCCGGTTCAATTCGGGGACTCTTCGCGTCTGAAAGTTGGCCAAAAGGTTTATGCCATCGGCAATCCATTCGGCCTGGAAAGAACGATGACCATTGGCATCATCTCAAGCTTAAATCGAGTTCTGCCATCGCGTAGCGGCCGAACGATGAAGTCAATCATTCAAATTGACGCAGCTTTGAATCGAGGAAACTCCGGCGGACCGCTGTTTGACAGTAGTGGTCGTCTTATTGGGATGAACACAGCCATCGCATCGAGTACTGGCGAAAACACGGGAGTCGGATTTGCGATCCCCGCCACTGCAATCCAGCGAGTGGTGCCTCAACTGGTTAAGAATGGGCGCGTCATTCGCCCCGACATCGGAATCACGCGCGTCTATCAAACCGAGCAGGGACTGACGGTCGCGACGGTGGCGGCTGGCGGACCTGCGGATGAAGCTGGAATTCGCGGATTTCGACTCGTTCGCGAGCAGGTCCAACGGGGTCCGTTCGTCTACGAGCAGACTCGACTCGATCGCAGCGAAGCCGATACGATCGTTGGAATTGACGGGCACCAGGTCCAATCGGCAGACGACCTCCTCTCGTCTATCGAGAATAAGACGCCGGGAGAAGAGGTCGTATTGAGTGTCATACGACAGGGGGAAAAGGTCTCGGTCCCTGTGGAACTCGGCCTGGGAGATTGAGTTCAGTCTCCTTCACGCACTGGACTGACCACGACATCGCCCGTTGTTGAGTTGTCTTTGATGAACTCGCGTGGTGTGCCTTCGGCTTGCAGCCAAACGTCCATCAAGCCGGTCCCGGGCGTTAACGGAAGCACGGTGACCGGTTCCTTTAGATTCTCGATATCGTAGGCGAAAACGTTCCCTAGCCACTGTACCATCAGCTTTTCGCCTGGCTTGGCTACCTGATTCAAACGCAATTGCACCAACAGCGGCTCTTGTACTTCTACCCTCCAGCCGAGGTGCCGCGAACCTTGGTAGTATCCGTCCTGGTAGCGACATAGAAGAGTCGACTCGGTCGCTCTCGCCCCCAACAAGATCGCTGGCGTAGCAAACTCTCGTGAAGCCTTCACATCCGCAAACCAGGCATCGTAGGCCTTGGTGAGCTCCGCTACCTTCTCTGGCATCTGTTTGGCCAGATCATTTTGTTCGCTAGGATCCTTACTTAAATCAAAAAGCTGAAAACCCGTTCGCTGCTTCTCTGGCACATCTGTCAGCTTCTCGTGCCCGAAGCTACCGTCATTCATAACGAGCTTATACCGCTCACCCAGAACGGCCGCGTTGTGATACGGTTCTGGATCTAGCCCACGATGCACTTGAAAGAAGAGTTTGCGGGGCTCTACTTCTTTCTGCTTGCCACTTAGTTGCGGCCAAAAACTAACGCCGTCGATCTTGTTTGGCAAATCGGCCTGAATGCTAGTTGCTTCAATTAACGTTGGCAACCAATCGAGGTGGGCGTGACGCGTACTTACTTGATCTCCTCCCTTCAGTTTGGCAGGCCACTGGACGAAGCAAGGAACGTGAATCCCTCCTTCAAGCACCATAGACTTTCGCCCACTAAGATCTCCATTGAACCTCTTCTGCTGCGGGCCATTGTCGGTCAGAAAGATGACGATCGTGTTTTCTCGCAGTTTCAATGCATCGAGTGTTTTCAGTAGTCGAGCAAAATTCTCGTCAATGTTCTCGACCATGGCATACACCTTCGCGGTGACTTCGTCTTGTTCTTGGTCGGCATAACGCTTCCACGCGGCCTCGTCCACAATCAGCGGCGTGTGGGGGGCATTCGTGGCGATGTAAGCAAAGAAGGGGACATCTTGGCTATCCCTGATGAAGTCGATAGCGGCGTTGAAAAAGACATCGGTACAATATCCTTGGGCTTGGACAGGTTCGCCATTCTTCCACAATAGCGGATCAAAATAGTCGTTAGGTTGATCAGGAGGCTGGGTGATTCCGCCTGACTTGTGAACGAGACTTTCCTGAAAACCCTGATCTTGCGGCCGCAAAGGATAGTTGTCACCTAAATGCCATTTGCCGAAGATACCGGTAACATACCCGGCATCCTGAAACACCTCGGCCATTGTCTTCTCCTCACTGGCCATTCTGGCTGCACCTCGCGAGGTATGAATAACACCAGTCCGGTAAAAGTAACGCCCTGTCATCAACGCAGCACGTGTAGGGGCACATACTGGGCTGCAATAGAATTGGGTTAGTTGGGTTCCTTCTCGTGCGAATTGATCGAGATGGGGCGTGCGTACAACCTGGTTTCCGTGGATACCAACATCGCCATACCCTTGGTCGTCAGTCATGACCAGAACAACGTTAGGACGCTGCGTGGCCCAAGCGGAAGCTCCAAACACGACGAGAAGCAAACATGCCGAAAAAAACGGGCGAAAGGTCGTAAGAGGCATATCGAAAGAAATATATTGTGAGGAACGAAATTCGAACAAGCGTCTCCCTATTGTCCCCAAGAAGAGATCGCTTTTCCATGAAATTCAATCGACAATCGGACCAATGCCCCGACTACAACCATTATTTGCGTGATGTCCATGGAAGTTACCTACGAAAACAAGTCGGAAGACATCGCCGCTATTCTTTACGGCCTGCCGTGGACCGATCGCCTAAGAGATTATTGGCGTACCATCACGGTTCTACTGGCGGTCTGGCCACTCGTGTTTCTTTTGGTCATCCTAAGCGAGTGGTTCTTTCTCGCTTGTCTTTTGGGCGTCGTCGGCCTTTGTGCCCTGTTGCTGACAATCCTCTATTTACGTGCCTGGGCAAGGATTGGCAAAAACGCCAAGATTGTTCCTGGACCACAAACCATTCGCCTGCTGGACGACTATTTAGAAACGTCAACGGAACGAGGAGCCTCGCGCCGACGATGGAACAACGTACCGCTTGTCCAGAACCTACCAGACTATGTGGCCATCTACGTTCAAAAAGTTCGAGCCTACGTCGTCCCCAAACGATACTTCTCGTCGCCAGAAGAGGCGGAAGCGTTCGCAGCCAAAGCTCAGGCACTAAGAACCCAGGCCATGGAACACCCGTCTCCTCTGGTTGACTGGGAAGCATTTCGCCGAGACAACCAACTCGATCAATTCCAATTGATCGAGCAGCTGAAATGGCCCCCCTGCCCAGAGCTTTACGCACGTTTGGCAACCATGGGGGTCGACGTAGACGGCAAGAATCCTGTTCCCACCACGTGGAGTATGATCAAGCAGTTGATCTTGCCGGCCATTTTGACCGTGCTACTCATCGTGGTCCGCTATCAGACAGGACTCGATGGCGACGTCATGTACTATGGGTTGCTCGCGATGACATCCATTACGCTTCTGGTGTTTGGGCTTCAGTGGCATAGCCGTTCTCAATACCTGAGAGAATTAACCGCTCAACAGGAATTCACCCGGCCGGATGAAGCGTGGTTCTATGACGAGGGTGTCGCAACCGTTACCGAAGAAGGGATCGGCTTTAGCCGTTGGAGCGTCTTGGATCAGGTATCCGACGACCGGGAAGCCATCGTGATCTACGACACCATGCCGTTTATCTACCTGGCAATTCCCAAAACGGTGCTGCCTGATCCCGAGAAACAGTCGACATTGTTCGAGCGTTTAAAGCAGTGTTCCGACATCGCACACGATCGTCATGAAGAAATTGTCCTGGCAGAAGTCACAGACAACCCATATCAATCGCCAAGTACTTGAAATGCTTATGCGGGAAACGATAGCCGCGAAGTTTCCCTGCCTTGTTGCTCGATGACTGGGGGCTCCGGCGAAAGCAACTGCTCGACTAGCTGTTGCGCGTCGTCTGCCAAGTGAATGATTCGCGATTCCCACATCGGATTGATCAACGTATTTTGGCTAAACAATTCATCGCCGAAACTGGCCATAACTGCATTCGCAATATCGCGATTCAAGTCTGCGTTGGCTGGCTCAGCCATTAGCTGGCCGCCAAAGGCCTCCAGGGCCGTCTCCAACAGCATTGCCCACGAGGCATTCTTGTTAGACGCTCCCCGCTCGCTGCGAATGTCGTTACCAAACTCACGGACTCGAGTCTGATCGTAACCAAAACTATTCACATCGGTATCGGCGGCAATATAACCCAATAGCATATCGGTCCAACGTTCCGTACGCCGTCGAAGCCGATTCAAGGGAACCATCATGGTTGCCTCTAAACCGCGACCATGCAAAAGCAGATTCAATGCCCGATTCCTGGCTTCCATGTGCCCTAGAAAAACACTCCTGGCCACAGGCTCAGCAATGCTTTCTCGCTGAATCCGATCGTGAGCAACGCACACCGAGATCCAGACGCGTGTAAGAATGTCGCTAACCAAGATCTCTTCGATCACAGGACGTGCCGCGTTCCAGAAACGCGGAAAGTCCATTGCTGGGCCAGACTCCAGAAGCTGCGCGTGAGTCTTCAGGCGAATACCCCAACGGTCGAGACGACACTTAGAAGATATCCAGTAATGCTCTAATGCCGTCGGGCTGTAGGTTACGTTTCCACGCAGGTAGGCAGGAGCATGGACAGCGAGGTAAGCGGCAAGTTGGACATGTTCGCGGGCGTGCATGGAGGAGACGTTCTCGACGAGACAGTGGTTAGCGGTTTTCACAAGCTCGCCAGCGTGCGAGCATGGTCCGAAAGGTCGAACAATCGAGAATTTGCAAAGCGGGTGCCATTCGCTGCCAAGGATGCACGTGACACGCCGCAAACCACTACCTGATAATGCTTTAGAAAAACACGGCGATTCATCGAAGTCTGGTGACAACTTTTCAATGATGTTGCGATACAGCATCATGTTGCCGTATCGCAACGAGCGTTTTTGCTGTTTTACGCAAAGTCGGCAACGATCAGATCGACCGCCCGGCGGAAGTCATCCTCTCTTCTTCGAGCATCTTCTTGGCGACGGCGTCCTCACGACGTCTAGGTTCGTCTCCAGGTCGCGGCCCACCAGGTTGATCTGGTCGCGGGTCTCGACGGTCGAGCACCTCGAGAAGTTCTTGATTGGTCGTGGGAACTTCGTCAGCCAGCAGATTCACACGGGCATCAATTCCCGCTTCAACCTCCACGTTATCGTTTGGATCGTTGGAGAAAACAACAATGCGTTCGATGCCGCTGTAGGTGATCAACTGGTTGTTCCATTCAATGGTGCCCTCTCCGATCACGATCGAATCGACACCAGGCCCCGTGGCCAAGACCAGCACGTCACCTCGTCCTGCTTGTCCTTGAATCACAAAACCACCATCCATCGTGGAAACAAGTTGACTCAAGTCAAGCACGAACACATCGCGTTGAAAGTCTTCGCCGACCACTTGGATCTGACCAACGTCGGTGACAACGTTGGTCTCGCTGGTGGTCCCGCTACGGTCGGTCTCCTGAATGGTGATTTCATCTCCCGTACCAGTCACCCAGGTCACTTCCGATCGTCTCTCAGAGGCATCATGGATCCAAACCGCAGCATCAAAAAAGACATTCTCCTGTAAGGAAGTGATGCCGGTGTTGCGAGTAATGATATCGCTGAGCGACGTCTGCTCGATTGCTTCCAACGGGCGTCCCGAAAACAGGCTCTGATACCAGAAGCGGTCTCCGTCACGCAGCCGCGTGAACTGATCTGCAATGATTCTGCGGAAGAGTTCCCCCATGCTGGCCCCGGTAACATGATCTTCGGCCAGCCCTCCAACCCACAAGTCGATGTCATCAACGGAGTCATAGGTTGCTTGAAGCGCCGCGATGACATCCGGGTTCGATGAGATCTCATCAAACGAACTGACGGGGTCTAAACCATAGGCAACACGTGTCGTGTTGTAATCGGCCAGGCCGTGATCGCGACCTCTTTGAATGTTGAGCGACGCCAGATCAAACCCGCCTGCACCTGGAGGGCCAAACAGGAAATTTCGGACATCGTCGACCAGCATGTTATCGATTTCCTGGGCCTGTTGTGAGGCAAGTCCCAAAAGCAGCGAATCAATTCCGTTGTCGATGATCTCTTGCGGGTTGAAAAACATTTCTCGTAGCGACAGCGAGCCTTCCTCGGCAACGGTTCCATCGTTGTTGAGTCGCAGCACTTCGCCTGACAACATGCTGTGTCCAAACCGATAGGCGGCCGTTGCAAACTCATTGGCGATACTTGGATCGACCGTCGAGTCGTAACCTTGATAAGGCGCAATGGCATCGGGACCGAGCAACGCAGGCAGAAACTCGTTGAACGTAATTGCCTGGATCTCGGCAATGACAATCGCACGGGCCTGTTGATAGATCTGTTCATCGGTTAGATCAGGGTTTGCCGCTGTGATTTCATCGGCCAGTCGATTGTGCTCCCGCAGAAAAAGGGTGTGCATCGCGGTCAAACCAACTTGCTCGTTGGCCCTGACATCGCCTGCTACGAAAAAGATGGAGCCTGCCGCATCTTCGTAGACGTCCCCTTCCATTGGCAGCAAGTCTCCGACGCTCGTCTTCAGGCGTCCACTTTCAAAAGTTCGCAGTGCTGCTGCCCGCGAATCATCGGAACCGTAAATCATCGAACCATCGATGAATGCGGTGATCGAGTTGATCTGTTCACGAGGGTTATCCACCGAGATCCCCGTCGCTGGGTCGTATTCGCTACGACTCAGCGAAATGGTTGCCGTGCCGGTTTCGTTCGGATCAAAAAAGATATCCCCAGTCGGCACCTCAATCGGCAACGACTCGTGTGGACTCGCTTCGCCTGTCAGGTCGATATCGTGATCCAGAAACTGCCCCCACTGCCACACGAAGTCGGTCAGAAATCGATCGTTCTCTATCGAAGTCGACTGTGCTGCGATGTTGTTACTGATTTCCCGGGCACTGAGGCGATCTTCGCCGGAAGCTTCCGAAATGCCATCGGCATAGTCTGCGCCTACAAAGCGAATGAACGCCGTCTCCGTACTTCCCAACGTGGGGACGGCCAAGTTGTTTCCGGTCCCATCGATCGATCTTATCTCCTCGAACACCGAGTCGATAACGACCGAGAGATCACTTGCCAACAACTGACGTTGTTCTAATTGCTCTCCACCAAATCGATTCTTTCGCGCATCTCTTTTTAGTCTTTTGAAGTTTCTCATTGTGCTCTCTCTGTTCGTAGTTGCCCTGCCATGATGAGTCAGGCTATGCAGAAAAGTGGCTGGCATCGTGGCGACAAAGCAAACGGGAACGCTCCGTATTTCCCTACTCGCCTTGAAGTACTGCTTAAACAGTAGATAGCGATTTCAGAGATGACAAGCAATTTGCGAAAGTAGAAGGCGACATCAGAATGTCCGCCAAATTTCGACAAACAATTCCGTCTTTAGAAGGCCATTAGGATGGTAAGAAATCGGCCCGAACGAGCCGCCCGCCTTCGACCTTCCAGTAGTAACAGTAAAGATCTGGTGCAGGCTCATCGACGCGAAACACTAACTCTAATCGGTTGGGTGTCACCGATTGAAGAAGAGCCGAATTCAGCAATTTGTGTTCGGAATTGATGCTGAAGCGATGCAACGGTTCGTGATTTACATCTTCTAAGAGGATCTGAACACCTGGGCTAAACCCACGATGCATCGAAGTCGTTTCGAAGACATAGACGAAATACGTTTCGCCGTTTTCACATTGCCAGCAGTGCTCGGAATGAAGTCGGTAACCAGGCTCACAGAAATCATTCGTTTGGCGTCGGAGCCATTCTTTTCCGCCATCAGCGATTTTGCGGAGCGACGATTCATAAATTACCCCAAAGGCAATGAGAACTGCACACACGAGTGCAATTGACTTGATACTTTTGGCCATAAAGCCCCCCTATCAGCCAAATTCTCTGTCCCAAATCTACGGTGCTTTGTTACCGTAAGCTAATTCTCTGAATGCGCCCATTTATTTTACAAAAAAGGCATTTTCTCTCGCATTTATTCGCATAGGGACCTGGGAACCCGGGCGCACGCTAGCCTGGCCATTACCAAATTTCCACGGAGTTAGCGTTCGATTCGACCTTGAATCGATACCGCTTCCCCGGTATTACTCTCCAGCCCTCGCCTGAGCCTCTAATGCAGGCACCAACAGGACGATTGAGAGCACTTGATGGTTCTCAAGTTTCTGACACTGCCAGAATGTAGAAATCGGAAATCAATGCTACGCGACGACTTACGACCGCTGATTTTGCCAGAACTCGGCCTGACCGATATCTTGGTTCGTACCAGTCTTTGGCTTGTACCGCGTGGTTCGTTCGTCCGTGAAGGAGATCGAGTTCTAGAAGTGCTTGCTGGCGAAGTAACCTTCGACGTCGTATCCCCAGCCTCTGGCGTGCTTTACGATCTGCACACCGAAGAAGACGACATCGTGAGCGAAGGCCAGGTTCTGGGCCATATTCGTGTTGGCGCTTAAGTCGTCAGAAGTCATTGACAGAACACTAGTTCTGCGAGAGCGTATCAATCTTCTCGATGCGACGCTCATGACGCCCACCCTCGAATTCAGTTGCCAGCCAAGCATCGACAATCTTCAGGACGTCTTCTTCGGCGGTCATTCGCTCGCCGATGGAAATCATGTTCGCCTTATTGTGTTGACGTCCGAGCTTAGCCGTCTCGACATTCCACGTCAGAGCGCAACGAATGCCGTGGATTCGGTTTGCGGCGATGGCTTCTCCATTTCCCGAGCCCCCCAGAACAATACCGCGCTCGCACTGCCCTGCAGCAACCGCTTTTGCTGCTGGAATGATGAAGTCGGGATAATCACATGCCTCGGCAGAATCGGTCCCAAAATCGACCACCTCGTGCCCGAGCTTTTCGAGATGCTCGACGATGATGGTCTTGTAATGATACCCAGCGTGGTCCGAAGCAATGGCAATCTTCATGGGAACAGCAAACGCAGAAAGTGTTCTACGATTCGAGTGGAAAACTTAGGAGGTCCACATAAGGGAGGCGGACCGACCGAAAAACCAAGCGATTCATGATACTCAATCCGTTTGCGTTTGCCATGTCCCTGCGGACTGAGGGAATTTTCATGCTTCCTGCCGATATCACGCGGATTAGCGCATCGGTAAGACGTCGATGGCTGGGAACCACGGCGGATCGTAGTCAAAAAGTCTCGTGGCTACATTTGCCGCAACTTGAGTGGACGCCACTAGTTGACCTTGCTGAAGCGTTTGTTGGATAGGCAAATCACCAAGGATTAAGCGGACAAGTTGGGCATGCGTTAGCTCCAAATAGCTACGTCCCAGCTTTCCATCGCTGAGGGAACCTTTTCGCTTACCCAAGTGAATGCAGAATTTCTCTCCTTCAATCAACAGCCCCAAATCGAGTGGCAGCTCAAGACCGCGCGACTTGGCCCGCTGATGAAGCGTCGCCGCCAACTCTGCCAACTGCTGGATGGGATTGGGCATACGAACGAGAATTTCTTCCCCAGGCAGTGTACTCTTGGCCTTGGGAATATCCTTCAAAAGGTCGTGTACCGGATCGGTTGCCGGTGCCTCGAGATGAAATTCCGGATGGCCCGTCTCGTAGAGATCGCTACAAATCCGATTGATCAGTGGAAGCTTCACGCCTTTTTCGTTTGGCTGAGTAACTACCTCTAAGATCTTCTCGTCTTTGACGACCGCATAGCCGGCGATTCGGTCGATGGCATCATCCAAGGCCAGCTTGTTGCCGCCTCGAATGGCGACATACAACGCATCGAAAGCCTTGCGTCGCAATAGCCAATCCCACATCACTGCCGAACGAGGCGTGCCGATCTGGTTGGATTGAAATGAATTTTCATACAGCGACACCAAAGCTTCCGCTTCGACTTGCCGCATCAGGCGAATCCAGAGACCCGATTCACTGCGTGACGGCAGCAACGGCGCTGGTTCAATCGATGCGCCGCGAACGGAGGCCAAATAGGGTTCCGTCGCCGCTTTGCTGCGGAATTTGCTCGACAACGTTACCCATCCAAACCGGGCCAGTCGCTGGGCCATTGCCGCACTCGTGCGGTGCATCATGA
Organism: Blastopirellula marina; assembly: GCF_002967715.1. Classification (NCBI taxonomy): domain Bacteria; kingdom Pseudomonadati; phylum Planctomycetota; class Planctomycetia; order Pirellulales; family Pirellulaceae; genus Blastopirellula; species Blastopirellula marina. The sequence continues at coordinate 120,495 of NZ_PUIA01000026.1, forward strand.
AAGCACCAGGGTAACGATCAAACGTCTCATCGAGACAGCTGAAGAATGCATCGACATTCTTCAGGTCGACGTGTTCAGGGGCCAACACGAATTCACTTGCTCGCAGATATGGCACCAAGGTTCCTTGCAGCCAAACTTGCTGCGGCACACAACGAATGTGGCCGACAATCTGATTGCCAAGTCGGAACGTGAGCCGTTCACGGGCATCGTAATCGGGGCGTTCCTGCTGGGAATGAAACTCGTTTTCGTCGTAAGCGAAAAGACAATGCTTCATCAATTGCAAGATGGCGAACTGTTCGCCTTCCTGACTAGATGTGAGACAAAATTGGGCCGCATCTCTGCGAGAGAGACTCGCATGAGAGGAAGATTCGGGCGGCTGAATCAGGGGCGAATAGGTCGATGATACGACGCGACGCATTCAATCCGACTCCGTTCAATAAAGACAAATCCCTTTGCGAAGTGAACTCTCCCCTTAGATTAAATCTCTTTTTCAGCAAGGTCCAGTAGCAAATTTCGCAATCCCTCCTTAGAGAAGAGCAAAAGCGAGTATTCGCGCGACGTCAGCAACTGTTTCTGATGCAGTTGACCAGCAATCTGTTCGCGCTCAATTCGAAGGCGCGCAACAGGTTCCGCAATTTGACTTCGCAGCTTCGAATTCACTTCTTGTAGCTGTCGATGCCACTCAGCTTTTTCAGAAATTTTTGGAACATTGGTAAGTAAACTCGACTTTTGTTCGAGAAGCAATTGCCAAGAAGGGTCCTTCTCCAGGGCATCATCGATCGCGCGATCAGGATTGAATTCGGCATCGCGCAGTCGAGCATCGATTGCTTGAAGATCGTCATGGCTTACCGGTTGAACATCAATCGGTAACTGCGCCGTCGCTGTGGCTGTTACATACGCTGGCGGATCTAAACTCAACAAACGATGATTGATCTCATCGGTGACCTGATCATATTTTGCTCCACCAATTCCATGAATAAAAAGTTCGGACGCCACCAGACGCAAAATGGTTGTCGTCATCAATGCCCGAGGACGAACACAGATCCCCTGAGAGGTCAACTCTTGCAGATGCAGTGGTAATTCTTGGTCGCAGGATAAGTCGATCTGCCAGCCTGCTCGATCGGAGAGCACCACCTGCGACCTTGAGCCCGAAACCCAAAGCCTGCGCCGACTTGCGTTCTCTTTCGTCCAAACCCAGAACGGCACTTCCACCCAGTTATCATCCATTTCCAGGTCAGGCACCGGATGGGATGCACTACGGATCTTATGAACGTTTCGATATACCTGCACACTCTGGTTGTAGATCTCGCGGTAGTGCTTTGCGTTCGTGAAAACAAAGCCCATGATGCGACAAAACCACTCGGTTTGGCATAGCTTACTGAGCGGAACATCCAGGATCTGAAGCCCGCAAGATTCTTCCAGGCAATTACGAGCCACCGAAAAGGCCATGCCTAGCGGCTGTCCCGCCTCAACTTCTTGAACAACTTGCGGCCAGAACTGCGTTACCAAGGGATGGGTAACAAACGGCTCAATCGTTTCCGCAGTTCGTTTGGCAAAGGATCGCAGCGTTTCCATCGACTCCACATGCGTCATTTCCCAAGCAACACGTGGCCCTGGTTGGTCGTAGGCAATCCGTGTCGGCCGCGGTTCACTTGGCGTGCCGCTAAGTGCCGAAATCGAAGGTGCCGGTGCGACGTCATTGTCGATAATTACATTGATCGCAACGCCTTGCACGCGAGATGCGATTCGGTCTACCAGGAAGTTTTTAAACCATACCCCAGGATGATAGAGCGCCGGCTGGTGCCCGGTCATGATCACCGGGCCTTTCGAATCAGGCACATTCGAAATATCTCGATAAGAGGAAACATGCTCACGAGCGATTCGTAGCATCTCTGCGCGGGCCTGGCTGCGTAGCGTGGCGAGATCGAGACCGCCGAAGCCCAACGAACGCCCCCCAGCCGCGGCCAACCTTGCACGATTCTCGTTTAACAGGGCCTCGACATTCAGGGGGCTGGGCTGAACAAGGACTTCACCGTGACTGCGGGGCGCACGAATTGGTTGATACCGGATTCCAGATTGCTCGGCAGTCATAAGAAGAGCTACTTTGGCGAACGTTTTCAGCAGGAAGCCATCGTCTGGGCATCGTTGCTGGTCAAGCCGCTACGAGCAAGGCTGCGATCCAAGACGAAGTGATAATAGTTCAGACGCGTGCTACCGTCATCCAAAGCACCTCCAAAAGAACGGTTCTCGTCCAGGTAGATCAAAGGAACAGGCAGCTCGACGATATTCAATCCCGCCTTGGCGGCTTCGACCCAAAGTTCGAGTGGCATAGCATAGCCCGTCTCGGTAACGTCGAGCTTCTTCAGAGCCTCGACACGATAGGCTTTAAATCCACAAAACGAATCGGTCAACTGAAAACCAAGCAGGCGATTCAACTCGGAAGTGACACGACGATTGATGAAAAGTCGCTGCGCTGGGGGCTCGCTCTGTCCCTCGAATTGCTTGAGGTATCGGCTGCCTGACACAATGTCGACCGAGCGACATGCCTTGATGAACTTGGGAATCAGCTGTGGTTCATGCTGACCATCGCAGTCCATCGTCACAACGATATCGAAACCATGGTCTTCAGCGTATTGAAACGCGGTAAGCAACGCAGCGCCATAGCCAGAGTTCTTCTCGTGCGTTACGACAATCACGTCGTCGCGCTGCTGAAGAAGCTGAAGCGTATCGTCGGTCGAGCCATCGTTGACCACCAGCACTGGATGTCCGTACCCGACCACTTGGTCTAAGACCGCATTGATGGTGCTCGCTTCATTGTAGACCGGCAGGGCGATGAGTGACTTATCGCATTGTTTCATATAGTTCGCCAATCGTGCGCCAAGTTAATTTACCAAGGGGCTTTGATAACCATTTTGTGAGGAAGTCAACGCAAGTCGAATCCTTCGATGGATCGCCCCTCAGACTACAGACAATAATTGCCAGCTCATGGTTTTCCCTAACCATTGTTACCTAAAGGCGTTAGATCGACAAACCCTCTCGCCGTAATCGACGTAACTTGGGTTGTAAAACGCATTTGAGGACACAACGGTTGTGGCAACGTTAGTTTGGATGCCGATTATTAATTGACGTTGCACAGCCAAGGGCAGATTTTTAGGCGAAGTGAATCGGGTCCGCTTCTTGCCGACTGCTCCACGCATTAACCGATGGAAATGCTTCCGCCAGAATCGTCGCTAAATTCTCGACGGCAAATCGCTCACTGGCATAGTGCCCTACGAGCACGAGAGCGACGTTTTGGGCTTTTGCTTCCAGGCATGTGTGGAAACTGGTTTCCCCCAGGATCAGGCAATCGACCTTATTCTCGATCGCCGCAGAAAGAAGTTCGCCGGCCGATCCGCAGCCAACGGCGACCGTTTCGATCTCGGCCGTCCCCCGCCCCACAACCTTGACCATGGAGGCCCCAGTCACTTGCTTGGCCGCCTCAGCAATGCGTGCCAGGGGCATGCCTCCTTCGGCAAACTTCCCCCGGCGCCCCGTGCCGACTTGGGATGTCAGTCCCGAATCCCCCAAAAGGTCAACCGGAATCAGCGGCTGGATATCGGTCAAGCCGATGCCCTTTGCCAGTTGAAAGTTAATCCCTTCGGCGCATGAATCAAAAGCCGTGTGCGGGCTGTAGACCGCAATGTTGTTCTGAATCAGCTTCAAGAGCATCTGCCCCACGGTGCTGTCCGTAGTAATCTGCTTGAGAGGGCGAAAGGGCATTGGGTGGTGCGTCACGATCAAATCGGCACCTGCCTCGACGGCTTCTTCGACAACTTCCGGCGTGACTGTCAGGCAAGTCACGATGCCTTCGATAGACTGTTCCGAGTCCCCTACAAGCAGACCAACATTGTCCCACGATTCGGCCAACTGCCTGGGGGCGAATCGCTCTAAGAACTCGCAGACGCTCGTTAGATTTAGTTTTTCAGCCACGGGACGCTCTTGCCTGGATAGTTAAGGGAACAAACGGATCGACCCCTTAATCGTCAACTTCCACGCGGTGATTGAAAACCCGGGTACCGCCGATTTCTCGCAGTCTCAGCAGGATTGTACTTCCCTTCAGGTCTTCCGCATCAGGAATCCGATAGACAATCGACGTACGCCCCAAGCCGAAGTTCATCACACGTTGACGCATTTGCCGGCGGCCTGTGGCATACAACAAACAGTCGAATGAAATGAGCTGCTCTTCCAGATTATGGATAGTCGCCTCGATAACCAGTTCACCAGTTTCTTTGTCGAATGACGCCGTTGATTCGACTTGCATCATGCCGCTGCCGACAAGGATATCGCGATACACGCTGAACTCGAATTCCTTGTCCGCACTGACCTGAAAATCAATTCTTACCGGCTGAAGACCACTATCGGCATCCGCCCGTAGCAAGACCTTGTAAGGGGACTTCAATTCGCCCCCGCGAGTCAGTTTGAATCGGAGGATGCCAGGGTTCACATTCCAGACGTCAGGAGCTACTAGCCGTGCCACCCCGCTGATCGCCGTGGGGAAGGTGTTCAGTACCGTCGCATCGATATGTTGGGTACGCCCAAAGTCGCTCTCTAGCTCAGACGGCGAGAACTTAAATGCGAGTCGCATCTTGGCGACGCTGTCATTCAATCCAATCAGAAACTGTGGAATCGGTCCGACTGGAATGACTTGCTTGTTGCCCTCTTGCTGGGGCGAAACTTCGCGTCCCCACAAGTCAATGATTTTGACGTCGTCCCCGAGATACAACGTTTCGTTCGTCTCGCGCGAGTTCCACACGAGCATGACAGTACGATTGCCCCGAGCAAACACATGATTATGACTTTTATTGGGTAACTGGATCGCCCCCAGGTATTCCGTTCCCGAAATCAGGCGAGCAGTCGTTCGCCATGGCAAGAGCAGTTCCGACGGCGAGCCGTTCTCGTTCATCAGACCGTATTCGCTATCGAACGGCTTGGAAATAAACGCGGCATCTGCTCGGTGAATCTTGGCGGCCACCATCTTTTCAACCAGATCGCGTGCGCGTTCCTCCGTGGTGTACTTAGAGCGAGGCAAAGGATAGATCGTGGCGAAACGCGTGGTCTTGCCTTGCGACTTATCGAGATAGATGCCAAGCTCGTCCTTAGTCATCGGCAACAAGTCGTCCAAGCTTCCGCTCGGAGGCAGAATGGAGTAGGCGAGAAAGCCGTAGGGAGCATCTCTTCCCTCAGGCGTTTCGGCCATCCATCGCCACGGAATCCCCAGTTCAATGTCTTGGCCGCTGGTACGAAGTTCCTGGCGAATTTGCCGAAGCTTGTCCTGCAGGTTCGTATAGCCGACAAAGCTCACGTCGTCATCGGCACCCAACTGCCAATAATGTACGGTGAGCGAAAGCCGCGTGAGAATCGGCTCGACGTAGGGTCGCCAGAGCAAAGGTTCAGCAAAGACATTTGCCACCAACATTGTTTCCTGTTCGCCGAACAAGTTTCGGATGTCAGCCGGTGGTTTATCAATCACCGCCACCACGTTGATATTGTGTTTATTCAAACGCTCGGCAAAGCGGGCAATGTTGTTAGCCCGCTCAAAGTCGTCATCGTTATACCACACGGGAAATTTCACCCAGTTCACACCGGCGGTAACCAGAAGATCAAACATCCGCTGAAAGTCGAGCGGCTGTTCACCATCAGGAAGTGACCAACCGAACTCGCCTTTTTCTGGTACCGTATCGTGAGAAACGACGGCGACCGTCATCACGCGGCGATGCATGAGTCCTGAACTACCCATCATTGTAGCGCGAATTTCGTAGTATCCGTTCTGGTCGATGGGGGGCTCCCACTCGATGTCGCCTGCGTAGCCGACATCCCAATTCTCGTCCTGGTATGCCTTCTTACCGAACAGCTCCGATATTTTTTCCGTCTTGCGTGCTACAACCTTCCCTTCCAGCTTGCTCTCTTGCCGCGCAAGGGATTGACGGCCAACGTCTACGAGTTCAAAGATCACCGTTGGATCGCGTTCCAGAATTCCAGAAACATTGCACTTCACTTTGATCTTTTCGTCGTCATGGTAAACGCTGCCGCCATCGGCCGTCTCCAATGTCATCTTCGGGAGACGAGCAAACCACAGATCGTCGAAGTGGACATTTCCCGTCAGATCCTCATCAACCTCTCCTTGTGGTCCTACGTGCAGTCCGATCACGGCCAGGTCGAGGTTGGTGTTCTTTGGGGCAATCGGTCCGATTCGGACTTTCACCCAGCCACCAGTCTCCTTGAACTTTTCCGAATAGTACGTCTCGACTGGTTGCTGTTTGTCATTGAAGAAGGTGAGCGAAATGTAAGCCTTGTCGAATTCGAGCCCCTCGGTTTTGATTTGCCCTTCGAGCACGTAACTGAAGATATCCCGCACGGCGATGGGGGGGCTATAAGCCGTGGCTGCACCTCCATCGAGTCGGATATTCAGTGAACGGTCCTTACTGACCGCATCCTGATCGGTGATTTCCACATCCACATAGCGTGGATAACCCGGACCAGACCGGCGAGTCCATTGATCGGGCCACAGATCGTAATTGAGATCGGTATCTTCTTCAAAATCACACTGAAACAGCTCGATCGCCTCGGGATGACGCTCTTCGATGGGCGCATCCTTCCAGCCTGCGGCCAGAACCATCAGAGGTATTAAAGCGAACGACATCATCGGCGAAGTGCCAGGCAAGTGGTTTCAGCGAATATTATCCCGCGCATAACCGAGCGCAGTCCGCTAAACTCTTGCTCATCAATAAGTGATCGCTGGCACACCTTGCGAAAACTACGATTCACCATCACGATAAAAACCATACAACCGTCATAATCATCACGTTGAATCGTTCCGTTCCCTGTTTATCTCAGCCAATAACTGTCCATGATTCCACTGAGCGTCCAACTTCGCAGTCTTCGACAACCTCTGCGCAAGGCCCTGCAAACGGCTGGCGAATTGAAAGCCAATGCTGTCGAAATCGACCTCCGCAACGAAGTTCGCCCGGAGGAACTCACCCAGACCGGGATCCGCCATCTCAAAAAGATGCTGGCGGACTACAACCTGAAAATTGCCTCGGTCAGCTTTCCGACCCGTCGCGGTTACAACGTCCTGGACGATCTCGATCGACGCGTCGCCGCCACCAAGGCCGCAATGACTTCCGCCTATGACCTGGGTGCTAAGGTGCTGGTCAATCATATCGGAGGCATCGACCCCGAGATCTCGGCCGAGAGCAACTCTCGACTGCTGGAGGTCCTGCACGATCTGGCACGCCATGCGGATATCTGCGGCGTGACTTTTGCCACCAAGACCGGACAGGTCGACGGCACTGCCATGAAACAGTTCCTGGACCAACTTCCTGAAGGTTCGATCGGAGTCGACTTTGACCCCGGAGCCCTCATCATCAATGGCTTCTCGGCCGACGAATCGTATCAGGCTCTTGCCAAGTATGTCGTCAATGTCCGCGGCAAGGATGGCGTGAAAGACTTGGCTCGAGGGCGAGGCATTGAGGTCCCGATCGGGCGAGGCACGGTCGATTTCGCGATGTTGATCGCCTCTCTCGAGGAAGCCCGTTACCGCGGCTTTATCTGCGTCGAACGCGAACATCCCGAGTATCCCGTGCAGGAAGTCTCTGACGGGCTCGAATACCTGCGAAACATTCAGATCCCCTGATCTTGTTTGGCGGACGTCTCAGATAACGCTACGATTAACCGTATCGAATCCTCGTTCGCCCCACTTCGGAGATGTCCTATGTCGCGTCTTGCCTGCCTGTCGCTACTCATTGCCGTGGTTCTTAGCCCAACCCTTTTTGCCCAGGAAGAGAATACGCCGAAGGAGAGTGACGTCCAAGCCAAGCGTTACGCACTGTTCGAGAAACGGCTCAACAATGTTGCGTTGATCGGCTCGTTTACCATTTCCGGTAAAGAAGATCAGGCACCTAAACCGGAACGCTACGAAATCAAAAGCGTTCGCAAGCTGGAAGAAGGAGATATCTGGCTGATCAATGCTCGGATTAAGTATGGGGACAAAGACGCTCAACTTCCGTTGCCATTGGAAGTGAAGTGGGCCGGAATGACGCCGGTTATCTCGCTCGACAAGACAACCATCCCTGGCATGGGGACGTTCAGTGCGCACGTTATCATTGAAGAAGACAAGTACGCAGGCACCTGGACTCACGGCGAAGTAGGCGGAGCACTATTTGGTCGCATTGAAAAGCTCAGCAGTGAGTCCGACGCCCCCTAAGGCCTCGGTAAAGCCGTCACCAGCGTCGCCATTGCCAGTGCTGCTGTCTCGACACGCAGAATTCGCGGTCCGAGACTGACAACCTGGCAACCATGTTCGGCGGCTGCTGCGACCTCTTCATCGGTGAAGCCCCCTTCGGGACCGATGATCGCCAAGACTTCACTTGCCGGCAAAATTGCATCGTGATGTATTGTTTCACCACTGGGGTGAAGCAGGAAGGAAGCTGCTGGTCTCGAGACCAACAACTCTGCCAACGATTGCCCCTCTTCGACGACCATCAGGTGATTTCTTTCACACTGTTTACTGGCTTCGATCACCGCGCGTCGGAGCCGTTCGATGGCCTTCTCGACCGGCTGGGCGACACCTCGTTTGGTAAGTAGTGGAATCAATCGAGCCACCCCCAGTTCGACACACTTCTCGACCAGCCAGCGCTGACGATCTCCCTTCGGAAGCGCAACGGCCAGGGTCAAATGACGTGCCGCTTCACGCGAAACCTCAGCTTGGTTTCTAACCGTTCCGACAACCTTTTTCTTGCCGACGGTAGTTAGCTCGATCTGATATTCGATTCCCCTGCCGTCAAAACCAATAACGATATCACCTGCATTGGCCCGCATGACTTTGGCCAGGTGCTGCGATTCGGCTTCATCGAAGGTAACTTCCGCGGCCGTCGGTGGATGCTCGATAAAAAAACGTTCTGACATTGCGGGTTTGCGTGAGCGAGGATCAGGAATGCATGAAGACTGCGGGCGGATTCTACCGAAACAATCCCAAGGCAGGAATGCCCTGCGCGTTGGTGCTAGCATCGACGCGAACAGCTAGCAGCCCTCAATTGATTGTCGCCCGTATGAGTCCATTTTTCGAGAGCCCAGCTTACCTGGAAGCCGTCGCACGACTGGAGTACGCTCTGGCGCGCCGCGATCGCGTGGCGGTACTGACCGGGCCTCTGGGAAGTGGCAAATCGTCGCTCCTCGAAAAGTGGACCACCAAGCTTCGCCGCGACGGATCGATCGTCCCCTATTTGCAGACTCCTGGGACGTTCGAGCAAGACTTCCTGTGGGAACTTGCCATCCAGCTAAAAGCCGATGTTGGTTTGGCTACGACACCAACGGAGCTATGGTTCCGGATCCGCGAACAGTTAACGACTTACGCACTCGAAGAACGCTCGGTCGTGATCGTGGTTGACCATGTGGAAGAAATGGCCCAGGAAACAGCGGATATTTTGCTGACCTTGGCTCGCTTGCACTGCGGTTCAACGGCTGGCGGTTCGCTAATCTTGTCGGTCGATAGCGCGAAACTCCGCTCGTTTGACGTGCGGCTTTTGAAGATGGCCGATCTGAAGATCGAACTCGAAGCATGGACCTGCGAAGACGTCGCTCACTTCACACGAACCTATCAGGCCGCTTTCCCGAACTCTCCCCTTACGCTTGACGAAGCCACAATTCAGGCAGTCTCGCAGCATTCGGAAGGGCTACCACGGGTTATATCGCAGATTCTTGATCTCTCGCGACTTGCTCTCGAAGCGAGTGAGTCCCAATCGGTATCGCCAGAGACGGTCGAGGCAATTCGCGAAGAACTTCTTTGATTCCCTGGGGCGTTCAACACTAGCCCTGGCTCCTAAAGCCTTTGCCTGTACTCACTTTACGTAGGCTCCTTGCCGAAACTCCCCCCACAACTGGCCTGGAATCCAGGGCGTATTCGGCTAAGATTGGGAGATTACCTACGTAGAAAATTCTTACCGGTTTAACTCTATGTCGAATGATGCCGGGTCTGCTTCCCCAGCAGCGGACCAAGATCCTTTCGCCCCTATCCCAGTGGATCTGAAGAACCCCACGACCGCCATCTTCCTGGCATGGTTAATCCCCGGCGCGGGACACCTTTATCAGGGTCGCCGCGGTAAGGGGATTTTGTTCTTGGTTTGCATTCTTTCGATCTACTTCCTAGGCCTGTCGATGGGCGGAGGCCGGGTTGTTTACGCAAAATGGGACAATGAAGAAAAGCGACTTCCCTTGATCTGCCAGCTGGGCGTTGGTCTTCCCACGCTTCCGGCGTTGGCCCAATCGCTTCTCGTCCGCCAGAAAATGGATCCAATCGAGATCGCCGGCGTCCGCTTCATGGCACCACCGATCGATGGCGAAATGGCCGAGCTACATCGTACATACGGCTACCTGTTTGAGATGGGTACCCTGTACACAATGATCGCAGGGCTACTGAACGTGCTGGTGATTTACGACGCCGGAGCAGGGCCTGTGTGGATGGTGCCTGATTCGGAAAGAAAGAAGAGAGCCAAGGACGAAGACGAAGACGATAAGTCCGAGCCTGGTGTGAAGAAATCCGAGTCGAAAGAAAGCTCCGCGTCCGCCTAAAACGCCTACCGCAAGAGAGTGTCACCCATGTTCGATCTCATCCTGTTTGCCATGTTTCCAGGCGCTCGGATGCTGCTTTACGCCTTCCCTTTGATTGTGGTGGTGAGCCTCGTTTATGGTGCCACACGCCACGAATTGTGGCCGGCCATTCTGAAGCATGCCTGGGACACCGCCGTGTGGATCCTTGGTTTTATGGGGGTGGTATTTGTGGTGATTCTTCTGGCAGGCTGGTCTCTGTAGGTTTCCACCTGGGAGCAAGCTTCTTGTATTCCCCATCCATCCAAAGCGGCACGTCGCTCTTGTAGTACCAAGAGAAGCGACTTTCACATGGCCCGCCCGGCAAATTTGTCCAGGCTTCGTCCGTATTCATATCGGTGACGAAGTGGTAACTAGGTGCAAAGGTCGACTCGCGAGTCGCCGTTTGCAATACGTGCCCCTGGAACACCGTCGCATGGCACCCAGGCATCGGATACCTGGGACTATCAAATCCCAGCAATCGTCCTACCTGACCGCCGCCAAAGAAACGATCGGTGAAGTGAAAGTTATTGAATTCGCCCCAGTTCATTTCTGGTTCTAACAAAGCCTTCTCGCCAGCCGTACGAATCATCTCTCCCTTGTCACGCGTCTGCCACCAGAGAGAAGTCTCCTTCTTCAGTATCTGGTCGCAAGCCGCGATAATCATGCTCGAAAACCCCGCGCGTGTGACCAGATACAACGTGCGCCGCGGCCCCATTCCTCGTTCATGGCCGAAGATCTCCAGTAGCGTGTTTCGATAGAATCGCTGAAATAAAACCGCTTCGGTGCTATCGGGTTCATACCGGTAGTCCCAACCAGCCAACTTTTCTTTGAGCGTGTCGGATGCGTAAGGCAGCAAAATCGGAAGGATCTCACGTGCCTGAATACTCAACAGATCGTATTGCAGCGTCTGCATTTCTTCTGGGGTGATTTCACTCAGTTCCTCTAATCGTTCGACAATCCGCCGCTTCCGATAGTCAGGCAACGTCTGGCTGACAAACTGCGGCTTGCCCGGCTCATTAATGTTTTCATTTGCCGTAGCGATAAAGCCGCACTCCGGATTGTAGATGCGCGGCAACTTATCCGTGGCAATCGCGCCTTGCCAGTGATTGCGAGCATCCCACGCCGCTACGGGACCAAGGCCAGACACCTCGTTCCGGCGACGGGGGAATCGTCCGTTGCCTTGCATGCCGATGTTGCCGTAAATGTCGCTGACCACCCAGCAAAGTGTCGGCTGAGGACACTCCCTGGCAACATCCAATGCCTCCGCGGCATTTCCGGCCTGCAGCATATCGAGCCACGAGGCGATCGCCATACCAGAGTGCGGAAATGATCCGGTCCACGCCAATGAGAAATAGTACCCATCGCCAAACTTCTCTGGATCGACCTCCAGGGCACCTTGCGGGTTCTCGAACACACGCATCGTTTCCGGTGGCTTACCCTTGCAACCGATCGCCTCTTCACGAATCTGATAGTCAATCCAATCGTCTTCGCGACGGTACTGCCAGTTTCCATCTTTCGACTTGCGAACATCTTCAATGAAGAAATCGGTCGTATCTCCTTTCATGTAGGTGACACCCCAACTGACCTTCTTCGTGCGTCCTACGGCAAACAACGGGCAGCCTGGCAGCGTTGCTCCGATTGCGTAGTTTCCGTTCCATTTCAGTACCGCTTCGTACCAGATCGCCGGTAGACGATTGGTTTCTAAATGCGGATCGGAGCAGAGCAGGGGACCTCCACTTTTCGACTTGGAGGGCCCGACGACCCAAGCATTGCTTCCAGCCAAACGCGGCAGATCCATCAACACTTCCAGTGCTTCGTCCGACATGCGGCGCACGTGATGAACTTTCTGCACCAGATCGAAATCGACGTGTTCTAACCGGCCAGGAAAGAGCTCCCGTAGCGCCGCCTCATCACCGCGGGCCTGGATAAGCTCGATAACAATCCGCTCGTTTTCTAGCTGGCTAACCGCCAAGCCACCAAAGCTGAGCAAGTTGCCAATGTACAAAACGGAAACAGGCTCCCAGGGACTGGCCTCAAACCCGATGGCCCACATCGGCAAAGTATGCCCCACAGCTTTCATCGCGTCGTTCACGCCAGAGCAGTAATGCTGGACCTGTCTCTGCGTTTCTTCGGGCCAATAGTCACGCTCTCGTGGCTGATTTCGGTGCAGTCCAACACGACGAAAAAAACGATCGGTCTCCAATAACTCGTCACGGGCCGCAATCGTTTCCGCTGCCTGCCCCGAGGCGATTGCCCGGGCAAAAAGAATCTGCGTTAGCCGATCAGTGGCATGCATATACCCCAGGCCGTACAGGGCGTCATCGAGGGTCTTGGCGCTTACATGGGGTACGCCCGCATCGTCACGCTCAATCGAAATATCTCTCGCTAAACGGGGGAATTCCATTCGTTCTCGATCCGTTTCAACTGGCCCAGCCGCTGATCGCGAAAAGTTCATGAAACCAATAGCGGCCTACTGACATCGTAGCATGGTTCTGCACCCCGTTTGTCGCCGAGGCCTAAATGTGGCATCGTAAGGGATACGTCACTCACGTATGTTCGGAATAATCCGACACAGATTACCAGTACGACGACAGGGAATCCAGAAATTCATTCCCCTCTGAAAAACGGCACGAATTAAGTTTTGCGACATCAAGCGGACACCTCCGGTAGCGCCGAAACGGCATCGCGAGAATCGCGTCGCCGATGGCGTTCATGGTTTACCGCAGCCGGCTTTGCAGGTCCCTGGTTGTTGGGACTCTTAGCATTGTTCATCTATCCCTTTGTCGTTTCGCTGTATTGGAGCTTTTGCCAGTACGACTTAATCAATCCTCCACGATTCGCAGGGCTCGATAATTACGAGCAGTTGGCTAGTGAATTCGCTACCGGCACCGGTATTGCACATGCATTGTGGAATACCAGTTACTACGCCCTGATCTCGGTGCCACTGTCCATCGTTTTGGGGGTAGGCTTGGCGACGCTTCTTTCGTGCGATATCCGTGGGCAATCGATCTTTCGCACGCTGTTTTATCTGCCATCGGTTATTCCGGTAGTCGCTGCCAGTATCTTGTGGATGTGGCTGCTGAATCCGGCCGATGGGCTGGTGAACTCGGTCCTGGGCTCGCTTGGACTTTGGCAACCGCAATGGTTCGCCTCGCCGGCCGAGCTAGTTTCGCCTGATTCCTTTACGGAAGCGGCGTGGGCCAATAACTCTGCGCCAATCGGCTCGAAGGATGCCCTCATTCTGATGAGCTTGTGGGGTATGGGCAATTTCATGGTAATCTACCTGGCGGCAATTGGTGACATTCCGAAATCGCTTTACGAGGCAGCTCGGATCGATGGAGCTGGCCCCATCCGTCGATTCATCAATATTACTCTGCCGTTATTAACGCCTATCATTTTCTTCAATCTCGTGATGGGCCTGATTCAATCGGTGCAAGCTTTCACGCAGATTTATATCGTTAGCGAGGGACGCGGTGCTCCGGCTGACTCGACCCTCGTCATTAGTTTGCACCTGTTTCTCAGTGCGTTTCAGCACTTGAACATGGGTTACGCTTCGGCAGTGGCGTGGCTGCTGTTTGTCTTGCTGGGGATTGCAACCTGGTTCTTGTTTACAACATCGCGGCGCTGGGTCTACGAGGGGGTACGCTGATGAATACCTACTCGTCGATTCGCGGGATGCTTGTCATCGCTTCACTTTTCGTACTTGCGATTGGCCTTTTAGTTTCTCAGCAACTTCTGACCGCGAGCGATACCCAGGTACCTGACGAGCGTGAAGAGGTCGTCTTCTGGCACTTCTGGGGCGGGGCCGACCGGGCGATTGTCGAAGATGTCGCCAGACGATTCAACGAGTCGCAGAACGACTACTTTGTGCGTCCTATCGCTATGCCCGGAAATAACCTCGACCTGAAGTTCTTCCTAAGCGTCACCGGTGGCGATCCGCCTGACCTGCTGAACATAGACGACCCCGTGATCGCCGACTGGGGACATCGCGGGGCAATCCTGGCACTAGATGAAGTGGCCACGCCAGATGAAGTCGAGCGACTTGAGGCGTGGCTTTTCCCGGCCGCGCGCCGGCTAGTTACCTATCAAGATCGCCTGTACGGCGTACCTAATGGCCTCGATATCCGAGCGCTGTATGTCAATAAAACAATGCTCGCCCGCTACGGACTTTCTCCACCGAAGACGATCGCGGACCTGGACCATATCGCTGAAACGATTGCTCCGCCTGGACAGCCTGCTGCCTTCCAGCATCATGGCTACCTGCCGGACTCGCGACGCATTTGGGCTTGGGGCCCCGTCTTTGGCGGTCAATTCTACGATTCTAGCGATGACCACGTCACGTTAACGACTCCCGAGATCGAGGCCGCGCTGAAGTGGATGGTCAGCTACCGTGACCGCTACGGCCCTTCCGAGATTGCGCGCTTTCGACATGGTGACCAATCGCTTCCAGGAAAAACTTTCCCGCTGTTCGCCGAGCGATATGCAATCGTCATGGATGGGCAGTGGCGCGTCCGCGATATCCGCGCGTTTCAGAAGTCGCAGGCAGACAGGCGAGAAGAAGTCGCTCAGTTCGATGCAATTCCATTACCGATGCCACCTGGTGGCAAGCCAAACGCCGGCTGGGTGAACGGTAACAACTTTGTGATCCCACAAGGAGCGAACGCTTCACGTGGGGCCTGGGAGTTCATCAAGTTCTGGTGTGGCTTCGATGGACAAGAGGCATCCGCAGCCCACACTTGCGTGGCCGGCGGCTGGATTCCCGTTTCTCAGCACGTGGTGGATGAGCCATCGTTCCAGGAGTTTCTGGCCGAGGAACCCCTCTTCCGCACGTTCATCGAACTCGCCGGCAGCGAGAATCAATATCCGGTTCCTGTCATCCCTGGGGCTCCGTACTTCAACAACGAGATCAAAAATTTGGCCGAATCCGCGATGTCGAGTTCGACCGAGCCTGATCTTCCCCAAATGCTGAAAGAGGCAGAGACCAGGATCCAATCGCACATAGATCGCGCGAGGAACGAGCAATGACCTGGCTGCAGAAGTCGACGATCTACGTGCTACTGATCTTCTTCGCGGCGATTTACAGTCTGCCGCTGCTGGTGATGCTCTCGGGGTCGCTCAAGTCTCCCACCGAGATTCAGGCAAACCCCAACCAATTGATTCCGCAGTCGTGGCAATGGGAAAACTACGTGGCGGCGATCGGGGCGATGCCTTTCTGGCAGTACCTTTCCAACACGCTGGTGCTTTGCCTGGGATCCGTCGCCGGAACGCTCCTTTCGTGTTCGATGGCGGCCTACGCGTTTGCCAAGCTGAAGTGGTGGGGACGCGATAAGCTATTTGCCGTGCTGATTGGAACAATGCTGTTACCCTGGCACGTCACGATGATCCCTCGCTTTTTACTCCTCCGAGAAATCGGTCTCTACAACACTCTCGGGGCGTTGATCGTGCCGACATTTCTGGGAGATGCATTCTCCATTTTCCTGCTGCGGCAGTTCTTTCGCACGATTCCGGAAGAGATCAGCGAGGCTGCTCGGATCGACGGGCTCTCGGAATGGGGCATCTATTGGCGGATTATCCTGCCCATGTCGGTGCCTGCCCTGGCGACCGTTGGCCTGTTTCAATTTGTGGCCGCCTGGAACGACTTCAGTGGTCCGCTCTTGTTCTTAAGCAACAAAGACAAGTTCCCGCTGGCATACGGTCTCGAGCAGTTTGTCAGCAGCTACGCCGACCAGACCCACCTGCTGTTGGCAGCGGCAACACTATTCACACTGCCAATCGCGGTTCTCTTCTTCTTCGCCCAGAAGACGTTCCTGAAAGGAATTGCCACGACAGGGCTGAAAGATTGACGCTAGAGAAGATGGTTCAAACCACCCAATGCACGCACAAGCCTTCAATTCGCTTGGGCGCGCAGAAAGAAATGCCGCTGCCCGATTAACTTAGGCAACGGCGGAATTGACGGGGTGGGCAGTTGTAGGGGAGACACGTCCTAGGACGGCTCACCGCAATTACTTCTTGCGATGACGGATCTTTGCACGCATACGTCGCTTCTTGCGTCCAATCTTCCGTCGACCCTTACCAGTTTTCTTCGTTCCCACGAAACTCTCCGTTACGTATCCGCTATTAAACTAAGTCAAAAATCCCCAGACGGGGAAATGAATTCAGGTGGAAACCGCGTATTCTACCAGAGAGTCCGCCACATTGGCAAGCAAGCCCCGGCGAATCGACTAGATGAAACCGATTGTTGGCAAATCAAACCTATGATTCGGTCCGTCCGATCACCAGGAGCTTGATCGATAGGGGCAAGATAACCAGGTTTCCGACAAGCCCCCCCAGCATGGTCAGCCCTACCAGCACGCCGAAGTAAATGGTAGGCACAAAATCACTTACGCACAGTACGCTGAAACCAGCGATAAGCGCAAACGTGGCGAAAATAACCGCTTTCCCTACGCTTTGCTGCACCTCGACCAGCGCCTGACTGGGGGTCATCCCACTGGCAATGCTACGCTGGAAACCATAGATGTAATGAATCGATGCATCGACCCCTAGTCCCATCGAAACCGCCGCGATCATGGCTGCTCCCATATTGATTCGGTAGCCGAGTAAACCGAAGACCCCGGTTACCATCAAAATGGGGAGCACGTTGGGAATCAGGGCCAGCAAAGCCATCTTCACGCTACGAAACGCGAGCGTCATTGTTATTCCGATACCCACGATCGCCAACGCGAACGATTGCCACTGGTCGCGGATCAGGCTGTCAATGAGATGGGTCAGTAGCACAAAAAAACCGCTGACAATCGGCTCGCCGTTGTGGACGGCATTCTCTTGCTCCTTATCCACCGTCTCGGCTGCGGTTTGCTTTTCTGCGTAGTATTCCGCCACAACACGTCGCACGGCCTCAATCGTCTCTTGTTTGGTCTGAGCGTCTTGCCGTTCCTTCGAGAGTAGCATGATTCGGAACCAATACTCGTCTGGGTTTTCGGGGTCCTGGGCGTAGAGCGAATTGAGCGTCTCCGGCAACTGGGCATGCAGCGATTTCATACCGACTCGCATCAGAGCGAATTTTGGAAGTCGGATGAAACTCTTCTTCTCGGCAGCTTCCATCATCGCCGAGACCACATCGGCCAGACTTAACACCTTCGATAGTTCTGGAACTTCCGTTCGAAGGCGATCTTCTAGGTCCTGGACTTCCTGGATGTACTCCCAGGTCAGGTGCTCTGGAGCCGGAATAGCGACATCCCACACACCGGCACCACCCAGTTCATCCTCGACAAACGCATACGCCTGGACGATTGGCGTGGTATCACGGAAGTTCTTCGTGAAATCACTTTCGACTTGCAGCCAAGCAGCTCCTCGCAGCGAAACAGCAAATGCAAATAAAATCACACAGGTGAGGATCACATGCTGATTCACGATCGAGTTGATCGTTCGTGACAAGCCGGAACTCAGCTTCGCATCTCCCCAGGGACTAGCCGGATCAACCATCCAAGGACTGCCAGCCAGGACAAGCCCTGGCAAAAACACCAAAACGGCTGGCAATACGAGCATGGCTCCTACGGCCATCATGATGCCAAAATCATGCACTGGTCCAACGCTGGTAATCAGCAGTGCTGAGAATCCAACCGCGTCGGTCGCACATGCCCAAAATACGGGAACCAATAAGTACGAAGACGCAGACGCCAAGGCATCCTTCGGGTCTTGCCCTTCGTCGCGATACTGACGGAACCGCAGGATATAGTGGACGACCGTAGCGACGCCAATAACAGTCACAATTGCCGTGAGCATTGAACTCACCATGCTCAGTTGCAAACCACTGATGGCCAATGCTGCATGGGTCCATTGCAGCGTTACCTGAACGACGACGATCGCGATTACCATCCAGCGGAGGTTGCGAAATACAAGCAGGATTACAGCCGCTAGCAGCAGGGATGTTGCCCATCCCAGTCGATCCCCATCCTCCTCGACGTACTTGAAACCATCGACAACCATAACTGGCTCGCCGGTAATCATTCCTCCAGGAAGCTGATCAAAAATCGCCCGAATCTTACTGATCAGTTCGATGCGACTGTTGGTCGATTCACTTTTCGGGGTCAGTTGAATTGGCAAAGCAACGATGTTGCCTTGTTCGTTGTGTGTATAGCCTGCGAAGAGTTCCTTCAGCTTAATGCCCGCGTCGGACGCAGGATCGAGCACGAACCCTCGTGTCAGATCGCGATCGAGGGTTAGGACTTCTTTCACGCCGTCCAGTTGTTCGATCTTTTTACGCACCTCGCGCACGCGATTCAGGCCGCTGCCGTCCTCGGCAAACAAATGGTCGTCCTGGTAGACGCCAAGAATGACCTCGTTGCCGCCGAAGATTCGATTGAATCGCTCGTGCGCTTGAATGAGGGGATCTTCCGCGGCAAACATGTTCTCGATAGAACGATCAAACGAAAGCCCTTGCCCGAGATAGACGGCCCCGATCGTCAGGGCAATTCCGATAGCCAAGAGCAGCCAGCGTAGGGCGATCCATCTTTCGAATAGTTTCTTCACTACGATTCCTAGTTGGGGGCCCTCATCGTCATCCGGGTGCCGCGTCTGGTATATTCTACGAAGTCCCCCTGATCGTACGAGTCGGCTTCTAATGATCGGTCACCGAGATGGATTCTACGAGCGATGCCTCTCCTACTTCGCCTCGTCGCGAAAGCGTCTGGTTTGATTGGCAATGGTACGCCATCCTGGTCGTAGCGTTGCTGATCCGGGGCGGTATCGGGTATCTGCAGTACGAGAATTTTTCTCAGGATCCCGACAGCTATCGACGGCTGGCCGACAATATCGTGCGCATTCACTCTTTCACACTGGACGACCCTGCCGAACCAACCGCATTTCGGCCTCCCCTTTATCCGCTACTTCTGGCGATCACTAGCATTTCTCGCCATATTTTGCCCAGTGAAGTATTGCTGCTGCACGTTGTCTTGGGTGTTGTTACGGTGGGCCTCACCTTCTTTTGGGCTATTCAGATGGGCCTGGAGAAATGGCGAAGCATGGCCGGCCTGCTGGTGGCCATCGACCCCATCCTGCTGAATCAATCGACCCTTGTGATGACCGAGACGCTGGCAGCCTGCCTGGCAATTTTGGCGTTGGTTGCTGTTTCGTCGCTGACCGCGAAGAACCTCTCCAACGACTCCCAACGAGGTAGCCGCGATGCCACCATTAGCGCCGTGAATATCGCCGGAGCGGTCGGACTTGCCATATTTTGTCGCCCTACATTTCTAGTCTGGGCGGCACTGCTGCCCATCGCGATTTGGTTTTGCTGTCGCGGTTGGAAACTCCGACTGTCATCGGTGCTGGCCTACGGCTTAACGCTTATGTTCCTACTGGCACCCTGGGTCGTTCGTAATCTACTTGTGTTTGAAGCTCCCGTACTGGGGACCACCCACGGCGGACACACGCTGCTTTGGGGAAATAACGAGTCGTATTACGAATACCTAAGAAGTGGCAGCTCGCCGGTTTGGGACAACACCGAGTTCCATCAGCGATTTGCCCGTCGCAACCCCAATCTGGGGACTTCCGCTAGCGAGCTAGCTCGCGACAGAGCCGCGTACCGGGAAGCGATCGACACGATGAAACAGAGCCCGGACATGGCCGCTTATAGCGCGTTGGTTCGTTTCACTATGTTTTGGCGATTGTTACCCAATGCCCTTTCTGAAGATGAAACTGGTAAGCAAACGCTCGTCCGTTACACAATCGGCGTGTGGTACCTGGTACAGCTTGCCCTGGTAATCTCTGGACTTATTGCCCTGGGCAAGGACCTCTCGAAGCCTGGCTGGATTGCGGCATTGATGCTGCTAGCAAGCTTTACGCTGGTGCATCTCTTCTTTTGGAGCAACATGCGAATGCGTTCGCCACTGGTTCCGATTCTAGCCGTGCTAGCTTGCGCAGGAATCGAGTTGATCTGGAATCGGCTGGCTAAGCGGTAATCAGGCCGAAGCTGGCTTGCTCTGGTCTGGACGCATCCCTATAATCCGCCCCGCTTTAAACCCTCGGGTTGCGAAGGATTACCTCGCACGCGGCCTGAGAATTACCTACAAGTCAGAGTCAACCGGCAAGGAAGCCAGGACCCTGTTTCCCCCTCACAGGACAAGTCCGAAGACGCGCCAGTCTAGTACCTGGTGCGGTTTTGCGTGCTTCACGCGTGCGCTGAAGATGTGCGCTGCGTGGATTGTGCTTGGGCTCTTATCGGCAACTTCCAGCGCCGAAATTCACCTCCCTCAATCCGACGCGACACGCCCGATCTACGTCCGAGCCAACGACGCACGGCATTGGCAAGATGGCGAACAAGAGGTTTGGATCCTTCGCGGCGATTGTGAGATTGTCCAAGACAAAACGGTGCTAAAGGGAAAAGACGCTGTCCTGTGGATCGAGTACGCGCAACCATTTCGTCTGGTCCCGCACAAAGTCACCGTTTACCTCGAGAACCAAGTCAACGTTTCCTACCGCGATGCCGATACCGGCCAGGTTCAACTGCAAGACGCCTCTTGGCTAGGCCAACTTTATACGACCTCACGCATTCAACTGCCTGTCGATCCGACCAAGGCTCCTCCAGCGGTTGCTCCAGCTATCTACCATCGAGGCCGTAACGCACAGCCCTTGGACGAAGGTTTCGCCCCCAAAGAACCTATCCAGGCACCGATCCAGCAAATTCAATTCGAAGCTGGTCAGCCGATGCCGCCTGCGATTTCGATTGCCCAGCCGCAAATTCGCGTTCGTCTCCTGCAGCGATACTCGAACGGCTACCAGCTCGAAGTCGATACCGATCCCAACACAGGCGAAACGATCGCCAAGTTCGACGCCGGCATGAACTTGATCGTCGAGGGACTCGGCGAACTGGATACCGTTAGCCTTCTTGCCGACCGAGCCATTGTCTGGTCGAAAAATGGCATCGAAGGGCTGACCGGCCCCGAGGGGGTCACAGGGGACGGTGCTTATGAACTGTATCTGGAAGGAAACGTTGTCTTCCGCCAGGGCGAGCAGGTCGTCTATGCCGAGCGTATGTATTACAACGTCGCCGAAGAATACGGCACGATCTTGAACGCCGAACTGTTGACGCCAGTTCCGGAATACCAGGGTCTGGTTCGCTTAAAGGCCGATGTCCTGCAACGCGTGAATCGCGAGCGATACCAGGCGTTTGGTGCGGCCATAACGACCAGCCGCATGGGTGTACCTCGCTATTGGTTTCAGTCGAATCTAATCGAGTACACCGACCAACAGTCGACCGTCATGAATCCCATTACCGGCGAGGCCCAGATCGATCCCCTAACGGGGCAACCGAAGATCAACCACAAACGCCTCGCCACGTCGCGCAACAACACCCTGTATTTCGGTGAATACCCAGTCTTTTACTGGCCGGTGCTTTCCGCCGACATCAATGATCCCGTTTTCTATCTGAATAAAATCAGCTTCAAGAACGATAGCGTCTTCGGGTTCCAGGTCCGCTCCGAATTCGACAACTACGAAATCTTCGGTATCGACGAACCCTGGGAAGGTACCGAGTGGGTCACCGACCTCGACTATCTATCGGAACGAGGGGTGGGTGTCGGCACTCGTTTCAACTTCGATCAGACCTATTTCCCATTCTTCAATAATCCCGCAACCGGTTTCCTGGATGCCTGGGGCATCTACGATACCGGCACCGACAACCTTGGGGCCGATCGGCGCGACCTCACGCCCGAGACGGACCTTCGCGGCCGTGTCTGGGGACGTCACCGCCAGATGACCTTTTTCGACTGGCAATTCACCGGCGAACTCGGACTGATTTCCGACCGCAATTTCCTTGAGTCTTACTACGAGAAGGACTGGGACACTCAGAAGGACTTTGACACGTCGTTCGAGTTGAAGAAGCTGGTCGACAACCAGAGCTTTAATATCTATGGCTCGTCGCGCGTGAACGACTTCTTCATGCAGACCGAGTGGATGCCTAAGCTCGATCATTACATGCTTGGACAACCGCTGCTATTCGATCGATTAACTTACTTCTCGCACTCTTCGGTCGGCTATGCCCGGCTCAGACCTTCGACCGCCCCAGAAGACCCAGCCGACGCAGCCACCTATGCTCCACTTGCCTACGAAGTGGATGTGGAAGGCCTGGTAGGCAGCACGCGGCAAGAAATCGATCTGCCCATGGAATTGTTCGGATCGAAAATAACGCCGTATGCGTTAGGGGACGTCACCTATCAAGGACAAGACATCAACGGCAACGACCTGCTTCGTGGATATGCCCAAGGGGGTATTCGTGGCAGCATCATGGCCTGGAGTGTCAATCGAGACGCACAAAGCCAACTGCTGAACATTAATGGCATCGCCCATAAGGTCACGCTCTACGGCGATCTCTACTACGCCGATTCGAGCCAGGACCTTTCTCGCATGGCAATCTACAACAATATCAACGATGACTCGCAGGAGGCCTTTCAGCGTCGGTTCAAGTTCAACACTTACGGTCTACCGGCTGGCACGCCTGTGCCTGACGCCGTCGATCCGCGCTACTACGCGTTTCGCACCAACCAGCAGGGCTGGGTGACATCTCCGGTGGGTGAAATCGCCGACGATGTCTCAGCAGCCAATCTGCAGTTGCGGCAAACCTGGCAAACCAAACGCGGCGGCCCCGGAAACGAGAAGATCATCGACTGGATTCGGTTTGATGTCGGCGGCACCGTCTTCCCTGATGCCGATCGAGACAACTTTGGCGAGACCGTGGGCCTGTTGAACTACCAATTCAACTGGCAAGTCGGTAATCGCTTGAGCGTTTTCTCCAACGCCTTCTGGGACCTGTTTGACGATGGTCTGCAAACCGTTACCGTCGGCAGCTATATCAACCGTACACAGATTGGCAATCTATACGTCAGCTACACTAATACGATCCAACCATTCGAGTCGCAGTTGATCATTGCTTCGCTGCAGTATCGCCTAAGTGAAAAGTGGTTCGGCGGCTTGGGCACTGCCTATGACTTGAAAGATAATACCAACCTGGGTCAGAACATCTTCCTGACGCGAATTGGCGAGTCGAGCTTGTTTACCTTGAACTTCAATGTCGACAACAGCCGTAACAATGTCGGCATCGGCATCAACTTTGAACCTCGGTTCTTCGCGACCGGACAATACAGCAAGATCAACGGCGAGCCCCTGCCACCACTGGGTGCCTACGGGCTCGAGTAATACGTTCGCCAGAGGATCAGATCCGCGATGAAGAACGAAATGACCCTTCGCGGCTGGCTTCGCAAGTTCGGCCTGGCTTTCTCGGGACTCGCATGGGCCATTCGCAACGAAGGCAGCTTTGCCGTTCACCTACCAGCGGCTGCCCTTGCCTTCTCAGGAGCAGCACTGCTGCAATTTGATTACGGCCGCTGGGCGGTCTTAGTACTGACGATTGGTGTGGTCATCGTCGCCGAACTGTTTAACACGGCCCTTGAGTGCCTGGCCAAAGCGGTTGATGACCAACCAAATGAGCACATCCGCTTGGCATTGGATATTAGCAGTGCGGCTGTGCTGAGCAGTAGCCTGTTCGCCGTTGGTATTGGCTTCTTTCTGTTCTGGCAACCGTTCTGGTTCTGGTGGAGTCCACCGCTGCCAAACTAACCAGTGGTCAGTATCACCTTCAAGAAAAACAGTACCCTGCAGTAGGGTGAATACTGCAGGGCACTGTCTAAGTAGCAGTCAAGCAATAGATATTTGCTAAGCCGAGTCCATCCCCAAATAGTTACCTGACTGGTTTCAACATCCTGCTGGATATCGCATGGTTGCGTGTGGGCTAATGCGACACGGTCTGCCGGTGACCTGTCGAAAAACTAAATCCATCATGTTTTCGATTGCTGCCCCAGAGGAAGTTCCCTCTCGCATGGGGAACAACTTATCGATATTGATTTGATTTGCCTAGTCTTTTTCTGAAAATTCTTAACTGTAGCTGCATCAAGTCTTTCGAATCACCAGAACCTACCTAAAAAGCGCATAAAGAAAGCCGCAAGGAACATACCTGCGGCTTTCTTATTGATGCTAATTCGCGTAGTTACTTAAGCAACGATCTCGTTGATCTTCACTTTGGTGTAGAGCTGGCGATGGCCAGTCTTACGCTTGCTGTTCTTACGGCGGCGGAACTTTTGAATGGTCAGCTTTTCGCCTTGTACGACGCCCAGCACTTCCGCTTTGACCGAAGCGCCATCAACAGTTGGCTTGCCGATTTTGACACCGTCTTCGCCCGACACCAACAGAACGCTGTCGAACGTCAACGCATCGCCTGCGCTTGCCTCGAAGCGGAAATCGATCCGCAACTCTTGGCCTTGTTCGACTTTAATTTGCTTACCGTCTTCTTGAATGATCGCGTACATCCGATTGAATCCAATCGAGTTTTATATTTCTGAACGGCCCCTAGCGGGGCGAATGACTTCAGGGGAAACCACACAATTTACCGGGCGAAGTGGTAACTGTCGAGGGCGCGGAGGCCGATTTCTTGGAAGTTGACCTCAATGCTTGTAAAGCCTGCTATCGCTCGGTCATATCAAGGCGAGGCAAACGAACCATGCCTCACCCTTAACTTATTGCAGCAAATGGACTTACCGACGTCCATTCCGGGAGGCATCGTGCGGGTCGGTCATGTAAATTCGGCGACCTTCCGCATCCTTGCATTCCACTTCGACATGCTCAGGGAAGACCGATTCGCTGCCGATGATATGCACAACCACCCGGTTATCGTCTTCGATGACCGCTATCTCTCGGCGCTTCTTATTGTTTAAGTAAGCCGCCACTTCCTCGTTTACCCGGCAATTGATCTGGCTGGCCTTGGGCTGCTGGGCGGCAGCAATCAGGACGCGGGTCACCTCAATCGCCATGCTCTCAGACGACTTTACGACGCCGCGGCCGCTGCAGCATGGGCAATCGCGGAAGATGCTTCGCTTGAGGCTTGGTCGAACGCGTTGACGCGTCATCTCGATCAAGCCAAACGGGCTCGTTCGCAGGATCTTTGTCCGGGCTCGATCTCGCTTGACGGCATCCTTCAGGGCTCGCTCGACGTTGGCCCGATGCTTTTCACGTCGCATGTCGATAAAGTCGTTGACGATCACACCACCCAGGTCGCGTAGGCGAAGCTGGCGAGCGATTTCTTTGGCCGCCAGCAGGTTCAGCTGGTAAGCGGCTTCTTCCGAGCTGCCATCGTAACGGAAGTTACCGCTGTTCACGTCGATGGCCACCAAAGCTTCCGTCTGATCGATGACGATCGAACCGCCACGAGACAGGGGAACCTCGCGCTGGTGAATCTTGGCGATTTCCTCGTCCAGGTTGTATTTGCGGAACAGAGCTTCCTTGGCATCGTGTCGTTGCAAACGGTCGACAAACCGCGGCATAACGAGCTGTAGGAACTCCTTCGCGGCTTCGTATTGCTCTTTGCGATCGATATAGATCGCATCAACATCCGCGGCGAAGATATCGCGAATGGTGCGAATGATCATGTCGCTTTCTTCGTAGATCTCGCACGGGCCGGTCGACTTCTTAATACGGCGAACAATCAATCGCCACAGGCGAAGCAGGTAAGCCATGTCGCGCGACAGGTCTTTCTTCGTTCGATCTTGCCCAGCAGTGCGGACGATAAAGCCCAGCCCCTTCGGTGGATCGAGATCCAAAAGCGTGCTACGCAAACGACGACGAACCTGGTCGTCTTCGATCTTGCGAGAAACACCAACCCGACCAAGGGCCGGCATCAGCACCAAGTAGCGGCCTGGAATGCTGATATAGGTCGACAGGGTTGGCCCCTTGTTACCGATCCCTTCCTTGATGACCTGTACGAGGACTTCGTCACCTCGCTTGAAGATCTCTTGGATCGGCGGTTTGACTCGTGGGCGAGCGCCCGGACGCTGCCGACGACCGCGTCGCTGCTGAGTTTTGGTTCCGCCACTTGATGGGGCATCCTCGTCACTGTCGTCAACGTCAGCGTCATCGTCGTCTCCGAAGTCACTGCCGAATCGCGATGCGGCCAGATCTTCGGGGCGATCGTACTGAGCAGCCGGATCGTAACCGCCTTGGCGGAAGTACTGCGGCTCGACGTCGCTGATGTGGAGAAAGCCATTCTTGCCGACACCAAAGTCGACAAACGCTGCCTGGATACTTGGCTCGAGATTGACGACGACACCCTTGTAGATGTTGCCGACAAAATTTTCCTGGCTGGTCCGTTCCAGATAGAACTCTTCCAGAATTCCATCTTCCACGATCGCAATCCGGCATTCCTCCGGCTGCGATACGTTGATCAGCATCTCTTTTTTCATGAAAAGCTCGCTTTGGTGCATGGGGCCCTGACCGCGAAAGCTTTTTCTCGAAATGGATGGTATCGACTGAGGTTGCCTCGACGGTATCTTACGACATACGTCGAGCCCGGTCCGGATCTTCTACTGCGGCGGCTTAAAAGCTACCTGGAGTGTTTTCACGCGGCTTGTCGGGTTGTCCAACAGTGTGTTCCTTTTGAGGCAACGATTCAGAAACGGCGATCTATTGCAAAGTGACCGCAGGAAAAGGGATCTCGCACGATTTACTTTCCACATCTTCGCTGGGGAGCTGTTGTCTTACTTCGCCCTGTGTTGGCGATAGTTGGCTCGGGCGGTTAGTGGCTATTTCGGCGTGTCCTCTTCTCACTGACTTTCAGCATCTTGGCTTGGGTCAAATACTTGTCGCTGGTCTCTTGGAATCGGCTCGTTCCCGTGACAGGCTTTTTAAAAGTCCCTGCGACGGGCGCGGTTGCCCTAGTTTCGATAAAAGCGTTCTTGCCTTGGACCTGTGTCAAGGGATCCGGCGAATTACGATTCACCGGAAAATTATTCTTCTGTGATTTGTCTATCTGGCCCTGATTAACAGAACCTTCTCATTCGGGCAGTCGAGTGCATCTCCACCCAACGGCTTTAAGCATCATCGGGAAACAATTGCCGTAAGTGCTCTCGTAGCAATCGTTTAATTTCCCACGCGTTGTCCATGTCTCGTACCCGAGTCGCCAACTCTCGACATTTCTGAGCGGAGACGGTACGGCATATTTGTTTGATTTCAGGAATCGCGCTCGGCGTAACACTCAAGCTACGCAAACCCATGCCAATTAGCAACATGGTGTAAACAGGATTCCCCCCCATTTGGCCGCACAGGGTGACACCGATATTCCCTTCATGAGCCGAATCGACCGCCATCTGAATGAGTCTCAGAACGGCCGGATCACAGCTATTGTAAAGGGTTGCCACGTCTGGGTTATTGCGGTCCACCGCTAATGTATACTGAACCAAATCATTGGTTCCAATACTAATGAAATCGATTTCCTGAGCGAATCTGTCCAACATGACGACGCTCGATGGGACCTCAACCATAATGCCGACTTTGAGGTCTCGATTGAAGGCAATCGACTGTTCTTCGAGATCTTCCATCAAGTCCGATAGAAGCATCTTTGCCTGGCGAAGCTCATGCAGGGTGCTCACCAAAGGGAACATCACGGACACGTTACCCAGCACGCTGGCCCGCAGGATCGCCCTGAGCTGGCGGCGAAACTGGTCGGTGTTTCGCAACGAGAGCCGAATGCTTCGCAGACCAAGAAATGGATTCTGCTCTG
Source organism: Blastopirellula marina (assembly GCF_002967715.1). Lineage (NCBI taxonomy): Bacteria > Pseudomonadati > Planctomycetota > Planctomycetia > Pirellulales > Pirellulaceae > Blastopirellula > Blastopirellula marina. The sequence goes on from NZ_PUIA01000026.1 coordinate 148,711, forward strand.
GCGGGTGTTCGTCGCCAAAGATCTTATCCGCACCTAAGTCCAAAGTACGAATAACGATAGGACTTCCCTGCATGTCGCGAATGACCTTGGAGTAAACCTGATAGTGGTCTTCCTCGGTAGGCTCGCTATCTTGTCCCAGGTAAAGGAACTCGGTCCGGTACAGCCCCACACCACTGGCACCACGCTCGATACAGGCATCGGCCTCGTGCGGAAACTCGATGTTGGCCATCAGCGTGATCGTCTCACCATCGGTCGTTACCGCAGGGAGATCACGCAGGCCACGAAGCTTGATTTTGGTCTGGCGCTGCTGCTCGACTTCTTTCTCGTACCGTGCGATCGTCTCTTCGTCAGGCTGGACGATCACTCGCCCTTGATGCCCGTCGATGATCAAGGTTGTGTCGGTTTGAATCTCGCGAAGATGGGCCCCGACACCGACCACCGCCGGCAATTCCAAAGCCTCGGCCACAATCGCAGAGTGACTACCTGGCCCACCCACTTCGGTGACGATGCCCCGAATGTTAACCCGGTCCAAGTTGGCCATTTCGCTGGGGGTCAGGTCGTGCGCAATCACGATTGATGGCTGCTTAGCGGCCAGCTTTCGCTTGGCATCCGCTCCGAACAGCACGTTGAGCAAACGCTGTTCAATATCGCGAAAGTCCCCGGCCCGTTCGCGCAAGAATGGGTTCGGAACGCGTTCGAAGAATTGGATATAGCGAGCAAACGACTGCGAAACTGCGTATTCCGCCGTGTAATGACGATAGCGAATCGAATCGATAAGTGATTCGTTCAACTTTTCGTCGCGAACCATCTGCAAGTGGGCGGAGAAGATCGCCCCATACTGATCTCCCAGTTCCGTGGCGACTTCATCTTGGCTGGCCTGGATTTGTTCGGCAACCAAGTCCATCGCACTTGCCAGACGCTTGAGCTCCGCGTCGACATTTGCCCGCGAGATAAAGCGGCGAGTCACCCTCGGTTGCTGGTCGTCGACCACCATGGCCTTCGCGATGGCCACGCCGGGTGAGACCGCAATCCCTTGGAAAACTCGCATCAAGATGGACTCGCTTTAGTTAAGATGAGAACGCCTGAGAAGACGTACCGAATCAGGTTTCGTTCTCTTCATCATCCTCTTCGATGAAGCGTTTCACAACATCCACCAGGGCATCGGCAGCGGTTTCCGCGTCAGGGCCGGTAACGATAATCGTAAGCTCGGTCCCTTGCTCAGCGGCTAAAGTCATCACATCGAGGATGCTTTTACCGCTTACCTTCAAGCCGTCACGAGTGATCTCGACCTGGGACTGATACTGCAGCGCAACCTTGACGAACATGTTCGCAGGGCGCGCATGAAGCCCTTGCCGATTAGGTACGACTACTTTTCGAATGATGGATTCATCGCCCATCCGAACATTGCCCCGTATGATGGAAAGTCGCGAGGAATTCGGCCCGATGCCCCGCTTCGAGCCGACTCGACATCTCCGCCAAGGAATGATGCGACTTTTAGCTGCCGAACTGGTTATTGTCCGCTTCGTCCAGCAGCGTCTTGATGTCTTCAACAGACTTCGACTGCTTCAGGAACTTACAGAACATATCATCGCGCAGCTGACGCGAAATGTTTTCCAGGGCTCGGAGATGGTCTCCGGGACGATCCGGAGGAGAAACCAACAGGAAGAACAAGTGAACCGATTCACCATCCAGGCTGTTAAAGTCAACGCCTTCCGAGCTGACACCAACGGTTCCGACCAGTTTCTCGACGCTGGGATGCTTGGTGTGAGGGACGGCGATACCACGGCCGATGCCGGTGCTGCCCAGTTCTTCACGCTTTAAAATGGCCTTGATGATGCTCTCGGCGCTGTCTTCCATAATGTCGCCAGACGCCACAAGGCTTGCCGCCAATTCGCGGATGACGGCCTCTTTATCTTTCGACTCTAATTCCGGCTTGATTGCCTTCACACTGATAAAATCGGCAAACTTCATTAGCTAGGTTCCTTTTCATGGTGGACCGGGCCGGTAACAAGTCGCTGCAAAGACTCGGTGCCGAATGTCCAGCGTAGTTTCGCCAGTGTGGTCGCTGTTTCTATCCCTCGAAGTTCGTTTCCGCGTCGGTGGCGGGCTGCCCCTTGCCACGATGCGCCTTCAGCTTCTCTTTGTGCTTACGGAGCTGCTGTTCCATCTTGTGGATGGTGCTGTCCAAAGCTGCCAGCAGACTTTCCGCTTTATCAGTTGCCACAAAGTCTTCCGTCTTCTCGGCCGTGACACGCAATTCCACGTCAGGCTTATCGGTATGTTCGAGGTCGATCGTCACTTCCACCGCAGTGATACGCTCGAACAATCGATTCAACTTAGAAACTTTCTCAGTGATCGTTTCTTGAGAAGCAGGACTCAAATGACCGTGGCGTGTTGAAATATTGACTTGCACGTATGAAATCTCCTGACGGGACGATCCGGCTAAGTGGGGCTAAAGCTCGACATATCGGTTAGCTAACCAGACGTGACGACGGAGAGGTAGCCCCCGTTTCATCATGGATGCTATAGCGGAAACCTCTCAGTTTACAAGCAAGCGAACTGGCTGACAAATGGAGCCACTACCCGTTTCTGACCAATTTTTGAACGTTTTTCATAAACGGAGGAGTACTAATTGGCATTCTCAGACCATCCGTTCGCTGCCTACGATCCCCCCGAGAAGGCGATAGGAGGACGCAATCAAAGAGAGTTCGCCGCTAATCTCAGAACAACGGTGGGCTTGCCGCCAGCTGAAAATAAGTCAACCACGTCGGCATTTCGCTGGCTGAGCCGGTGCAACCAGCGTAGCCTATCGGCAGACTTTTCCCTTAAATTCTACCGTATTTGCTGCTGAGAGAGCTGAAACTGGGCCCAAGCTTGCACAGCCGGCTCGGGATGCCGTAGCAGTGTTTCCAGCTGCGTACGGGTTTCGTCCGTAAGCTGGTCGTCGGAAAAACCGCAGATCAACCGATAAATCAGAGAAGCGTACTCGCGATTTTGCTCGGCGAGTGTGCTCTTTAGTTCTCCTGCCAAAGATGAGTCTTGTGCCACCAGACGCTGAACGTCAGCAAAGTGCTGTTCTAAGACTTGCCGGTCATGAAGCTGGCACCAGGCATTGGACCACGCATCGACGTGTCCCAACTGGGCCAGTGCCATCGCGGCATCAAGACGATGATTGGATCCGCCCGAGGAAAGCGAATCTTTCAGCCAGCGAACCGGTTCGTTCGAGAGTTGCATGGCGTCAGGCAATGCCATCTCCGAAGACTCATCCATGATGCTCTTTTCGCCGCCACGAACTCCAGAATTCATATTGGCGATGATCATCTGTCCGTCCCCCAGCGGAATAGGACCTCGGCAACCGGGAATCGTTAATACGGCTTCTCCAGAGATACCTTGGAACTGCACTTCCTGATTCTCGGTGGTAGAGGCAAAGTCGAGTCCCCGGGAAGCAACCGCTTTCGTAGATACTGCCAGTCGAACCGGATGGTTCGATGCCGCAACTTTTATCCGCTGGTCAGCAACTTTCAATGTCAACTCTTGGCCCAATTCCATACTTAAAACACAGGAGCCATATCGGAGCCTAATGCTACTGTCTTCATTCCAGTAAATCTCGGAGAGTTGCCCCACCTCGAGTTGCAGACCATCGAGATTCACTCGAAGTTGACCACCAGGGACCACGACAACACGCCCGGTATCGAGTTGCTGAAAGTTCCCTGCGTGCCATGTTTCCTCAAGAGATCCCTTAACCAACGTTCCCTTGGCACTTTCAACGTTCCATCGCGTGACGCTTGCGATGGCCTGATTAGCAGGAACAGGCACATGAAATGCCGTCGTGGCAACTTCCGGCAGCAGGGCAGGCACCTCTTCTTTGGATAGCGCTGACTCAATTTGCGACACCGAGCCGTCCTGGAAGACCAGCGTTTCCGGAGGCTGTTGCCTCAACGGAAGTGGGCGTACGTCTTGCAACTCCGAATCGGTTTGTGATTTGGCTTGCCAATGCTGGGCAATGATCGACTCAACTTTGTCGCGGTTGATCGCGACGAATGTGACCAAGGCCAAAACGCTGGCGGCGAGGAAGGATAGTTGAAATGCGCCACCGATCCAACCTGATTTCGCTGGCGTGGGTGGAGTGGAAACAGCTTTCTCGGCCAATGGCTTGCTTGGCGGTGCTGATTGATAGGCCAATGCCGGGAGCTCGATCGCAAGTTCATCACCTGTATCGGCAATTGATCCTATTGGCCCTGGAATGATTGCGTACAGACGCTGACGCAGGGCTGGCTCGGTCGGGGTTGGTGTCGAGAGCCACTGGGAAATGATCTCATGACAGGAAGCCACTTCCGCGAGCAGGCGATCCGATGCGAAACATTCGTTCTCGAGCTTGACCACCTCGTCAGACGGCAGCGTGTAGTCCAGATATCGCGTTACTTTTTCCAGGCAAACCGTTCCACGTGCCTCGATTGCCAGTGGAACGATTTCACGCCGTGCTGCCCGATCTTTCAAGTGACGCAGCAACTGAGCCACGAACGGGCTTTGTTCGATCTTCTGAGAGATGAGTTCCGCTTGCTGCTCATTCAACAATCCATGCTGATGAGCGAGCAACGTTCGCAATGTCAGGCGCATCCGTTCCCCTGGAATTGGCTGGGCGTGCTCGCAGTGTCTTCCATTTACGCAATAGAACAACCCGGCGAATAGTACCTCGTCGACAACCATTTACCCAATAGCGTTTTACGCGGGGAAAGATGCCGACAGGCTCAGCGAAATCCAACTATCTTTTTCAGCCCGTTTTTTTTGACAAACCTTATTTCGAAGCGTATTTCTTAACATCCAAGTTTTCTGTTCCCATATCTACGGGCAGTTCAGCAGCTTCCATGCATGGCTGAACATGGCTAGCGGTCTAGTGCTAGCGATTAGCAGGGTTCTGCGACGACCATCTACTGAAAAGTCATTTTGCTTTAGAAAACCTGCTATCAAGGTCGCTAGCAGCTGTCGATGAATGCTAACGGTCACACGGTTGTGACCACGTGCGGCACGGTAGCCGCGCGACGCAGGAAGCCAGAGTGTGGAACGGAAGCCAGTAACTCCGCATCGTTTGGCAGCTTTGAGGTTCGTCACCTCGACGGGTCCAAAGCAAAGTCGTGGAGCATTTTGTCATGAAGACGTTTCTTTTAGTACCTGGTACCTTAGCTGGATTGCTAAGTGCTAGCGCATTGTTCGCCCAATCTCCTGGCGAAGCCTATCAATCGTCGGCATATCGCCCTGGGGCGACCTACTATGCCGAGCCGAGTGCGCCCGCCAAGTTGTGGTCGCAACCAACCGCGAATGTAAGTTACAAACCCGAAGCCAGTCTCGAACCTATCCAGGGAGACAAGGCTTACATGGATGCCCTCGAAGGCAAGCCAGAAGACCTGGGTCCACCTACGATGCCTGGCATGGAGCAGTCGCTCCTTTCGTCTGGCAATTGTGATTCAGGCAACTGCTACGGTGGCGATGTGTACTCCGATTGCTGCATGCCTTGCAACCGTTGGTTCGCTTACGGTGGCGCACTGATCATGAACCGCGACCTCGAGAAAGAGGTTTGGTTGAGCTATGACGACGCTGATTACGGTCGTCAGGTAATGGGCACGCACGATGCCGGCATGGACTGGGCAGGCGGTTACGAAGTTCGCCTGGGCAAGTACACCGGTTGTGGCACCTGGGCCTGGGAAGGTGTGTTTTGGGCAATCCGCGACACCACCGAATTCCAAGTCAACAATACCCAAGTCACCGGCAATTTGAATACGGTTCTGGAAGACGCATTCCAGGGTCTTTCGTACGACAGCGGTGGTGGTCTGGCGAATATTGAAGACTACTACAACAACGCCTTGAATCACCGTCTTCGCCGTACTTCGGATTTCTACAATATTGAACTGAACTTGTTCCAAGATCCAACCATGTACTCTTGCAACTCGGGTTGCAACAGCTTCTCGGTTGGCGTCCTGGGCGGTGTACGCTATTTCCGATTCTCTGAATCGTTGTCTTACTCCGCAGACACCGTCGACTACAGCTATACCGGCCAGGTCGACGAAGTCAACTACGATATTGACGTCTCGAATAACCTGATTGGTCCGCAGATCGGTTTCATCGGCAACCTGACGCACGGCTGCTGGAATGTTCACCTGGGTACTAAACTTGGTATCTATGGAAACATTGTTACGCAAGATTCCGAACTGTATGGTTCCAACGGATACGCTGTTGTCGACAATGCCCTTAGTCCGAACAATGGCCAGGAATTCAACCTGAGCAGTTCGCGTGGTCGTGTTACCTTCCTGGGTGAACTCGATCTGGGTGTCGACTACAAAGTCTTCAACTGCCTGACATTCACTGGTGGTTACCGAGCTCTCGCCGTCAGCGGTGTTGGCCTGGCAGCTGATCAAATCCCGCAGAACTTTGAAGACTTCGCCGTCATCAACAACGTGCAGGCTTCGAGCGACGTGATCCTTCACGGAGCATACTTCGGCGGCCAGTTCGTCTGGTAAGCCACAACGTTCACGACCTGTTATGCCAAACAGAAAAAAGCCGTTCCCACGGGAACGGCTTTTTTTAGTTCTTGAACCAACCTAGGTACTTACTGGATCGGGGGCGACCAGAAATGAAACTAAGTCATTGTGCGATGCTTAGGTCGCGGCCTTTTGCAGGCTTTGATTGTACAGTTCGACAAGCGTGACCGACGGGTTGGCCAGCTTGAGAACCGGAGCGAACTCTTCGTAATCGGCATCGACCTTTTCCAGGGTTTCAGAGATCGACGGACCGCCCTTCATGACTTTCTCGTAAGCCGACTGAAAGCGTTCCAATTCCTTCCACGACTCATCAGCGGTTGCCGGCAACAACGCCGAGAGGGCAACGGCGACACGGCCGGGGTCTTTTTCAGGTGCGGCCACGTACTCTTCCAAATCCAGATGCGATTCAATCAACTCAGCGAAAGCTTCTGGCAAGCTCCAACCGCGAGCGATGACACCGCCTGCCTCTGCATGGGTCCAACCGAACGTTTCTCGTTCCAGGTCGGAAATACGTGCTTCTCCTTCGCCTCGGCCTTCAATCAGTGACCGGTACTTATCACCGAGTTCTTTCGCCAGCAGTGGCACGGCCATGTCTTGTAGCAATGCGGCGGCAAACAGGTCTTCGGCGTCTTTCAAACCTAGATGCTTGCCAACAGCTCGGGCAAACAAACCTCGGCGGAGAGAATCTTGCCACAGGCTCTTGAGATCAAATGGCCCACTCTTTGGGTTGGGCATCAAACTGAAGACGGCACTCCAAAGTGCGAAATTCTTGATCGTGCGAATTCCAACGAGAGTAATGGCAAGCTTGACGTTGGAAATTTCCCGCGAGAATCCGAAATAGGACGAATTTACGAATCGCAATACCTGTCCAGTCAGTCCTGGATCAGCCTCAATCGGTACTGCAAATTCCGCTGGGCCGTTCTCTGGGTCTTGAGCGAGTTCGAGAAGGCGAATAGCACTTTGCGGCAAAGCTGGCAATTGGGCCCCGGCCAGCAGGTCTTTCAGAGAAGTATTTTGAGTCATCGTGATTCTCATCCCGTCATTTCTGGAAGCGAAAAGTTCCCCCGGTCGCTCTGTTTGAATGCAGACCGCACGTGAAATAAATAGGTCACGGCACACCTCGGGGCAACTTTCGATTCGGGAAGATTGAGCTTTCATGGAAATCCGTCGGTATCAATGACGCATCGTGTTTCCATAAAGCAACATCCAGCGACGATCCCATGTGGCGAGAACACCACAAAACGACTGGTTCCGGCAAACCGCCGCATACCGTAACCACCTAACGGCAAAGGAATTAGAAACACCACCTAGCGAATCGAAAGTCTGCGGCACATCCCCTGCAAAACAGAAAAGGGACAACTTCATCCTTCTCCTGATTTTGCAGAAACGAACTTCCCGTGATTCGCATGATTCTCTGGTTTTTTCTGGTGCTTGGGGCAATCTGGATTGCAACATCCATGGTTCTGCCTACGCCTGGCCCAGCTGCCCAGCAGGAAGTGACGGTCGTCTGGCGACGAACCAACCAAGGATGGCTACGTGCCGAGAGCTGGCTCGTAACAAAAGACTATCTCTATCAAGAGCCGAAGCCACCGCTTTATCCGATGACGCTTCTGCCGATCATCGTTACGCTGAGCGTGGGAGCTTTGGTTCTAGGCCAGCCCCGAGATTAAAGCGTCACTTCTGACATTTACTCTTCTTCCGGATCGTCGGCTGTGTCCGCATTCGATTCGATCTCAGCGCGAAGCTCGTCAATCTTCATTGCCAGCCTGGTCAAATCTGGAATATTATCGACGTTCATCTTCTTGAAGACGTTATGCCGCCGCGCCTCGACCGTTCGAAGACTGACGTCCAGGCGATTGGCGATCACTTTGTTTGCCTTGCCGATCATCATCAACTTCATGACATCGCGCTCACCGGCATTCAACTTTTCGTAGTTCTCTTTGGCCTCAGTCGACTCTCTCGACTCTTGTCGCCAACGCGAATCCAAAGCGATCGCTTCGTTCACCGCGTCGATGATTTCCTGCTGCTGGCAGGGCTTCTCCAGAAAAGTGATCGCGCCATTGCGCATTGCTTTAACGGCAATCTGCATGTTTGCATGAGCCGAAATCAGGATAACCGGAATCCGCTCTCCCATCTCGACTAATTGCTCTTGCAGTTCTAAACCGCTGAGCCCCAACATGCGCATGTCGGTAACAACGCAACCGGGGCGGTTTGCGTCGAACGTTTGCAGATACTGTTCAGCAGATGCAAACGTTTCGACTTTAAGTCCAAGCGAACGTATGAGCATCCCAATCGATTCACGTGCCGCAGGGTCATCGTCAATGACAAACACGGTCGGATTCGTCGGCATAGCCAGTTACCTGTTGGAGGGAAGTTGGAAGCGTGAAGAAAAAGATCGTACCGCGGGCAGAGCCGGATTCAACCCAAATCTTGCCCCCATGCGACTCGACAATTGTACGACTAATGGATAAGCCCATCCCCATCCCTTTTTCCTTAGTCGATTGAAAAGCCTCGAACACGTCGAAGCCGGGAGGAAGACCGACACCATAGTCACGTACCGAAACCTGAACCATTGGTTCATGCTTGGTCTCAACAAGGCTTGTCTTAATCTCGATGATACGTTCGGCATTATTGTCGTCAATCGCATCAATCGCATTGGTGATCAAATTGATCAAGACCTGTTCTATTTGAATTCTATCGACAAATACACTAGGGGTCGAAGGTTCTATTTCCAGAGAAATCTCAATTGCCTTTTCTTCCAACAGTGGTGTCAGAAGCGCGATCGAGTCCCCCAGCAAGTCTTTGATCTCGGCCGATTCGGCTTTGGGAGCCGTGCGGCTGACGAAATTTCTTAGGCGGCGAATAATCTCGGCAGCACGTCGAGCTTGCTGGCCAATTCGTAAAACACACTGCTGGAGACTCGACTTATCGATTCCGTCTGGCGATTTCAGGAGGTTTTCGCACGTTCCGGCATAGTTCGAAATCGCGTAGAGCGGTTGATTCACCTCGTGAGCAAGCCCCGCGACCAGTTCTCCCATGGCCGTTAGCCGCAGGAAGTGGGCAAGTTCCGCGTTATGTCGGCGGATCTCCTCCTCTGCATTGACTTTCTCGGTGATGTCATGAACGACACCTACCACGTGCGAGTTCTGGCTTTCCGATACTTGAACCGGCGAAATCGAGATCTCAACCCAGCGGAACGCGTCATCCTCGGCATTGATTCGGATGGTATCTCGAACGGACTGCCTGGTTTGGATTCCGGTGATTATCAAACGTAATCTGGCATCGTATCGCGAGTCACAGCGAATCACATTCAACCCTACTTGCCCTACCAACTCGCGATCGCAACCAACGATCTCGAGAAAGGCCTGATTGCAGTCGACGACTTTGATTTCACCCTGCGAAAGCTGAACGATAAAGATCCCGTCACCGGCTGAAGCGATGGCCCGGTCGCGAATACGCATTTCCGTTTCGGCTGCCTTACGCAGGGTAATGTCTTGAAAAACATATTGCGTCGCATTCTGGCCGTAGTAATCGACAGCGGTCGTCATCAGTTCGACATCGAGCAGCGTTCCGTCAACTCGTCGCAAGACATATTCGTTCAATTGCGTTGGTGAACGCGCATCAACATCTCTTCCATCGGCTCGGCCTAGAGCCGCGTTGTCCGGTATGTCAAAGGTACCGATCGACTTTCCTACAACTTCAGCCGTGGAATTGGCCCGCAAGCACGTCTGGGCCATTCCGTTGGCGAGAACAATTTTCCCTTCACATGCCACGACGATGGATGTCGGAGAGTGATCGATCAGGGCACGATAACGCTGTTCGCTATTACGAAGCGCTTCCTCCGCTTCCATCTTCTCACGTTGAAGACGCCACTCTCGAATCGATCGCTTGGCCAGCCGCGGCAATTCCGCGAAACCTGTTTCGGACTTGACGACATAGTCAATCGCACCGCGTTTCAACACGTCGACAGCCGTTTGTTCATCACCTTGGCTGGTAATGATCATGACCGGGTATCGGCCTGCTTTGCCTTGCGGTTCGATCAGATCAGCCCCTAACCCGTCAGGCAGCGAGAGATCGACAATCACGAGATCGGGAACCGCCTGTTCGATGCTTTGGCGCGCATCCTCGAGCGAGAACTGTGTCGTTAGCTCAAAGTCGTCTATCTCGGAACGAAAGCCACGCATGATAAGTCTCGCGTGTGCGGGATCGTCTTCAACAATCAACAAACGCAACTTACCAACCATGGCTATTCCGCAGATAATTCAGGGGACAAGCACTGCTTAATGGCTTCGGCAATGGCAATGAACCTGGAACGCACCTCTAAGAGGAAGGCATGTGATTCAACTCGGTCCAATAAGCGCCAACCGAACGCATCAACTTGACGAACTGCAAGTATTCAATTGGTTTTACCAGATAGCTGTTAGCAAACCTATCCGTAGCTCCACGGACATCGGCATCGGCGTCCGAGGTAGTGAGAATGACAACCGGAATTTGTTTCAGATTCGGATCTTGCTTGAGCCGGCTTAGCACCGTCAAACCGTCGAACTTAGGGATTCTCAAATCAAGCAAGACTAAGTGAGGCAGCTTTTTCTTGTGTGCGAATTGACCGGTCTGATACAGATAGGCCAGGGCGGCTTCGCCATCGGAGACGTGATCGATGGCCAGCGATTCGCCAAACTCGCGGAGAGTCCTCAGCATCAGTTTCGCATGGGCCGGATTATCTTCGACCAAAAGAACGCGACTGATATTGCTGACCATCCTGTTCCCCTGCTGACTATCACGTGACCGTCATCCCTGGCAAACTTCGATCACGATTGCTCGGGATTCTCCTGGAGTGTCTTTACGTATTGGTCGCCGCCCTGCGGGTTACCGCAGCGGCGTTCAATCAGTATGGTCCCGAATGTCAGCAAAATCAACGAGATGAAGATCCAAGTCAAATCACATAAGGCAGTGAGCGCTGCAGGAACACCAAGAAATGGCGTGCAAACCGCACCAATTACACTTCCGAGCACAAAACCGACCACAGCCCCCGGCCAAAAGTATTCTCGAATCCAACCAATAAAAAAACCGACGACGGCACCGGTAAACACCATTGCCGCGCTCCACGAAATCCACTGATCCGTTGCCACGGCTGAGCCATAAACATCGTGCGTCTGAAACGACTGCACGATCGGCATAGCGATACGAGCCAGAATCGCGGAGAACGCGACTAGCAACATCAAAAAGATCAGTGGAAAGGATTGGCCTTTTAACATGACGATTTCCGTTTAGTAATCACTCACTCGCAATTGTCCGTCGGAACGATGCCCCATCTGATGAAACGGGACTGGTCCAATGGTTTCCGATATGAAACGGACACTACCGTCGCCGAAAGCCGTGTTGACTCCACCAGGATGGTAGCTGCCAATGCCTCCGACATAAAGTGTTGGATCATTGGGAATCACGCCGAAAACCTTTGCTTGAAAGAGCGGAACATTCTTCCCCTCGAAATCCATGAAATCGGCTTCCGTCATGTTCTTCGCCTCTTGCTCTCCTTCTGTGGCTTTCCCTTCGCCTGCCTCATCCTCTGGCAACGTTGGGGCATTGTCAAAAGCTTCAATAGGCTGCAACTCAAGCGTGTTCAACCACTCGGGATCTGTGTAAACATTAGGCAATGGAGTCGCAGGGCCATTTTTTGGCGAAACGCCCGTATTACGCAGAGTTGCCCTCGTACCGCTCATCCATCCTAAATTGCTGGTCGGCGTAATATCGGCCTCGGCCAAGAATAGAGTGAAGGCAATTCCATCTTGGAAGTCTGCCGCCGAAAGAGGCTTGTTCAAAATGAACGCCCCTGTATTCGATTCACTAATCGGCAGTTCACAGTGATTGTGAATGCCGACATAGTGAGAGGCCCCGACTCGGTTGTTCACTCGATTCACAGGGCTGGAAGGGCACTCTAGCATTTCCAAGCTCAAAGCTCGCGGGCCATTTTGCGCCTTATCGTAAACGCCTTTACTGAAGTCGATATGATCGTAAGTCGTTGTGTCTCCCAGATAGGGCAACGTCGCCGAAATCCAATTGTGATGGTACCCTTTGGGAACGTTTCGGATAGGGCTCGTATCGTTAATGGTGCCGGCGGGAAAATGCTGATTGGCAGACTCGTAGTTATGCAAAGCCAGAACCAACTGGGCAAGATGATTCATGCATTGCATCCGCCGCGCGGCCTCGCGTGCCTGTTGCACGGCAGGAAGTAACAAGGCGATCAATACGCCGATAATGGCAATAACCACCAACAATTCGACCAACGTAAATCCGCGGAATGTTCTCGCGTTCATTTGCTTTGCTCCGTCGCAGGGAGTGAAATGGTCCATGTTCTTCGATCACGAATAGTCGCCGAGGGATCCTCTCCCAAATTGACGATGACCTCCAGGTCACGAAGTTTCGGATCGGTGTTTGCTTCGACGTTGATGACGACATTCGCTGGCTGCCGTAGCCTGCTGTCTGCTTTATCAAGCTGCCATGTTTCGCCGTCGTATTGTGGCTGGGCCGCCAAACGCGACTTTGCCAGATCGAGCGCCGCCTCGAATAGTAAATCGACTTGCGGTTGACTAACGCTATTTGCTGTCTGCCGTGACTGCGACGCGACCCGCATCAGCGAGGCCATGGCGATCAACACAGCCCCAACCATCGCCACCAGAACGAACACACTGATGAAACCTTTCGGCTTACCTAAACGCGGCTGATTCATGGTCGCCTCCCGATGGCTTGCTGGATGACATATTTTTCGGAAGATGGCAGCCCATGATTTGCTTCAATCAACACACGCACCTGCTGGGGTTCGTCTTGTGAAATAACGACGCGGGTTTTCGGTATTCGAAACCCTTCCCGTTGCACATGGTCGGAGTCTTGGGATTTTGCTGCTCGCTCGACCAGGCCGATCTTGTTCGTATAAGAAACCAACGAGCCCTGCTGTTGAATGACCAGTGTCTGATCATCTGGCAGCTTGACTTCAACAGCTTCCCGCAAATCCTGGCGAAGCTGGGTTTCTAATCGTGTGACTCCTGTCTGCAGCTCAAGCCAATCCTGGGCCTGGCGAGCATTCAAATGGCTTTGATGCAGAAGCTTGATTGCCAGCGTGGCGATAATTCCACCGACAGCAATCACCACGAGTGTTTCAATCAGGCTCGTTCCCCTAACGCGTCGCGATCTCATGGTTGTTCCTCCGCGACTTCCCCAGGCACCTGCTTGAACCGCCAGGCGACCAAAGAATACTCCGGAAAATACGGAGACTTTGCTTTCCACGTAAGAACAATTCGTCTTCCAACGGCTGGCTGGGAGACCACTTCCGTATCGACTTGAATCACGGGTTGAGGCAAGCCTTGCTGCTGCTCCAACTGCCGAGCCCAACCAGCAATCATCTCTTCACTCAATTCGGCATCGTCAGCCGCAACGATACGCTGGGCAAGGTTACTCAACGTTTGCTCTGCGGCAAGCTTTTGCTTGGAAAGCCCAATTCGAGCCGACTGGACAACCTGTATAGATAGCACCACGGACAACATGGCTGCCAATACGGAAAGCGCAACAACGCATTCGATAACTGAAAGTCCGTGTTTGCTGGTATTTCGATACATCATTGGCTCGTCGGTTAGTAAACGGACAAGTTAGTTACGAGATTAATAATGGGAAGAAATATCCCAATCGCGGAAAACAACACCGGCAGCGCGGCCAGCATGACGAGAATCGGCAATGCTATTTTCATGGCCGGTGCCATGCGTTGCAAATGACGCCGGCGTTTGCCAATCGAAATCTCTTTGAGTGCCCAAGCCAGGTTACCGGCGTCCTGTGCCGAACTGGCCAAAGCCGCCTCGCCGCGATTCAAAATCCCCTCTTTGCGAAGCGATTCAATCCAGTCGGATCCTGCCTTCATCTCTTTGCATACGTGCCGAGCCACCTGGCGGATTCTTCCGGCCGGAAATCTGGCCTGCACGACCTCCAGGGAACTTTGCACCGGCAGGTCCGCCGCAACCACCACCGACAGCACGTTTAAAAATCGACATTCGTTCAAGGGACCGTGTACCCACCGCAACCCCCAAGGCAGTTCGCTAAACACGCCACACTGCACCATCACCATCAGTACGAACAGCAAAAAAGCAATGGGAATAATGAAATACAAGCACCACAAAATGATATCCGTCGACCTTTCGCTCCAAGCCCACAGTGCCGGAAAGCCGCTGCCCCCCATATCAAAATCGTCGATAATCATCGCCAGCACAGGTTTAATTTTGATCTCTGTAAACGTCAGCAGCGCCAGCTGAAAAAAACCGACCATTACCACCGTAATCAGGCCACCAAGGATCAGGTCGAGATTGCCGTAGTTGGTCGTATCGTCCCGCACAAACTCCTTGGACTGCTTATTGATCACTTCGACGTTACCCATCGTCCGTCCAAGCTCAAGCATCATGACCGTTTCGGCAGGAAGAAAAACGCGAGCAACCCGGGCCGCATCGACCAGGGTCATGCCGGCACCAAGCGCCTTGGCAAACCGATCGGCTCTTCGTTCCTGGAGTCCCGTCGATTCCTGCCGATACGCGACCGCGCTGGCAACGGGAGGAATGCCTTTCTCGATTCCGGCAATCACAATCGAAACCAAGCTGCGGTTTTCCATTACGCGATAACGCTGCATGCCGATGCCGAAGAGGACAAAACAAACGACAGGAATCAAAACGACAGCGACAAAACCGGAAACACCAATCCACCAACCGATCCCGCCAATACAGATAACCATCCAAGCGATCAGACGAAGCGAACGTCTCAGCAAGGAGGAATCCTCATGGGTTGTGCTGTCCCACTGATTTGACAGAACGAGCAGAACAACGCCCAGAAGGACGGCCATCCAGAGGTTCTGCAGGTGGTAGAGAAAGTCCATTGGCTCAGCTCAACGCCTCTATCAAGTCAATCAAAGGGGAAACCAATACAACAAGACGAATAGCCGCCCAAAACAAAGCTCCCAACACAAGGATAGTGATCACTGGCGGTCCAATCTTGCGGATTAATTCTCGCCGAAGTGCAAGTCTCTCTTTCAAAAGCCGTTCGGCGCTCTCCAATGCTTCCGCAAGAGAATTGTGCGTTTCCCCCCAACGCACCAAGGGAAGAATCGAAGGAGGAATATCGGGAGAAACCTGCCAAACCTCCCCTAATTGCTTGCCTTGCTCCATTTTCTCCGCCCAAACGGGTAATAACTCCGCATAGCGACGGCTGGCAACTGCGTCCTCCAAGAGTCGCAGTGCGGCAGGTATTGGGATGTTCTGC
Source organism: Blastopirellula marina (assembly GCF_002967715.1). Lineage (NCBI taxonomy): Bacteria > Pseudomonadati > Planctomycetota > Planctomycetia > Pirellulales > Pirellulaceae > Blastopirellula > Blastopirellula marina. Next base: position 164,532 of record NZ_PUIA01000026.1, read on the forward strand.
GCCACCACAAGCCGCAGTTTGATGATCAAGTCAAGCGATTCGTACCACCAGAAGATTTTTCCAACCACCGGCACACTTCGTTTCAGCAAAGAAGTCTGGGCCGGTGTCAGGAATGCCGGAATCAGGAAAACACCCACGCCGCCAAGTAGAAAGAAACTGGTCCACGATATTATCGGGGCTCGAAAGATATCGGGATCGAAAGGCAAATCCAGTTCAAATTCTTCGTAGATAGAAAGAAACTGGGTTTGAATCATCGGCATAATGAACACGTTCAAAAAGTCGACGATCAACAGCGTTACTGTAGCCAACAGCAATGGGTATGAAAGCGCAGCCCATAAATCGCGCCAGTATTCATTCCTCCAGTTTTCTTCTTCCAGTAACTCGTAGAGCGTCTCGCCGAGTCGATTCGATTGAATGCCGGCCACCAACACACTTTGGTGATACTTGGGAAGCTGTACGAAACTCAGATCGTGATCGACTAACGGGTTCCCACCGGCGCGAATCTCTTTTGCTAGTTGCCGGAATGCCAGCTTGAGCTTTCGCTGCGAAACCTCCTCCGCAAATGCTTCCAGTCCGGCATCCAGAGGCATGCCTGATGCGGAAAGCTCGCTAATGCAGCGGAGAAGTTCGGCCGACTCGGCCGGAGTAAGTGAAATGGGGGTCGGTGTGATCTGACGCTCCGCTTTCGAACCGTCCACGGTCTCCGCACTGTCGACCAGAGGGCGATCTAACTCAGATTCATGGTTCGAAGAACTGAAGGGGGACTGCATGAACGAAACGCGGAAACAACGGGGCTAAGCAGGAAGGACCAATACGTAGCGCAGAATTCCAATCCAGGGAACGAAAAGCATCAACGAATAAAGCACAACGACAAAGCCGCCAATCACAAGTGTGGAATAAATGGGAAGCTGGTTTTGAATCCAGAGGCTCTGTCGCCGAGCCTTGGAGTAGTAGCGTTCGCCTGTGTGTGCCAAGCTGTCCGCTAACGCATCCGGCTCTAGCTGCGATGCGAGAAGCCATCGACTCAAGGGGTTCAATTCGGGAGGTGCTGATTTCAGGTCTCCCATCTCGATACGATCGGCCCACTGACGACCGCTCGCCGTCAGTCGACGATTACATGTCGCTGCGGTCGCCAACCTCACCGCTTCAGGCAATGGACACCTATGACGAATCAATAATCCCATTAGGTCGAACACCATCGCCCACTGACAATTCCGAGCCGCTTTCTTTGCCCCAGGAAGCAGCCACGTTACGAAGCCATCTCCCAAAAACAAAAAGGATGGCCAGACTTGTAGCAGTGTGATGCAAAACAACATCAATCCCCCCAGGGGAATCAATGCGATGAATAGCGGCTTGAGCGAGGCGAAGAAATCGATCGAGCGAATAACGACAGACGTCTCGGGTACAAACGAATCGACGCAGATCTCACGCATCATCCGCAACTGCTCCATCCCGACGGTCATTCCGAAGATGCCAGCGAGGATCAACAAAATCGCCGGGTAAACCGAGGCGGTGAGGTATGAGATTCGCATCTTTTGGACGCGTCTGGCAGTTGCAGCGATATCCTCCAAGGCCGACGTCAATCGTCCACTGCGAACCCCGGCTGTCACCACCGCGCGATACATGGGCGGAAAACCGGTACCCAATTCTCCGATCGCATCTTCCAGTGACTGCCCGGCAGCAAGACGCTCAGAGAGGTCTTCACCTAATCGACGAAGACGTCCCGTAAGGTCTTTACTCATCCGTCCCAAATGGGGATCAAGAGGCAATTCGACTCGTGATAGCGATATTATCTCGGCATTGAGGGCGAGAATATCTTCCAAACGGTATGATGGACGAGTCGAAGCCACACACAGTCTTTCCAGGGACAAATACAGAAAAGCCTTCGCTGCCTCATTCTAACCACCAATCCCCCTCGACGGAAGAAAACTGACAACTTGTCCAAACTCAATTTTCACCTGACGCTGTTACTCTTTGGTCTTTGCCTTGGCTGTAGTTGCTCCCCGCAAACAAACACACCGCCGCAATCAAACGCAATTAGATCCGCGTCGATCGATCCTGAGACCAACATAGATTCACCCAATCCTGCTCCCCAGACACTTCCGCCAGCGGTCTACCAAGATTCGGATGGCTCCGTCCGCCTGTCACCCCTGACGGCGAAATTACAAGGAGAAGGCCTCGATCTTGATGAATGGGACCAGATTGCCGGCTTCAAGACTCGAGACCAACGGGCCCTCTGGCAAATCCAACTTTCTGCGCCTGGTACCTACCAGATCGAAATCGATGCGATTTGCACAGGCCCCACGCAGGAAGCACGAATGCGTGTTAATGTAGGGGAAAACCACTTTGTAGAAGACCAGATTCAACTCAGCGAAAACGATCAATCGCTGACGACAACGAGCCTGGGAGAGATAACGCTCGACGCCCCGAAAACCTATCAGGTCGAGATCGAGATGGTTGGACTTCCGCTCATTGGGAAGTTCGTTGTCAGCGAACTCCGTCTGGTTCCGGCTGGGGAAAGCCCTTCGACCTTGCCCAGGTTTAAGACCGATAACGGACTAACCGAAGGTAATTAGCTGATCAGAATCGATCGCTATTTCTGCTTCCGCTGTTGTTGCAGAATGGAAACAATGAAAAACATAATTCGCCTCTCGCAAAAAGTTCTGTGCCTACACTTATTTTAGGCAGAACGCATCCACGTTCTCTGTGGTTTGCCGAATATCGACGAAAGCGGGTCTCTTTAGAATTCATCGGCCAAGTTGGATATGGTTGATTGGGTAAAACGGAAAGAATTCTGAATCCGATTGGCTTCCAACCCATCACGGAATTTGCCTTCGGCCTGTCATCCTTGGCAAATCGACCTGAATAGCGATCCCCATGGCGGGATTGCATCAGGCGTTTCAATATCGCAAAATTTCTCAACACTCATTGCACTTTTCTCATTGCGTTGAGTCGCGTACGGGTTAACCTCAACGGTTTCCTCACTCATCATGCCCCCGCAAATAATCACAGGCAGCCCCATGCTTGAAACGGCTATCATTCTCGGTTCGTTCATCTTCTTCACGGCACTGGTGGGTTTTATCACCTGGCTGCTAACCCGAAAGGACGACCACGATTCTTCGGCAGGCTACTTTTTGGCAGGCCGAACGCTGACAGGGGGTTATATTGCCGGCTCACTCATGTTGACCAACCTGTCGACCGAACAGTTGGTTGGATTGAACGGGGCCGCATTCCGAGACGGTATCTGCGTGATGGCATGGGAAGTCTTGGCTGGTGCCTCCCTGGTGGTGATGGCGCTGTACTTTCTGCCACGCTATCTTAAGAGCGGAATTGCAACCGTCCCTGAATTCCTGGAAGAACGCTTTGGCGATTCAACTCGAGCGATCACTTCACTCATTTTCATCGTTGCCTACGCTGGTATTTTGCTCCCGATCATTCTTTACACCGGGGCAACAGGCCTGACTGGAATCCTGGACGTTAAAGGGTTGCTGGGAATCGAGAGCGCAGAGGTTGCCGCAAGTGCACCGGCGGACGCGATGGGAACGGCAGATTACGCGATCCTCTGGGGAGCCGTCTGGCTGATCGGTATCATCGGTTCGCTCTACGCGATTTTCGGTGGTCTGCGAACGGTTGCCGTTTCCGATACGCTCAACGGCTTCGGCTTGCTGGTGGGCGGTTTCCTGATCCTGTTTTTCGGGCTCAACGCGATCAACAGCGAAAGCATTTTCGGAGCCGTTGAAGAACTGTACAAAGCCAACCCTGAGAAGTTCAACTCGCTGGGCGGCCCCGAATCTTCGGTCCCTGTTTCCACCCTCTTTACCGGCGTTTTGCTGTTGAACTTGTTTTACTGGTGCACGAACCAACAGATCATTCAACGAACGTTCGGTGCCAGCAGTCTGAAAGAAGGGCAGAAGGGCGTTCTATTGGCAGGCGTCCTGAAGATCCTTGCTCCGCTGATTCTCGTGATCCCCGGCTTGATCGCATTTCATCTTTACGGTGACACGATCGCCAATGACAAGGCCTACGGAACGCTGGTCAGCAACGTTCTGCCAACCTGGCTGGCTGGCTTCTTTGCGGCCGTGATGGTTGGGGCTATTCTCAGTTCGTTCAACTCGGCACTCAATAGCACAGCCACGCTATTCAGCTTGGGTGTCTACAAACAAATGCTGCACCCCACTGCGACCGATGAACGCGTTATTCACGCCGGTAAAGTCTTCGGTACGATCCTGGCCATCGTCTCGATGACGATCGCTCCGCTACTTGTCGGGCAAGACAGTATCTTTGGTTATCTCCAAAAGATGAACGGACTGTACTTCATCCCGATCTTCTCGGTGGTTCTCGTCGGCATGCTCTCGAAGCGGGCCCCTAAGATTGCCGCTGATGCCGCTTTGATCTTCGGGTTTATTGCGATCGCTGTCTTCTACTTTGTCATTCAGCCAATGACCAAGGACGCGGCACTCGACCTGAACCAGCCGTTCTACGACTTCCACTTCCTGGGACTTATGTTTGCCTTGCTGGTTGGTTTCCAACTACTGATGGCGCAAATCGCTCCTCGGGAAACCCCCTACGAACAAAAAGATGCGGGTGCGGTTGATATGACCAGTTGGCCTTTAGCGAAGCCGCTGGGCATCGGCCTGATCGTGATTGTTTTTGGCATCTATGCGTTCTTCGCCAGCATCAACACCATCTTCCCGGTCACTCCGGCGGAATCGGCTGAGGCAAGCGCGGCCCAAGTCGACTAACCGCTGCCATCCACCCAAGAGGGCTTAGGTCAGACGATCTGGCAGGACGTCATGGCTTAAGTCCTCTTATTTTTTGCTCCAAGCCAACCTACGATCGATGAGAATTGCGGCAGCACCACTCAGGCAAAGCTTAAGGGATACCGCGTTCTGACTGCGCGATCATTACTTCAAGACACTCTTTCAAATGAGTTCGCGCGCGATGCAAGCGGCTGCGCACCGTCCCCACCGGAAGCTCCAGCACATCGGCAATTCGATCGTAGTCCATGCCTTCAAGCTCTCGCAGCACCAGAACATCGCGATGCTCTTCAGAAAGCTTCTCTAGCGCGGTATGGACCTGGCGAATGCTTTCCTGCTGCTCCATGCGGTGCCCAGGCCCCTCGCTGCGATCGACTGGCTCGTTGCCAACGTCTTCTCGTACTTGATCGATCGAGTGAACCTTCTTTCGCCGACGGCGGTGGCTGATCGCGATATTAAAAGAAATGCGATAAAGCCAAGTGTAAAACGCGCTGTTTCCCTGAAAGGTCCCCAGTTTGAGATACGCCTGGACGAACGACTCTTGCACAACGTCTTCTGCATCTTCCTTTGAGCCGAGAATATGCACCATTGTGTTGAACAATCGCTGCTGATAACAGCGCACAATCTCCTCGTAGGCGGACGTATCGCCTTGGAGAATGCGCTGAATCAGGAGCGAGTCGTCAGACACGAACGATGTAGCCGGGGTGGAATGAGTCGAGGAGAAACGGAAGTCAGAAGATTCCCCGAAGAGCAACCCTTTACCGCGCGTCTGCGCTCGTCGGAGAATGCGAAAGAACAGTTCTATCGTAGCTGAAATGATCCCCTATTTCGAGGATACGGCAGCCTGTAATCTTACTCGGTATCTCGCTGGACGGTTTCGGGGGAGAATGCCGGCAAACAAACGGCGATATATTCCGCACCATCGGAATGAGGACTACTGTAGCGAATCCATTCGCCTTTTTTTGTAATTATTGCCTGACCAGCCGAAACCACCTGGACACCTTCTTTCGACTCGACGGTTAACGCCCCTTTGAGCACCACCGTGTATTCATCAAACTCAGGCGTCTGCCCCGGCTCGCCCCAGCCGCACGGACTGACCATTCGCGCGATACTAACCGAGTCTGTTTTCGAGTTGACACGACCGACAAACTCCTGAATGACCTTGGGCTTGTTCCCCGCGGCCTGGATAACGGCAGGGGCAGGAATATGAATGGGCATGGTTGGGGCACCCTTCAGCAAGTTTGTTGGTATCGATCTTCAACTGCCCCTTTAAACCCAAGGGGTCCTAAGATCCTGCATTAGGCACCGCTTCTCGCGGCCAGGCAAGTGGCTGCTTGCGAAACCGTGCGAAAATGAACAGGACGATCGCCAGCACGAAGATGACCACGCTCACATTCTGGGAAATCGTCAGCCCCGTCCCACCGATGGCGTACTCGTCGGTCCGAATCACTTCCAGCAGAAACCGGGCAATCGAATAGAGCCCCAAGGTAATTGCAATTACCTCCCCATCCGCTTTGCGGAAAGGGTAATAAGCTAATACCAACAGACACAGAATGAGGCCGTTCAGACTGCTATAGATTTGCGTCGGATGTATTGGCAACGAAGCCTTGGGCATCTCGTCGACATGCAGCGCCACGTCCCCTTTGCCGGCCAACGTAATCTCCAGGGTCCCTTTACGAGGGCCTTCTTTCATCCACGAGGCCAGGAATCGATTCTTCAAAAGATCGAGCGGCTTGTACTCTTCACTCTGTAACGGATATCCGTCGATACTTTCGACGACGTCCCCCACCGCGAATTTGCCGGTCTTGCTGGCCGCTGAGTCGGGTAACACATTGGCGACAACGACCTGCCCTTGGTCGTTCTCGACAAATAGCAGCCCGTAGAACGCGCCGTTCTCCATGTGTCGAATGTAAGGAGGCGTATACTGCGGAGGCACGCCCTGGGGAAACTGCACCGCCAAAGGAAGCGTGCAAAGGCCACCGTAACAACAGCCATTCATGAAGCAGCCCAGTCGACCGAAAAACATCCCGATCATCAAACTCGGGGCAATTAAGTCCGCCAGAGCCAACGCATTAATCTGCTTTCGGTAGCAGTACACGATAAAAGCAGCGGCCGCACCAATGAGCGAACCGTAAACCACGATCCCCCCCTCGGTCACCTTGAAGATCTCTCGCGCGGTTGCCTGCCAGTCACCTGGACGATAGAAGTTTTCCCAGTACTGAATCACGAAAAAGAGACGTGCTCCGACGACGCCACATACAATCATGACCATCGCTAGAGAGAAAATCACTTCCGGATTCAGCCCCATCTGCTGCGCGCGATAGGCTGCCAACCCCACTGCGGAAACAATCGCGAACACAAGCAACACGCCGTATCCTCGAACGGGAAATCCGACTTGATCCCCTTCAACGACGCGCAGCATGGGCAATACGTAAACGATAGCCGCCGCGACGATCGCAAACAGCGGCAGGTGTCCTATCAGTTCCTGCATGAAGGTTGGCTTCCTGGAAAGCAGGAAGATCCAGACGGCGACGATGAGGCCCCACACAATCAACAACCATCCCATGCCCACCACCGGCAGGCCGAACAGATCGTCCGGAACGGGAATGAGGAAGAGGGTACGCTGCACGATGGGTTCTTGGGGTTGAAGAAACTATTGGGAGACGGGGAAAGGTACAAGCACGTTGTCGATCAACCGGGTGGTTCCGACCCTGGCAGCCACCAGGATAACGACATCCCCCTCGATTGTCTCCACTGATTTCAGTGTACGGGGGCAGGCAATTGAAACGTAATCAATCTCACCAATCCCTGCCTCGTGAAGAGCCTGCTCTATTTTACCCCGCATCAACTGGGCATCGGCCTCTCCGCCGGCAATCTGCTGAGCGGCCTCGTGTAAACTTCGCGAAATACTCAGGGCAATTTCACGCTCTTCGGGGGACAAATAGCGGTTACGGGAGCTCATCGCCAGCCCGTCCGCCTCGCGAATGATCGGACAGCGGACGATCTCGATCGGGACTAGCAGGTCACGCACCATCTCTTCAATCACCCGAACCTGCTGAAAGTCCTTTTGGCCAAAGAAAGCCGCATCGGCAGGGGCTACTTGAAATAGCTTGAGCACGATGGTCGCGACCCCATCGAAATGAATCGGGCGGAACGTTCCTTCCAGCGGCAGGGCGATCTCGGGGGCTTTCACCACCGTGGTACTTCCCGGTGGGTACATCGCATCCACTTCCGGGACCAGCACCCATACCGGGTCGAACTCTGACAGCAACTGCAAATCCGCATCCAACGTTCGCGGATACTTCGCAAAGTCTTCGCCAGGAGCAAACTGAGAGGGGTTCACGAAGATCGTGACGACCGTCAGATCGCAAGACTTCTGAGACTGGGCAACAAGACTTAGGTGCCCAGGATGAAGGGCCCCCATCGTCGGAACCAGCCCGACGCGTTTTCCGTCGGCTTGCGCCTGGCGAATTTCAGCACGCAGCTGAGCTGGATCATAGAAGACGCGAGGTTGAGACGTCATAGGTACGTTGCTACTGGGTGGAGGAGACTTTTCACGTAGTCGAGCAGATAACATAACAAAAAAGGGCTGCGCGAGATGCACAGCCCTTTTCGTGATTTTGCTTGCTACTCGGTACTAAACCAAGCTGGCTTCACGCATCTTCGAGGCCTGTCCGGCTTGGCCGAACGCAACCATGCGATCGATGCAGACCTGCTTCATGGCGTCGCGAGCCGGGGTCAGGTACTTGCGAGGATCGAACTCGGCTGGGTTCTCGAAGAGCACCTTCCGAATGGCACCAGTGATGGCCATACGGTTGTCGGTGTCGACGTTGATCTTACGAACGCCGTGCTTGATACCCTTCTGGATTTCTTCGACTGGCACGCCGTAGGTCTGCTTCATCTGACCGCCGTACTTGTTGATGATGTCTTGCAGTTCTTGCGGAACGCTGGAGCTACCGTGCATCACCAAGTGGCAGTTTGGCAAACGCTTGTGAATTTCTTCGATACGACCCATGGCCAGCACGTCGCCGGTTGGGGCCTTGGTGAACTTGTAAGCACCGTGGCTGGTACCGATAGCAACTGCCAATGCATCGACGCCCGTTTCGGCGACGAAGCGTTCGGCTTCTTCAGGATCGGTCAGCAACTGATCGTGGCTCAGTTCGCCTTCAGCACCGTGGCCGTCTTCGGCTTCACCGGTACCCGTTTCGAGCGAACCCAAGCAACCCAGTTCGCCTTCAACGCTCACGTTCTTGGCGTGGGCCATTTCGACGACCTTCTTGGTGACGGCGACGTTGTAGTCGTAGTCGGCCGGGGTCTTGCCGTCTTCCTTCAGCGAACCGTCCATCATCACCGAGGTGAAGCCATTTTCGATAGCGCTCATGCAGGTTTCAGGGCTGTTACCATGGTCCTGGTGCATGACGATCGGAATTTCCGGGTACAGTTCCGATGCGGCCAGCATCAGGTGACGGAGGTAGTTGTCTTGCGAGTAGCTACGTGCACCACGCGAAGCCTGAACGATCACTGGGGAATCCGTTTCCTTGGCGGCTTCCATAATCGACTGGATCTGTTCCATGTTGTTGACGTTAAAAGCAGCCACGCCATAGGAATTTTCGGCTGCGTGATCCAGCAGCACCCGTAGGGGAATCAAAGCCATGAGGTATCTCCCGAGTTAAAGCATTAACACGGCTGCGTGAGGATTCCAAAAGCCCCTAGGGCAGCCCGACTAATTTATTCAAAGTCGTTATTATCAGAGAGTTTGCGGCGTGGGGTCAATCCCCTGTCGATGGCTGTTCCGCGTCGTCAAAATGGGAGGGAAGCAGACCTTCCGTAGAGTCCTCATTAAGGGGCAAATTTTCCTTGACCGACGATTGTGGCTGAAAAAGATCGTCGAATTGTGAGCCGGCCAAGCGAATTAGCAGCAATTGCCGGCGAGGTGAACCCCCGATTTCTCGCTCGAAGAACGACTTACCCACCCCTTTGACATCCTTCGTTCCGCTGAGAATAAGCGTCTGGCCTGCCTCGAGCATGGCAATGAATTCGACCTGCTCGAACACCTTGGTCTCTTTCCGCGTTTCAAAGCGGAACATCCCTTGCCCCGCTTCCACGCGCTGACGCGGCTGGCCATGGTGGATTTCTGGTGTCACGACAATCTGCACACGACCGTCGTTTTGGGGGAACGTCTTCAAAATGAATTTGCATTCGGCGTTGTAATAGGTCTCGCCACGCAGCGAGCCATTGACCGTTTCCAGAAGCGACACCTCTGGTTGTGCCGGCACCATGACATATTCACTGCGTTTGCCACGCGGGAAACGGCGAGAGTTGATCGCCACCTTTTCGTCGCCGGTGACACGCACCATGTCTCCGGCCACTGCTCCTGCTTTGCCTTCGTTCTCACTGAGGATCTTTCGCAGGGGAGCCGGCAAGTGGAAGTCTACGATACCCACACGAAAACCGTTGGCAACAAGCTCGCGACGTTTATCCAAGGGGATCGCCTGTTCGTCGATCTCTTGCCAGATATCGCCCAGTTCCTGCTGATCGACGCTGTTTAGCGACAACCGGGCAATCTCCAACGAGACCGTATCCGCAGCCATTGGGGCCTTGGGCAATTCGCTGGGGGGCGTGTCTTCTTCCGAATGCCAAAGCGCGCGACAGCCGCCTGCGAACAACGTCGCAATCAGAATCACAGCGGCTATCCTTCGAGCATCCATGCCAGAAGCGTTTTAATCAATGATGAAAAACAGAGAGGTGCCAGCGCAGATCGCCGGGCAGGCAGATACTAGAGAAACCGTCAACTTGCGGCAAGCGATGTTTGTCACGTGCTAGCAGTGGGGCAGGGGATGCCCCGCTGTCTGTTTTCACCTTAGCTAGTTTTTCTTCGGCAGTGGGACCTGAGCTGGGTTCTTCAAGTAGGCAATCAAATCGATGAACTGCTCATCGCTTAGCAGGCCGCCTGGTTGATTGGGTTCTGCCCCCAGCTGAAGATCTGGCATTGGCGAGAGGGCCGTTTTCTTCTGGGCTTCGATCCCATCTTTCTCGACAGTGACCCGATCGGTTGGCGTTTGCAGCGTCAGTGTGCGATCGGTCTGCTCGGCGACAATCCCGCTGAGCACGCGCCCGTCGTCCATTTGCAGAACCGTCATCCGGTAATCCGCACTGACGATGGCACTGGGGTCGATAATGTTCTGCAGCAGGTAATCGAGGTTGCTGCGATTGCTGCCGGTCAGATCCGGCCCAATGTTGCTCCCCTCGCCATACAGGCGGTGGCACTTGGCGCACAGTCCTTCAAACACAACGCGGCCTTGGCTCATATTGGCGTGCGAGAGCGTCTCATCGGTAAGCCGGCCCTTCCAGTAAGCCATCGCTTTCTGCTTCTCTTCGCTCGATTCGCGAACTTCTCCCCACACCTCGTTGACTCGTTTCGAGAGTGCCTCGTCTCCCAGGTTCCGCATCTGACGGACATGAAACGCCGTCACATCCGACTTGCGAACCTGATTTTTTTCCATCGCATCCAACAGCACGTTGGCCGACGTCGTACGCGACAGCAAAATTGCTAATACTTCGGGACGTTGTGGCTCGCGGAAGCGGCGGTAATTATCGACCAACAGTTTGGCGGCCGTGGGGTCGTCGTATAGTGCCAAGCCCCTGGCCGCGACAATATTCAGATTGGGCGTAGTGACCAACTTCTCGCAGATCTCACGCAGATCATCCGGCTTGGCTTCAATCAGCGAAGCGAGCGCCGACTGGCGAACTTGCATGTCCGTATCGTTACTCATGGCCAGTTTGCGAAGTTCGTCGAGTGCCCTGCCGTCGCCAAAGAGCGCACCCAATTCTCGCAACTTTTGTTGAATCGACTGGCTCTCGAAATCGTTCAGGCTCGTAGCCAAAGCATCCCAGTCTTTCGGCTTGGGGGCCTTCGACCAGCCGCGAAGTGCCTCACTCATTCCGGTAAGAACATCATTCGTTTTGGCCGCATCGAAGCCCTTCGTTGCCGCGACCAGCTGATTCGTAGGAGCCGGATTTTTCTCGACTTCTTCCGATAATCGCCGAGCAATCAACTTGGTTGTTGTGGGCCACTGCGAAGCGATCGCAACGGCTACCAAATCGCTCGGTTTCTGATCGCCAACGGGCATAAGCCCATACCAAGTCATCAGCGGCAGGTTGTGATCGTCGGCGTACGCTTCGTGCTGCACCAGTTCCACCGCCACGGCACTTCGCATGCTGACCGGAAGCCGATTCAAAGTCGATGCAAGCGTCAGTAATACCAGCCCCGATGAATCCTCCTTGGCCATCTCAATGAACTTGGGAAGAAGCTCTATTGCCTCTGCTCTAACTTTTCCCGAATCTGCGTGTGGCACTGGGCCGAGGATACCATCAATTGGCCATTTTTCCGTCAACAAACGAATTGCCCATGCACGGAGATGCTCGTTCTTGTCATCTAACAGCTTAACGAGCATTCCATTGTCCGTGCCTCCAATAACATGCAATGTCCATAGGTAGCGCAATCGATTTCGGTCGTGTTTTTCTTGCGAGGTGAGTGCCTGTTCAGGCGTCTTTTCCAGCACCATTGGCTTCAATAGTTCAGCCAATGGCCCCATATCTTCGCCAGCGAGGGATTTCTCCTGTAGCACCAAGCGTGCCATCCGGGGAGCCCAGTTGTTATCGAGTTGCTGCACCATGGGATTCAAAAAATACGAGACGCCTGCAGGCGGGCGGGGGACCTTGTTGGCGGCGTTGTATGCAATGCGATAAATGCGGCCGCTGGTGCGGTGAACGCCAGTATGGTCGTGGCACTCGCCGGTGTCGCTCCAGTCGATCATGTACACGCTGCCATCGGGGGCGGTGTTCAATTCCATACCGCGAAAGAAAGGATCGCCACTGATCAGGATGTCTTTGCCATGTTTGCCGACGTAGCCGCTTCCTTCGCGCTCCAAGATTTCCTGATTCACTCGCATCCCATGCATATTGACGGTGAACAGGTTACCTCGATACGACTCCGGCCAATTCGTGCCCTGGTAAATCATCATCCCCACATGGGCATGGCCACCGCCGAACTCGTTGGCGGCTCCGGCCCGCGAGTCTTGCCATTTCCCGGTCGTGTCGAAGTGCCAGTGGTCGGCGTGGTGATCGATCAGCTCGTAGACATGCGGATTCTTGTCCAGCGTGAAGGCCTGCTTGAAGTGGGCCCCAGGAATGGTATGCCACAGATGGCCATTCACCGTGTTGATGAAGAACATTTCGCCATGTTCGTCCCAGTCGTGTCCCCATGGATTAGTCGTCCCGCAAGTCAGCACTTCCACGTGCTTTGTCTGCGGATGGTAACGCCAGATGCCGCCGTCCATCGGCTGACGCCGTTCGTCCGGAGTACCAGGCACTCCGATCAGCCCCGGACACGAGTGCCCACACCGGCCGTACAGCCAGCCATCAGGCCCGAAACGCAGACCATTGGCGAAGTTGTGGTAGTTGTCCTTCGCCACCGTGAAACCATCGAGCACTACCTGAGCAGGCCCATCCGGCTTGCCATCGTGATCAGCATCGGGGACGAATAGCACTTGGGGCGGGCACATGAGCCATACCCCGCCGAGGCCGACCTCGACGCTGGTCAGCAGTTGGACGTCATCGACAAAAACGTTTCGCTTGTCGAGCTTTCCGTCGCCGTCGGTGTCCTCGAAATAGAGGACCCGATCACGCAAGCTCCGGTCGAAGCGCATGCTGGGCTGGTCGTAGGTGTAGTTTTCAGCCACCCACAGCCGTCCCTGGGCATCCCAGGTCATGGCGATCGGGTTTTGCACGTCAGGCTCAGCAAAAACGACCTCGACACTAAAGCCTTCAGGAACCTCAAAGCTGGCGGCCGCTTCTTTCGGTGGCATTGGCTGGGCATCCTTGTCCCGTTCCGAGTTATGAATCTCGGGAAAATCGGCCAGAACGGGAGCGGCAAACAGCAGCAGGAGGATCAGGCTACGCATGGAATAAGCTGGGGGTAGGGGAACGGGATAAAGAAATAGGAGGAATCGATCCGGAGAACTCGTCAAGGGAAATTCTACTTTACTCCAAGGAACTTAGGGCCTGCAAACATGGGGGCCAATTCCCCCATCAGGGATCCCCTGAAAGCCATAAAGCTTCTCGTCAGCAGGACATATATTTGTTACCATCCGAGTTTCCCTGGAAACATCTCCGCCTGACTGGGCGGCTGACGAATACGCAATTGCGAACCATCACGAATACTCACCAACGGAAGTCGGCATGACTATCGACGCTTACGCCTATCCCCCGTGCGGCACCAACAAGAAGATCAAGTTCTATTGCCCAGACATGGTCGCCGATATCGAAAAAATCGAACGCATGCTGCAAGGCGAGCAGCGGGTGGCCTGCCTGGACTTCGTGCGCAAGATGCTGGAAAAGCACCCTGACCACTCGGTGCCGCTGTTCTACAACGCCATCTTGAACCTTCAGCTTTCCGACGAACACAAGGCTGAAGAAGCGGTCAATCTGTTTCTGGAAAAGCACCCTGAAAACCCAGCTGCCCACGCCTTAAAAGCCACGTTGGAAGCCTCGCTGGGCAAAGGGGATGAAGCCATCGACGAGCTTCAAACGGCCCTCGAAAAGACAGAGGAGCGTCTGCACCCATCGCTATACGATGCCTTCGGCGCGGTCGGCCAGATGCTATTGATGACCGGCAAGGTGCTGGGTGCCCGGAGCCACTTCACGCTGCAGTCGAACCTTGCTCCCGACGACGACAACATGCCCATGCAGATGCTGATGCGTCTGAACAACGCACCCGAGATTCCGATCTTCCTGAAGCAAGATCTCTCGTTGGCCGAATGCCCGGCTGACTTCCCACGCAAAGACGAGTTCAACAAGGCCCTGCAAGACGCCGCCCAAGGTTTGTGGCGCAAAGGGCTCAAGCAGTTCGAGGACCTTCGCGCCGGCGCCCCGCGCAATCCGGCCATCCTGGAAAACATCGCGGCTTTGCAGTTCAGCCTTGGACAGGACGATGTCGCCGCGAAGACGCTGCACACCTATGCCGTAGCCGAACAGCGCAACGACTTCGAAACCGCGACTGAAGCGGAAGCATTGGCCAAAGCACTCACCGATCAGGACGAAGCTCAGATCGATGTCGTCAACGCGTCGATGTCCATTCACGAAATGGAACCGCTACTAGAAAAACTGCGAGTAGACGAACGTTGCGAGCACCTGCCGATCGACCTTTCGCAGCTGGGCACCGAAGAATCGCCACCACCGCGAGCCGCCTACCTGCTGTTGGACAAACCACGCGCAGCATCCGGCGTTGACATCACGCTGGAAAATGTCTCAAGCGTCCTGGGCGAACTTCTCGTATTCGGTAAAGAAACCGACCGACCGGCACGAATCGAGTTCACCTCGGCCAAGGGACCTTCGTTCGACGAAGCGATCAGCACGCTCAAGGAGATCTGCGGCGACACCATCGATTCGACGGTCAGTGAAGACGTGCAAGGACGCATCTTCGCCCTGCAAGACCTGATGAACTGGCAGTGGCGTCTGCCGGATGACACGCCCAACGAAGTCCGCACTCGCCTGATGACCGAAAAGCGGCGAGAGGTCATTCTCGAAAACTGGGTCAACTTCCCCCTCCAAACGCTCAATGGCAAGACGCCTCTCGAAGCCTCGAAGGATACCGAACTCCGCCTGCCACTGGCCGCCGAAGTATTGACCTTAGAGATGGTCGGTCAACAGGAAAAGTGGAAGTTTGATTTCTCCGAGTTGAAAGAAAAGCTAAGTCTGCCAACCGCCGGGACGCTGCCAATCGAAAACCTTGACGTGCTCAACTTACCGATCACGCGCCTGCATCGCTTGCCAGTTTCCGAGCTTTCGGATCAGGACTTGATTCAAGGTTACGGTCGTAGCGTGATCCGCGGACTGAACAAAGCAGTCGAAATCCTGGCCAACGAATTACTGGTTCGAGAATCGCTGAAGGGTCAGATCGATCGTTCACAGCTTTACGGCGAACTTGCACGAACAGCCACCGACAGCGATCAGGCTCTTGCGTACTTGAAGAAAGCCCAGGAAGAAGCCGTCCAACAGGGTCGATCCCCTGGCCTGTGGATGGTGGCCGAACTATCGATGCGGTTCGAGCGGCGCGAAATGCAGGAAGCTCAGATGCTGATGCAAACGCTGATGTCCAAGTACGCCCAGGAACCACAAACGGCCCAGGCACTGTTTGGGGTGCTGCAACGCTTCGGCTTGATTACGCCAGACGGTCGCATGGCTGGCATGCCAGCAGGACCACCTCCGGCACAAAGCGGACCAGAAGCAGGCGGTGGCCTCTGGACGCCTGGTGCCCCAGCCGGCCCGCCGCCACAAGCAGCACCACAGCAAGCCGCTGGCGAAGAGAAGAAGTCGGGTCTCTGGCTGCCAGGAATGGACTAAGCCTATGGCAATCGCCGACGACGACCAACGATTCATGCGGCGAGCGCTAGATCTCGCCGAGCGGGGACGCGGCTTTGTTGAACCCAACCCCATGGTCGGTTGCGTGATCGTCAAAGATGGTCAAATTGTCGGTGAAGGTTTTCATGAACGTTTTGGCGGCCCCCACGCGGAAATCAACGCGATAGCCAGTGTCGGCGGTGCTTCGCTCGAAGGAAGCACTGTCTACGTGACCTTGGAGCCATGCTGCCATCACGGCAAGACGCCTCCATGCACCGATGCTCTGCTGAAAGTAAAACCGGCGCGGGTTGTGATTGCCATGCAAGATCCCTTCCCGAAAGTGCAGGGAGGTGGCATCCAGATTCTCGCCAGCCATGGAATTCAGGTGAGCGTCGGAGCTTGCGGTGACGATGCGGCTCGCCTGAATGCTCCGTTTGCCAAAGTCCATCAAAAGGGAAAGCCATGGGTGATCGCCAAGTGGGCGATGACCCTTGATGGCAAGCTGGCCACGGCCAGCGGCAGCAGCAAGTGGATCAGTGGCGAAGCAGCCCGAGCGGAAGTGCACCGGATCCGGGGCCTGTGCGACGGAGTGATGGTGGGCAGCGGCACGGTGAAGTTGGACGATCCTTTGCTGACGACTCGCCCGCATGGTCCTCGGATCGCGGCTCGGATTGTGATCGACAGCCAAGCTACGCTCGCTACCTCGAGTCGATTGATCGAGACCATCGCCGAAGCACCGGTAATCGTCGCGGTCGCCGAATCGGCTCGTTCGGAACGCCTGGAACGTCTGGCACATGCTGGCTGCGAACTGGTCGTTTGCCAGGGGAGTGACCACGCTGACCGGATAGAGCACTTTCTTCGCCAATTGGCTTCCCGCGGCATGACCAACGTGCTGGTCGAAGGAGGAAGCCAGTTGCTGGGCCTATTGTGGGACACGCAGCAAATCGACGAAGTCTATGCGTTTATCGCACCAAAGATCGCTGGTGGAAGCAACGCGATCAGCCCGATCGGCGGTCATGGCGTATCGAACATGGAAGAAGCGACCAGCCTGGTACGGACCGATCTTCGGTCATACCAGGAAACGATCTGCCTGCACGGGTTCACCGATTTCTCACTTTAATCCTTGGGATTCAACTTCCCTGGGATCATGATCGGCTGCTGCAAACGCGAGCCATCGCTGACAAGCTTGCCGGCCCGAATGTCGGCTTCGGTGAATTTGGCGAAAAGGATATGCCCCTTCTTGCTCCGCTCCCAGTCATAAGAAATGTAGATCGAGCCGTCCGGTGCCTGAAAACCATCGGGGTAGGAAACGCCCGTTCGTTCATCCAACATCAAGCCACCGATCCAAGTTTGCCCCTCGTCGTCGGATAGCCACGCCGAAAGGTGACTGCGTCCGGTGTTCGAGCCGATCGTCTTGCCATGCTTCACCAGCAGCCAACTTCCTGAGGCCAGCTTACGCAGATGAAACCGAGCTGCCGGGTGCTTGATTTGCGGAGGAAACACGGGCTCTGACCATGTGGCTCCCATATCGTTGGAAATCGTGAGCATCGCGCCACGACGCGTTCGTGCCAACATCCATAACGAACCATCTTTCCGCTCGATCGCACGATGTTCGATCCAATCAGGCTCGGGAAACTGGACATTGCCGCGACGCGTCCAGGTTTCTCCTTGATCAGTCGAGACCAGGATATTCGCTCCACGAATCGGATCGAGTTCATGAAAGACGCCTGCCGCAAAGGGACCGATACCTTGGCTCTGCAGCAACTGGGCAAAGACGATCCATTCTCCCTTCGAGTTCACCATTGGCTTGTTCAGCATCGAGCCATCCCAGATTCTTCGCGGCTCGGTCCATACAAGTTGATCGGCATCAGGGTTATCGCAGCGAGTACACCACAACCCCCCTCGCCCATCGAAATGATTCATCGTTTGATCGAAGAAGAGCCACAGCCTTCCCATAGGGTCAGTCCATAAATTGCCGATAATTACGGTCCGCGGAATCGGCAAATGTTTCTTGCGACTATCAATCACCAGAACCGGGTCACTCCATGTGTGCCCATCATCGTCACTTTTGGCAATTAGCATGTATGACTTCGGTCCATCTTCTTCGCCGATCCAGGCCGCGAACAAACGACCTTTCGGCGTGCGTTCAATGCCGATCGTCATTCCATAGTGAAGATTTCGAACGTGATACTCTTCCGCTGGATTCGTATTTATCCGTGGTGGCAAGAGTGCGAGATCTGCGACTTCGCGCAGCGTGGCCAACTCGCGCTCGCGTGCCTCTTCAGGAGAAGCCTTACCGAGATCGACAATCTCGTCCGCGAACATCTCACAGGGCAACAAGAACGAAACCAACAGCGTTAACAGCGCACATTCACGCAGCATAATTCACCGATGCTAATCACAGGGAGGGAGTAAGGCGGGCAACTACTTCAATCAGAATAACTCGTGGATCACTTCGCCACCTTTGACCAGCGCCAATGGCTGGTCCTGATCGGTGACATATTCATCGTGTGGATTCATGCCCAATACATGACAGAAGGTCTGGAATAGATCCTGCACTTCGACGGGGCGGTCAGAGACACTAACCCCTTCTTTATCGGTCGCACCGATCACTTGTCCCATCTTTACGCCACCACCAGACAGACACGTAATCCAACCGTCCGAGTAATGCTCGCGACCACCGTCAGGCTTGAATTTGGGAGTTCGACCAAACTCGCCCATCCAGACAACCAACGTATCTTCCAGCATGCCACGTTGTTCAAGGTCTCGCAGAAGCATCGCGTACCCCTGGTCGACTCCATTGGCCAGTTTGGGGTTCTCGTCCCAGCCGTTCTTATGCGTGTCCCACCCTTGATCGCTGACGTTCCCGGTGCTGAAGACTTCAATAAAGCTGACGCCTGTTTCCACGAGTCGGCGAGCCAGCAAACAGGCCTGACCGAATTCGGTACGACCGTAGGCATCACGGATGCTTTCAGGTTCGTTGTCGAGCCGAAATGCTTCTAGCTTTGGGCTGAGCACAAAACGCTGTGTTTGCTCGTAGATCTCTTGCTTCTCGCTCACACGTTGGGCACCGCCACTGATGGCGAACTGTTCATCCAACCGGGCCGACAAGTCTAAGCGACGCCGCAAACGCTGTTCAGATACGGTCGTTAAAACATCTTCGGGAAGCGTCCCGGCCTGATCGATTTTGAACGACTCGTATCGAGGACCAAGCACGCCGCTATTGATGTCGCGAGTCGTGATACGCGGCTTGCCAATTCTCACGAAAGCAGGCAGGTCGTACGTTGGGTCAAATCGTTCCCGGGCAACGACGCTCCCCCAGGTCGGATATTGAATAGAGGGATTGATTGGGTAGCCGCTTCGCACGAGCTTGATGGCCCGGAAGTGGTCGCGTTCGCCGCTCTTCATGCTGCGAATCAGGGCGATCTTGTGCATCATCTTTGCCGTTTCCGGCATGTACTCGGCGATGTGCACGCCTGGAAGGGAGGTCGCTATCGATGTCGCAGGGCCTTGGTACTTCGAGCCAATCTTCGGATTGAATGTTTCGAACTGGCTTGGCCCACCATCCATCCACAACAGGATCATTTTCTTGCCGGTCTTACGTAATTCGCTCGCCCGGGCGATCATCATATCGCGCCACGACAAGGTCAACGTTCCGGCGGTGGCACCAATCATCAACTGCTTGAGGAATGCACGGCGGTGCGAGACACCATCTCGTCCGGCAACCAGATTCCAAAATGGGCGAATCATTTCTTATCCCTCAAGATCATTTTCGGTCTTGCATCAAACGTTGGGCCACCGCAGCAGAGCAATGCCTATTTGCGTGTGGTAAATTCAGCCGTATTCAATAGCGCCCACAGAAGGTCCTCGAAAGCTTCGTCTCGCGAAACTCCGCCCTGAACGTAATCGTAGGCAATCTCCAGCTCTTTATCCGCAGGAGCCCGCCCCAGAACGTTGATGTAAAGACGCTGAATCGCCTGGCGATCGTCAGGGGTTTCGTTGAGTAGCTTGGCCAGTTTCGTCTTTTGATCGTCCCCTGCTTTCACTTGATCTTGGAGCTGACGATTGTTCATCAGGAACATGGCCTGCTGCATCGTTTGGGGACGGAACTGTTTGCCGAGGGATGGATCATAGCCAAACACATCGTTCACAATGTCCTTCGTGCTTTTAGGAGGCGGAGGGAAACGCATCTCCGCAGTCGGCTTCATCTGCTCCCCTTTCACGTTGGGAAGTTCGATGGCCGTTTCCAAATTTTTGAAGACCACATCCCCCCGCATCTTACGCAACTCGGCCGATGCGAGTTGCCCGACGACTTCATCCGCCGAATCGAGCTCGCGCTGGTAAGCTTTGGTGTTCAGGATCAATCGGAACAATGGCTTGGCGTCGTACTCGTTGGCCACGAAGTGCCCCGCGACCGCGTCATGAACCGATGGCAAACTCGGGAAACCTGCCTCTTCCGAGATCTCGTCGATCGGATCGCAGAAGGGTTGATCCATTAGGCGTTCCCAGGCTCGGTTGACGTAAGCCTTGGCAAACAGGGCGTTGTCAGGGCTGACAACCCATTTCGCCAGCGTAACCCGGCGAGAGACGTCGCTGATACCTTTTTCAAGCTGATCGCCTGCGAACACGGCAGGCATCATTGTCTTGTTCGTGTCAGGCATCTTATGCTCGCCGGCATCCTTGCTGCCAACTTCGATTTCGCCGCTATCGTTCCAGGGTAGTTTGGCATTGGTACGCACGAAGAAAGCCGCCATTTGGTGGAAGCGTTCCTGCGGGATGTCGACAAATGGGTGATCATGGCACTCGGCACATTGGATTTGCGTACCGAGAAAGATGCGAGTTGTTTCACCGGCCAGACGCGAGGTACTTGCCTGATGGAAACCTACGAAGAACGCAGGGGGATTGTCTCCGACCTTTCCGGTGGCAGTCAGGATGCGATAGGAAATCTCGTCCCAGCCCGTACCTTCGTTCATTTGCTGGGCCATCCAGTCCTGGAAGATCTGATAATCCAGAAAGGTCAGCTCCGGCTGAGGAATGCGATAACTGAAGACGTCGCTCCAGTAATTGCCCCAGTTCTTGCCGAACTCCGGACTTTCCAACAAGCGATCGATCAGTAGCGACCGCCTAGCGGGGTTTGTATCCGCGAGGAAATCGGTACGCTCATGCTCGGTCGGAATGCGACCAATCACATCGATCGTCACGCGGCGCAGAAACGTTTCGTCGTCAACGATATCGGTTGTTTTGTTCAGATTGGCTTCGCGATCGATTAACCGATCGAGTTCATCCGAGGTCAGCAATCGAGCGTCGGTATCTTGGATGCGAACGAATGCCGGTGCGGTTTCCGGCTTCGGCTTTTCCTTCTCCTTCTTCTCCTGCTTGGGCTCAGGATCTTTCGTGGCAAGCTTCTTTCCCACGGCATCGAGCTTGGCAATCTCGCTGACGGGAACAAACAGTACCGCATCGACAATCACGATTCCCTGAGCATCTTTATCCGAGATCGCAACGACCGCGTCTTTCTCAGAATCGAAGTTGAATTCACCGAGCGAGTGAAATACCGACGGCCCTTGGGGTGCTTGCCGTTGATTCACCGTAAGCTTGGCATCTCCTTCCGCATGTTGAATTTCAACGGGAGCCGATGCCGCTCGATTGCTGTTCGCGTTGTAGGCCAGATAAACGCCATACTTCCCGGAAGCAGGCAGCTTCTGGCGGAAGGTGATCGTTTTGCTGATCGCGGCTTCCTCTCGACCGGGAACTCCACTGTGTACATAGCCTTCGCCTATGTACGGCTTGCTATGCACCGACAACTGCCAAGGCCCCATCAACTGTCCGGCAGAGTTATCCAGCAGAATGCCAGGTAGCGGCTTTGTATCCAGCGAGTCGGCCGCGCACAGCACGACCGGTAAAAGGAGAAGCAGGGTGATACTCGCGATGCGAATCCGGTAACCGTGAGGTGGCAGCCGCATAGGTTCGCTTTCCCATCAACAGTGGTGTGAAGGTATTCGTCCCCGAAGGAGGGAGAAAGGTAGGAACTGTTGAGTGTAAGAAAAAAACAAAAGTAAGGTCAATCTAAAAGTGATAGAGAATCTTTAGCATTCTTCATAAGGGGGCATCATGACCCTTTATTTCAATCGTAGTTACGACCAGTGAGGAGTTGCAGCGACTTTAACGACAAAAGCCCAGAGTCATGGCCCATGACTCCGGGCTTCCATCGGGGGATAGCCCCCGTGTTCTCCACCAATCGCGTGGTTCGAAAAAGCCAAGCCTTGAGGGAAAGCATTCGAAGAATGTCTCCCCCAAGGCGTTGGCCCAACAACCACTTCGCAAATCCATCTCAGGTGTGGTTAGTAAGTACGTCCATGCGAATCGTTCCTCCGCTGAATTATTCAACATCCACTTCAGCATCGATTCCGTTTCCGGGGACATCGTCGTTAACTTCAATGTCTACACCAGGAGCTTTGATGTCAGCATCGATGGCCGGACGACTGTCATCGCCCGGGCGGCGGTCGTCGACTCGATTCGCCTGGCCATCGAAGTTTGGGTTTGCCTGCTGTGGCCAATTGTTCTGGTCAAATCCCTTGGCCTTCTCCAACGTTTCGGGATTGGCATTGAGAACCAATTGATTGGTGTCTTCCTGGGCATTGTGTTTCAAACGGAAGTTCTTCCAAGCCACGGCGTGCAAATGATCACCGATACCTGCGATGCCACCAACCGAAAGGGCAGCGTAGCGGATATCGCCATTGGACATGTCTACCATCAGGTCATTAATCGTTCCCAGCTTCTCGTTGGCGTTGTTGACGACGGCCATGCCAATCAGATCGTCTGCACGATGGACGGCCATCGAGTTGTCCTGGCGGTCGCTACTGCGATCTGCGTCGCGGTTTAGATTCACGTCGACATGGACTGGACCAGCTTTGATGTTCACTCCACCTTCCCGATCGGCATAGTGCTTATCGATGGCTTGAGTAAATTCTTTCGACGCCATATTCGGCCAGTGGTCGGCATCGAATCCTGGTGCCTTACGAAGCATCTCCTCGTTCAGGTTCAATAGCAGAACTGCGTCTTTGTCCTGGGTAGCTGGGCGATGCTCGAAAGCTTCAAACGGAACCGCAAAAAGCTTAGACCCGAGACCGAGAAACCCACCATAGGAGACGGCAACGTACTTAACGCGGCCTCGATCGGTATCGATCACAATGTCGCGAACACTTCCTAGTTCTTTACCAGCCTCGTTCTGAATGCTCATGCCTTGAAGTTGGCTGGCCCGCTGTGCAAACGTCCTCTGGGAGGCATTGTCCACGGTTGTCTTGTCAGAATTGATGTCGGCAGAAATCACCGGCTTCTTTGCTTCCACGTTGGGTGCCGGAGCTTCGGTATTCGGTTCCGCGAAAGGATCGGCAACTGGATTGTCATCAGCATGTACGAATGAGGTGATGCTTCCAGCGGCCATTAGGGCAGCAGCAACGACTGCAGGAATGGTGCGCAACATAAAACCTCTCCTTGAACTGTTGTGGCAGATGGTTGA
Source organism: Blastopirellula marina (assembly GCF_002967715.1). NCBI lineage: Bacteria > Pseudomonadati > Planctomycetota > Planctomycetia > Pirellulales > Pirellulaceae > Blastopirellula > Blastopirellula marina. The sequence continues at coordinate 188,208 of NZ_PUIA01000026.1, forward strand.
AGGAGCGTCCGCTTACTTCTGCCAAACGTAAAGCGACGTGCACTGGGGAAATCACCTGACGAGGGCCTGACAGTCTCAAGCGTTACCGCCTCCTCGACAAAGCGTTTCGATAGAAACATAGCCATGCACGTGCCGTTCCAACCTGATGAAAACTTTTGATTCACTGGGCAACTCGTTGCCAATTCGGCAGATGGCAGCCAGGATTTGATTGCGTGAACTCTCTGCAAGTCAGACTTGCTCGATTGAGTTGGTTCGAACGACAAAAGCCTGGTCGCTGAACAACCAGGCTTCTGCCGTTTTCGTGTGAATTCTGTCGCAGGCAATTACCAACGCCGTCGGATAACACAAATAAGTTCTTCTTTGTGCATCAGCTTACTACGTCCCCGGATACCCAATTGGCTCGCTAGTTCACGGAGTTCTTTGACCGTATGTTCTTCCAGACGCTTTTCCGCGGTTGCCATGGAAGAATCTTCAACTTCCATATTGGCGGTTTCTGAATGTTGCATCGCAGTTGTTGACATAACGTGTTCCCAGCGAGAGTTCGTGATACAGGCGTGAGCGACTACGGTCGCGCTACAAGATCACCCAAATTCGAAGCGCGATGCCGGTCAGCATGAGCAACCCAATTGAAAGCCAAAAGATACGGTCTAACGTCATCGATTCTCGGTGACGATCGACGGCTTCTTCGGGGTGTCGTTCCGAGTGGATCGCATCGACTGGATCATTCACAGGAATCATGAAGGATCCGTCCGGCAAGGGCGGTTGAATCTGGTTCGCTCTCAAGCAAGCGGACTCGGACGTGCGATGCATCTCGAGGTTACTCATGATGACAGGCTCTAGCGCTGTTCTATGTTCCATTTCCCGACTAAATCGCGAGCGAGCCCGCTTCGGGGAAGATCCGTGAATCACGGCTTTGAGGAAACCATAGAATGCAAGCACTGTGCCAATTCACGGCAAGTTGGAAACAAGCGTGCTACTGGGGCAAAGAACACCCGCCAGGCACCTAAATGAGGAGTGCCTGGTAAGACAAAGAGATCTGAGCGGTTCGCTTTCGCTCAACGTGAGCGTTCGACGTGCAGACTTTGTCACGCTTCTTCTTTGCGAAGACGCCCTACGCTCGACTGAAAATACTTCCTGCGGCGGGTAGACTGATTCTCTTGTTCCGCCTTCTGATCCGATTCTTCCGATGCTTTAATGAGATCCGCTAAATTTGCCGCACAGATTCGGCAACCGATTTGTTCCAGATGAAACGTGACGTAAGTGGCTTCTTCTTCGGAAGCGATGACCCCCAAAAGATATTGCTGAAGCTGTGAACGCGTGGGACAGGTAATCCGGTGACGCCGCCAGATTTCGCCCAGACTATGCACCCCGGCATCACGACGCGAAAGGATCTCTAACAATTTCGCTTTGAGTTCCGGCTGGTCACGGATCTGTTCCTCTACCAACGAGGCCTCTTCGACCGCCAACTCTTCGTTCAGGTACGCCTCTAAATCGGCATTGGTCAACGTTCGCATGAATCCAGTCTCTTCCCAATTTGAACTGTGGGATACGTTGGTTGAAAGCAATTCGTATCGATGGCTATCGTCCAACCGCCCCGGCTGCCGGTAACTTGGACCGGCAGCCATTTTTGTACAACTTCCAGACAATCGAAGACTAACCGTCGACGTGGTATACCTCTTCAAACGGCTGCACGACGACGAATCCGTTGCCGATGAATTCCATCTGAAACGATTCGCCGCTGGACCGACCGATCAGCGTACGGAACGAGATGTCGGTCTTGAAATTTGGCTGCAGGTTACCACTCCAAGCGACCGTGGCATTCGGGTCGGTATAAACGGGCTGGTCTGGGGTAACGACCAATGTCAGTGGCTCGTAATGGGTTGTGATGGCAACCATGCCGGTCCCCCTAAGAGTCATCTGAAACAGACCGCCGGCCAACATCGATGAGATCCGCTTCATCATCTTGATGTCCCAAGTGACGCTGTCCTCAAAGGCCAGAACATCGTTGGCATTGACAACGATCTCTTGATTTTCCAAACGGAGGATCTGGATCTTCTTGCCGAAGTCCGCCAGGTAAACTTTGCCCGTTCCACTGACCTTGGTCAGGCGTGCACCTTCCCCTGTGACAGCCTTTTTGAAGAAGCCCCCCAGCCCCTTATCGAACATCCCTTCTCGTTCAAACTTCATGTTGCCCAGGTACGAGATCATCGACCCCATCTTGGTCCAGGCAAAGTTGCTCTTGAGGTTCACCTCCAGAATCCGTGGGCTTTCCATCTCAAAGAAGCCTTCGCCACGATCCCGTTGCTGGGTCTGCTCGACAAACTCACGAAGCGTGTAACGATTTTCTACTGCAGCCATCGTTGGTATTTCCCCCAGGTTCAGGTTTTGATGAGAAGATTTCGAGTCACCGTTTGCCTCGCGACTCTGTCACAAGTGTCTTGTTAAGTTGAGTATAGCTCGGGAAAAACTTCCTCACTCAGTTGTTGATTCTTGACGCTGCCACGAAGTTTGTTCGTAAAGTCGTGCTTGTAATTCGCGACATGCTGTTCGCTGATATTCAGTTGCGTGGCGACATCCTTATTCGCCCATCCACGCACAAACAGCAGTTCCATGCATTGGATTTTCACCCAATCTCCCCGTTCCTTCCAACGCGAGATCTGTTCCTGGATCGCTTCGACCAGGGCCTCTTCTTCCATCCGACGTCGTTCGCCGCTGCGTACCAGGCTTGAAGCCGGGCGGGCTGGGCCTTCGAGTTCCCAAGTATCCGAACTCGATTTCCCGCCCCCAGCAGAACTCAACGGAAGGGTTGGCCGTCGGCCTTCGCGACGCAGATGATCGGTGAGCTTGTAAGCACAGATCGCGAAAAGATAACTTTCCAGGCTGCGACGGCCGTCGTAGTTGGGCAGGCTATTCAGAAAACCGATGAATGTCTCTTGAACTACATCCTCGCTATGGGCTCGGCGGCGGAGGCGACTCTCGACGAATGCCAGCAAACGCCCCTCGTAACGGTCGATTAAATCCTGCCAGGCGTCTTCCTCGCCGTCACGAATGCGGCCAATGAGCAAGGCATCGGTTTCTGATACTCGTGTGGGTGACAAGGGGATACGGTTCCTTACGTAGCCGTGAAAAGTGTTCCAGTCTGCACAATGCGCGGCGAACCAAGTCGAGGTCGCCGCAACAAGCCGTTACGCCAGGGCGCACCGGCAAAGCCAATGGCATCCGTCGGTTACGTCAAATGCAGCTATTCCACTTTATAGCATGGGAAAGGATCGGACGAAAATCACACCTGCGGCAATCAAACCACCCAAAGCAGCCACACTGCCAGCAGAGACCAGCGCGGGAGAGATTCGCGAACCTTGACCGGTAAGCGACATGCCAGCGTAAAAGATGGACATCAGCCCTAAAAGGAACAGAAAGCCTGTCCCGATGTAGACAACCCTGCTGATACGCTGCTGAGCATACCAGAATTGGCGAATCTGCTCCTGAATCGCCGGATCGAATTTGAGAAGCGAATGCCACTGATGCATAACCCCAAACGACGGCGTTAGCTCTTCCTGATACGATTCCATGGCAACGGCCTCCTTGATCGTAGCGAGATCGTCGCCGATCAATGTCGGGGCATCATCGCTTCCGGTCAGTTCAACCGCAAACTGGTCGATGGCCTTGCTAATCTCCAAATCCAACGCGCGGCGGCAATCCATCCCCCGATCATACGGACCAGAACTTACCGCGACGTAGTACGTTTGGTCGTGTCCCCAATGAGGCTCCTGCTCGACCCAACTGGGACGACCAGGTGGAATGATCTTCGACGGATCTAAATCGAGCTTGCCCGATTTCAGTTGATTACGAAACTCTTGATAGACGGAGCCAGCGAACTGGCCAATTGTTTTCCCGGTCGAAGCCGTTACCTCTTCAGGCGTCAGCGGAGAATCGATATGGCTCTCTGCCGAGACGGGCATAGGTCTGTCGATCTCGCCAGACATTTCAGTGACCGTTTTCTTAACACTTGGCCAAACCAGACTTTCCTTGCGAGCCGAGTTAGCGCCTATCGGTGCTCGCGCAACGGTCTCGCCATATTCCACTTCGCTATACGCGGGAACTTCCATGGGAAGTGTGGTCGCCGATTGGACTGTGGTGTGGCTAGTTCTAAGCATCCAGAACCCGCTACACAGTAGCATCAGCCCCAGCAGAACGGCCGCTCCTAACCCGGCAGCGATTTTTCCGCCATGCTTGCCAGCCAAAGCGATCAGCAGAATCATGATGCCGACGAAGCCGGCAAACAGAACGCCCAATAACAAGAGTGCCAGAGGACTGATCGACATGTCAGGTGCTGTTTGTACCATGGGATTCACTTTACCTAGAGGCTAAGCGTTATTCGCCGTGCCTCATCGATTATTGGCGTCCCCGTGAGAAAATTGCGGCGAACACAATCACCAGCAAAAGTGCTCCAACCACCAGCACGCCAGCGCCGGCCAAGATCATGACCCAACTCATGGACACGTCCATCATCTTTCATCTCAGGTTCAAGGCAAAAAACAGAGCCTAGGGAGCTCTGCTGACCGTCGTCTCCTTCAATTCCTGTTCATACCGCCGTCGCTCGCTATCGCGTCGTTCCTGGCTTAGCCACGGAGCTGAAAGCTGAATTGTCGCGGCCACCGAACCGATCAACATGATGGCCCACGGTTGCAGGAAGGGCCAAAACGCCGTGAGGATACTCGCCCAGATGACGAAGACGCCGGTGTTCCAGATACTCAGCCAATTGCTTCGCAGCGGGTCGGCCAGTTTCCACCAGCGCGGCACCAGGAAGGCCAGCCCGAAGAACATCATTAGCGCTCCGATCGACGACTGCTGGCCCATCGCAAACCACGGAGCCTGCATATCCATCGCTCCGGGGCTACCAGTGAAGACAAACATCGATCCGAACCAGGCTGCAATACCCAAACTCACGCCAATCATCATCATGATGATGCGGCGGCGCGTCGGATCGCCACTGCGGTCTTCCCAGGATTTGGAAGCGATCAACACCGCCCACGATGCCAGGATCGTTAGTCCCGTAAAAAACACGTAGGCCGGGCCAATCGTCAGGATGGCTGTCTTGGTAAACGCTGACTCACCGACCGAGATGGCCAGCAATACAAACGACACCAAGATTGCCGAGACACCACTGGCAATCAGTGAGCCCAGCAGTTCACGCACTTTCTCACGAGTCGGGCGGACGGCAATCGCGGCTCGCTCGCGATCCTTTCGCTTGGGATGCCAAACGGCATCTTCAGCAGCACGATGCTTACGCCGCATCGCTTCGGGATGATAGCGACCGCTGGCCCCCTTCTTATCCGGTGCAGTTGAACCGCCAGGCGTTTCGTCCTGCGTTGTGTTTACCAGCAAACGGATCAGCAGGTAGGCCATGTAAACCGCTCCACCCACAAACGCGAGTGGTACGATGAAGTGCAGGTTGGTCACGATGCCGAAGGCGATCGCCGCCAGCACGATGACTTTCACCGGCAAGCTGGTGTTGTTGTGATTCCACCAACCGCGAAAACGATCGACCATACCGGTAACGGCCTGGGCAATCGGTTCGTCATCCAAGGTCCCCTTGGCGGACGGAGCTTCGACGTAGCCAATCTTCGCTTTGACTTCCGACTGAGGAGCAGCCGCCGGCGACTGGCTCTTATTGTTCATAGGACGGGACGAGTCGACCGTCGACACGTAACCGACATTCTCCTTCAGGCCCAACTGCTCGAGCATTTCCTCGGCGCTGCTGGTTCGCTTATCAGGGTCCTTTTCGAGAGCCTTGGCGACAACACTTCGATAGGGTTCTCCCAGGTTGCCCAGGTCAGGACTCGCTGTGAGATGCTTCATGATGATCTCCTGGCTGCTTTCCCCCTCAAAGGGAACGCGACCAGTAAGCATCTCGAACAAGATAATCCCTAACGCATAGACATCGATCTCGCGGCCATAGCGTCCCTTGCCAATCTCAGGAGCCATGTAGTGGAACGTACCGACGCTCTCGGTTTGCCCACTACGACGACTGACCGAGATGAACTTTGACAGCCCGTAGTCACCTATTTTGACGGTGCCCTGATCGTTAAAAATGTTTCCCGGCTTGAGGTCACGGTGCACGATTCCATGGTCGTGCAGATAGTTGACGGCAGAAGCGATGGCCTTGAACCACGACAAGGCTTCTTCCTGCGGCATACCATCGGGATGACGTTCGACAATATCTTGCAGGCTATCGCCATGGACAAACTCCATCACGATCCAACCTTCGCCATCTTTGTCGTAGCGGATATCGTACAAAGAGACGAGGTGTGGGTGCTTGAGATTCAGGCAGTGCTTGGCACCACGCATTTCGATTTCGAGATTTCGCTGAATGTGCTTCAGCGCGACTTCTTTGCCTGACTCGGTCGTCGCGTAATAAACTTCGCCGAAACCGCCAGCCCCCACGCCCCGTTTGATGGTGTAACCATCTAACGGCGAGGATCCGCTTTTATAAGTAAACCGCATGGGGCTTTCTTTCGGTCTGGCAAATTTCGCAGGGCCGACTTCATCGTCCCCCGGTTGGTTCTCCGGGGTAATGGCGGCTGCCGACTGGTTCATGGTCTAGTCCCTGGCCAACGGAATTTGATAAGTATGCAACATCCTGTTCCCTCTCATCTGCAAACGAAGGAGAGGGGACAAGACGTTTCATTTCATGCCCGGCCTAGTGGCTCCAGGCAAAACGAAACCTCTTCTCCCTGGACCGTTTCTCCTATTCTGATCGAAGTCGCCGCCTGGGTCGAATCGCTCTGGAATAGGGGTGTCTTCGATTTCAAAAGTAGTTTACTTCCCTGCCGGTAAACGACCACATCGTGCTGCCACTGTGGACACACGATATGGTTGTTCGACTTGGGCCCCATTAGCAGCGAATCCGCTAACAGAACCACTCCATCGCAGGCCGGCTCGGTACGGTGCCGGCTAACGATCTTTAGCACGGCCGACGTGCTTAATGGGTGCGGCTGAGTGAACTGTAGCTTCACTCCTCGCCCCAAGGTCATCACATCGCGGTTCTTCAACAGCGACGGGCTGTCGACCCATTGGTCGTTGAGCTTGACCTCGGACAATGGCTCGACGATGTACTCGTCTCCGCTTCGTTTAATCGCCGCGTGGCGGCGACTGATATCTCCCATGATAGGAATATCAACCTGGGCGGAAGCCATGGCCTGGCCAATATTTATGCGATCGGCCAGCAGCAGCATATAGCCGCCGACCCCATCGATCCACATTTGCAGGCGGTCGCTCACATTCCCTCTTCGATACGCGAAATCTGGCTCAACTATGGACATTCGCTTTTGCTCGTGTTGGCTAATACTAAGTTTATCACACAAGCCCCCGCCCCTTCTGTATTCGCAAATCCGTTCAGATTCTTGCCCCTTTGCCCCTTTGGGGAGAGGGAACAGGAAAGCCGCGCGTGCTGAGATGGCTTGCAACTTGGGTAAAGCTGAAGCCATCTCAACGTCGCTGGAGATTTCCAAGGGTCAATCCGTGCCCTAGCCTAGTTCAACTGAGAAAGCTCAATTCGCTTGGTCAGCTTCTCGGCAGCCTTCGTGTCAACTTCGGCGAGTTCTTCTTCGTCCAATTCGATTTCCAGGCCGAAGTACGAGGCGACTTCATTGCTGATGTCGGTATCGACCTGTTCGTCCAACTGGATCTCGCCGGCCAGTTCGCCGTCGACATCGACCATTCGCTCTGCCACGTCGATGCGGGTCCGGATTTCGTCAACCAGACGCTTTGTCTTGGAAAGGTGACTGTCATCAAACGCGAATTTGCTCGACGTTTGGGCCACTTCCACCATCTTTTGGCGTGCTTCCAGGTTCTCGACATCGACTTCCAATTGTCGGCGAGCGGTCAGCATGCCGTCTAGCTTGGCACGGGCAGCTTCCAGGCCTTGTTCCCGAGCTCGTAGAATGCTTTCGAGTTTCACACGGGTAGCATCCTGCGTCTTGAATCGCTCGAAGCGGCCGGCAAGGTCGGTTTGCACGGCATTACGCGAGTACTCGTGGCCGGCGTAGGTGAAGTAGGTGCTGCCGGAATCGAGATCGTTCTTCAGGCGAATGATGTCCGCCTTGCTGGAGGTCAGCTTCTCTTCCAGATCGCCGACGCGCGATTGAAGCTTTTCGACTTCCACTTCTTCTTTCGCAATCAAATGCATGTTGCGACGAATTTCAGGAGTCAGGTCCTGAATCATCTTGCGAGCACGGTCGAGCTCAAATTCGACTGGCACGCTGTTTTTGACATTGTCACTCACACGACTAGCCGTCGTGGAGATGTAACTGTAAGCATCGGTCCCAAACACGAGCCCAGCCAACAGTGCGGCACCAACTCCGGTGCATGCGAGTTTCTTGATCATCACTCAACCCTCTCTGAAATAAACGGAATGACCCTCGAACTTTTCCTGCCCGGTACGGCTTTCCGGATCGTGAATAACGGCCATGACCGAGCGGTTAACTTGCAGGCATAGATAGGACTTCGCCGCGAATTTGCCGATCTTTGGTTTTTTTTCCCGTTTTTTGACATGCTGTCAGAGGGAACAGTGACGAGAGCAGAATTAGGCTAATTTGCTCCTTTCTCGATCAGCTCTAGCGAGGGGCAGGGCAGCTGGGCTCCGTCGGAATGACTTCCCTTAACGCGAGTGGTAAGTTGCAGTTCCCAACTGCAATATGCAATCGTTCGGAAGACAGTTAGGATGGCAGCCCGTGTGAAACTTGTTGATGAAAATGGCAGCCGTTGCCTGAAGACCACACAACTCACACTTCGGCTGCCCGCAAAGTGAATTGGCGCTGAAAAGCCCCAACTAGTTGATAAATTTCACCTTAGGAAAGAATCGCGACGCCCCATTAAGAAATTGTGCGAACTTGGCACCACGGTTGCGGTGTCATGTTGTGACCAGAAGCCGTCCACCTAAACGAGCACCTCTTCTTTCGAATTGCGGCTCGATCGGATAGGAGAAATTTCAATGGATCACTCGACGCCATTCAAGCTGGTTCAACAGCCACCGAAGACCCCGACCGGGAATTTTGTGGTCTACCAGTCTCTCCCCGCAGATTCCTTGGCACAGCTGTCTGATTGGATGGATCACGCGTTAGAGATCCTTGAAGAAGAAAACGCCCAATTCGTCTCGCCCAATTCGAGCCGAAAGCATTTGGTCAGCAGCCGTTAGGCCATCGCAACCATCTCCTAATAAACAACTATCGGCCGTCGTCGACGACGGCCGATTTTATTTCTTGCCCCTCTTCGGCCGGCTCAGGCCGCGGCCTGTCTCTCAGGCCCATCATTACCACGCCTAGCACCGTCAGCACCACGCCGAAGATTAGATTGATGCTGTACGCTTCATGAAACAAGACGACCCCAGCCAGCGCTGAAAGCGGATTCTGAAGCGAGTTCGCGGCATTCCCAATAATGACCGGAGCGTATCGAAATGACAACGTAAGCGCGACAAACGCAGCCGCGTTTAGAAGTCCCGCAATCACTAAAACGACATATTGGGACGAAGTCGTAAGAGAGATTTCTTCCAGCCCAGCCGTATAGAGGCTCAGCGGGCCAAGGATTGCCATCCCCACAGCGCAAATCACCGAAGTGGTCATAAACATGCTGACTTCGCCCGAAACACCCTTTCGAATGACCACACTCAGGAAGGCGTAGGAAATACCTGCCAACATTGGCGCTACGATGCCCGCGCCGATCAATAGCCAGCCAGACGTGTCTTCCACAACCGACTGAACGGCTCCTCGTCCGGCCAGGCTAAGAATGATCAGGGCCAGCGTCAGGGACGCTGTTCCCCAGCTTTGCCAACGGGTTAGCGATTCCTGCAGCAGCCATTTGCTGATCATCACACCGACCACGATCATCGTGCCCAGGCACAGTGGGACGCTCATCGCCACCCCCACGACACCGAAGCTCCATTGCAGCATGGCGTTGCCCAAAAGCTGGCTGATAATTGCTGCCACAATCAGAATGAAAATGGACGACGCCTTAGGCATAGGAAATCGCCCGCTACGAACCTGCCAAACGGCAATCGGAGCAAGCAACACCACCGTGGGTATCGCCTTGAAAAAAGAAACCCAAATCGGGTCGAGGTCGGTGAGCCAGCGCAAACAGATGTTCGCCAGCGAGTATCCCACCGCGGCAAGAACACCACAAATTAACCCTAACCAAGGATTCGGAGCAGTTCGCTGCGTCATAAACTAAAGAAGCAATCGGTCATGTGCCGCCTAAGTGTGGTCGACAGCCTTAGGTTTGCGGTCTATTCTTGCGGGGGTATGGGATAGGGAATGGCCAATGAAAGACACAATTACCCATCAACTGATTCGCCAACTTCATCGCTCACCATGGCGATTGGCAGCCGTCGTCACCGGCGGCGGAAGTGAAGCGTTGAGCCAACTGCTTAGCGTCCCAGGTGCGTCGGACACCGTTCTCGAGGCCGTCGTTCCCTACTCGAGCGTTTCCCTCGAAGACTTTCTGCACTTCAAGCCCACTCATTATTGCAGCCGAGCGACAGCCCAGGCCATGGCGATGAGGGCCTTTTTCCGTGCTCGCGACTTACAAAGTCGGATTTCTCCGGCAGATCTCGATGACATGCACCTTGTGGGGATTGGATGCAGCGCCAGTCTGCGGAGTCTACGCCCAAAGAAGGGGCAACATCGCGTTCATATCGCCGTGCAAACCGCCACCAGCAGCAGTATCGCCTCCCTCGTTCTAACTAAAGACTCACGAGATCGGGGACGTGAAGAAGATGTGGTTGCCGCACTGCTGCTGAACCGCCTGGCCGATGCCACCGGTTTTTCTGATCGAATCCCGCTGGATCTCTTGCCCGGGGAACACGTCGATGAAACGACGGCCAATGCCTGGCCTACCTGGACAGATCTACTGCTGGGAAAACGAACGGCCGTGTGCGTCCCCAAAGCTCAGCAGGATGCATCACTGGATTCGTTCAGTGGCGTCTTATTCCCCGGGGCATTCAATCCGCTGCACGAAGGGCATCAGACGATGGCCGAAGTGGCCGAAGAGATTACCGGTCACTCCGTAGATTTCGAGATTTCGATTGAGAACGTCGACAAGCCACCGCTCGATTTCTTCCACATCAAGTCTCGGGCAGAACAATTCGAGGCTCCACAGCGATGCTGGCTGACAAAAGCCCCGACCTTTCTCGACAAGTCGAAGGTTTTCCCGGAAGCGACGTTCGTCGTCGGTGCCGACACGATCGTGCGCATCGCCGAGCCTCGTTATTATCAAAATTCCACACAGCTTCGCGACGCGGCGATCAGTGAGTTTACGCAGCAGAATTGTAAGTTCCTCGTCTTCCCCAGGGTGGTCGGGGAAAGCTTCTTGACGTTCGATCAACTGAACCTGCCACCGGGGCTCGTCAATCTCTGCCAGCCTGTTTCTGCTTCTCAATTTCGCATGGATATCTCATCCACCGAGATCCGCACCGGCAGTTTCTAGCGAAACATTTCTCAATTCAGCCAAGCTTTGCAGCCGCAATCAGGAGATCTACCATCCCCCTGGAACTTGCCATCGTAATACTGTTGGACACCTGCGAGGGACTATTATCCGACCTGTTGAACCAGAATCACCTTAGGTGCTTATTAAGGGAAACAATGGAGCGGATTGCGACTGTAAGCTTGCTTTCATATGATTAAGGACGCGCCCCCTACGGTCTTTCGTTCGTCCACCGTTACAGAAAAGCCAATTCCATGACGTCAGTACCACACATTGATCCTGGCAAAGAGACACTGCCACTTTTTTGCGGCGTGGATGTGGGCGGCACCAATATCAAAATTGGGCTCGTGGACGACCACGGCAACACGGTCGAGTACAAGAAGATCCCGACCAACGAAACCGAAGGGCCCCAGCGCTACATGGAACGCACCACCGAAGTCATCCGAGAGATGATGAACGCGATCGGGCGGCCCATGGATAACATCGCCTCGATCGGCTTGGCCACGCCGGGCACGATGGATATTGAGGGGGGCATGCTCCTCGAGCCCCACAATCTTCCGAACTCGTACAACTTTCCCATTCGTGATTGCCTGTCGCAGCTTACGGGCCGACCGGTCGTTTATGCAAACGATGCCAATGCGGCCGCATTCGGTGAATATTGGCTCGGTTCCGGTAAGGAATTCCGCAGCATCATCATGTTGACCTTGGGAACTGGTGTTGGCGGCGGGATCATCGTGGACGACCTGCTGATCGACGGCGAACATAGCCACGGCGGAGAACTGGGGCACATCATCATCGATTTCAGCGAGAATGCCCGCACGATTCCCACCGGACAGCGAGGTCATCTCGAGGCATACGCCAGCGGAACGGCCATAATAAAACGCACCCAGGAAGCCCTGGCGATGGACCTGAAGAAGGAGAGCTCGCTCCATGCCCGGATCGACGGAGGCGAGAAGCTTTCTCCCCTGATGGTGGCCCAAGAAGCAGAAAAATCTGACAGTCTTTCCTTACACATCGTGATGGAAACGGCTCGATACTTGGGAATTGGGATCGTTTCCCTGATGCACACGATCGATCCCGGGGCCGTAATTCTGGGCGGTGCCATTAATTTTGGGGGGCACGAAACCGAATTGGGGCGGAAATTCCTCGATCGGGTCCGCCAGGAGGTCAAGGCCCGGGCATTTCCGGTTCCCGCCAAGTACACCGTGGTCGATTTCGCCCGACTAGGTGGTGATGCTGGCTATTTGGGCGCTGCTGGCAAGGCCCGCGTTGTCGCCCACCGCGATTCCCTGACAACCTAGTCCTAATGTATAATGGGGCGTTTACCCGAAGCATTCGGACATTCGCCGGGTTCATACGAGAACCACCTACCCCCAGGGCATCTTCATCACGATGGCAATCATCGACCAGAAGTACATTCGGAATTTCTGCATCATCGCACACATCGACCACGGCAAAAGCACGTTGGCCGATCGCCTGTTGGAGAAAACGGCAACCGTCAGCTCTCGGGAAATGAAAGAGCAACTCCTCGACGATATGGAAGTTGAGCGAGAACGCGGCATTACGATCAAAGCCCGTGCCGTGGTGATGAAGTACAAGTACCAGGGAAAAGATTACGAGATCAACCTGATCGATACCCCTGGCCACGTCGACTTCCAATACGAAGTGGGGCGTTCGCTTACCTGCTGCGAAGGTGCCGTGCTGCTGGTAGACGCTTTCCAAGGGGTGGAAGCTCAGACCGTCGCTAATGCTTTCATGGCGATGGAACACGATCTGGAAGTCGTTCCTTGTCTCAGCAAGATCGACCTCAACCATGCCCGCCCTGAGGAAGTGGCCGAGGAAATCGAACATACCCTGGCTCTCGATGCAACCGATATCTGCGGGATCAGCGGCAAGACAGGGCAGGGGGTCGACGCGCTGCTGGCCCGCATCATCGAACGCATTCCAGCCCCCAGTGGCGATCGCCAGGCGACGCTGCAAGCGATGGTCTTTGACTCGCACTACGACAAGTTCCGCGGCGCGATCACCTATGTTCGCGTGATGAATGGCTCGATCAAAAAGGGGGATCGAATTCGTTTCGTCAAAGGGGAAACGAATCACGACGTACTCGAAGTCGGCCAGTTCACGCCTCGCCCGGTTGCTCGCGATGAGCTCGCTGCCGGCCAGGTAGGCTACGTCATCTGCAACATCAAGTCACTCGAACTGGTCAACATCGGTGATACGATCACTGTTCAAGGAGACAAAGGTGCCAAGGCGTTGCCAGGCTACCAGGAGCCGAAGCGGATGGTCTTCTGCGGACTGTACCCTTCCGACGGCCAGGATTTCGAACAACTGCGAGACGCGCTCAAGGGCCTTCGCATCAACGACCCCAGTTTTACCTTCGAGCCCGAAACGAGCGACGCTTTAGGCTTCGGGTTCCGCTGTGGCTTCCTTGGACTGTTGCACATGGAAATCGTGCAGCAGCGTTTGGAACAGGAAGCCGACATCGACCTGGTGCAGACCGCACCGAACGTGACTTACCAGATCATTAATCGCAACGGCGAAACGATCGACATCCACAAACCACAGGATGTGCCGGACGCTGGCGAGATCGAAACGTTCCTGCAACCGATTGTCCGTGTGAGCCTGATCCAGCCGTCCGACTACATCGGTGCGGTGATGCAACTGTGCAACGAACGTCGTGGGATCCACGTTCGCACCGAGTACCTGTCGCCCACTCGCTCAATGCTAGTGTACGACATTCCGCTGGCGGAAGTGATCTACGACTTGCACGACAAGCTGAAGAGTGCAACACGCGGCTACGGTACCATGGACTACGAAATCCGCGGCTACGAGGAAGCGGACCTGGTTCGTATGGATATCCTGGTCAACGGCAAGCGAGTGGATGCCCTCAGCATCATCTGCGACCGTGCCGACTCTGATCGTCGCGGACGAGCGGTCGTCAAAAAGCTGAAAGCCGAGATCGACCGGCACATGTTCGAAGTGGCTGTCCAGGCTGCCATCGGCAACCGCGTGATCGCTCGCGAAACGGTGAAGGCCCTCCGCAAGAACGTGACCGCTAAGTGCTACGGCGGTGACATTTCTCGTAAGCGAAAGCTGTGGCAGAAACAGAAGGAAGGTAAGAAGCGGATGAAGTCGATCGGCTCGGTCGATATTCCGCAAAAAGCGTTCATGGCGGTTCTGGAAACTGGCGAAGATCGCTCATAATTTCTCTCACTACCCCACCGGCGCAATTAACATAGAAGTATCGCTCGGCATGCCCCACCCGCCGAGCGTTTGCGTCCGTTTCGTTTCATTTTGAAGCTGGGGTCGCCAATGCGATTTGGCCCACTCTTGATTCTGCTGATCTTCACGGCATGCGTGGCCGGCTTCGCGGTGGCCACGGCAACGCCGGAACCCGTTTATCGCGTTGCCAGCGGATCGATGGCACCGGCATTACTTGGTCCGCACTATCCGCTGACGTGTGAACAGTGCCAGTTTTCGACAGCACTCGATGCGACCGGTCTTCCGGAACGTGTGACGTGTCCGAACTGTGGCTTTCAAGAGAATCCCGTCGACGCATCGAAGCTGCGTCCAGGGCATGCGTTGGTGTGGGAAGCAGTCGAACCAGATCAGCTCAAACGCTGGGACATCGTCCTGCTGGAGAATCCTGAATCCAAAACGTGGCAGGTAAAGCGAGTCGCCTTTCTGCCTGGCGAAACGCCTGAGATCCGCCAAGGAGAGTTAGTTCAAAGGGAACAACTCATTCGAAAGTCGCCCCAGCAACGAGAAGCACTGAAGTTGCTGGTCTTCGATCAATCGCATGAGTCGCCAGATAGCCCTCGATTTCGTAGCGCCCGAGTAAATGGCAGCGGTTGGCATATACACCGCGGATCGATTGGCTTCGCACCCATCGGCGACGCCGAAGCTAATAACAACGACTGGTTAATTTACGATCATCAACGCTGCCTGCCACCACCGAGCCCCGTCAACCATGCTGCCTCGCCGCTGGACAGCTATGGCTACAACCACGGTGTCTCCCGCGAACTTTTCCCCGTTTCGGATCTTTGGATTGAGTTCACTTGTCACCATTGGCAAGCCGATGGGCTTACGGTGCGTCTCCAGGGAGAGGACAAATCTTCTACGATTGAAGTCGATCTGCGGCAGGGAATCGTGCGAGGCAGCACCCCAGAACAAACCATCGAGTTGCCACTTTCCATCGATAGCCTGATAGGCACAACGGTCAGGGCAGGGGAGTGTGACGGAGAACTCTTTCTGGAACTGCAGCGAGATCGTCGACATTGGTATTTCCCGCTGGGAACCTCCAGCACGCCACTGGGGAGCCAGCCCTTCGCGCTGAAGATTGGGGAGGGACAAGCGATCCTCCGCCATGTGAAGATCTATCGCGACATTGTCTGGCTAGGTCGCCAGCGTCGTCCAACCCCGTGGTCTTTTGATCGGGAGCTGTCTCCGCATGAGATCTTCGTTCTCGGAGATAACGTACCAATCTCGGATGACTCGCGTTTTGAACTAGGGCTGATCGACGTCCGTAAGAAACTACGCGGCAAGGTCTTACGGGTGCTAGCAGAATAGACCAGGATCCCTGGTTCGGTTCCACGACCAGCGCTGCGTTGAATCTCCGGATTGGGTATAGTGGATAGTCCAGGCGTCCCTAACGGTCATCCGCCTATCGCGTGATGTCCCACTACTTTCGAGGACGGCTTGCCGATTTTCAGCGAGATGTAGCGGATATATGGCCAAGAAGAAACGCAATCAATCGATTTCAGGCTCGCACACGACAAACGATTCGAAATCCTCCGATCATTCGGGTGACACCGATCACTTTGCCGTCACGCGCGAGTTCATCGAATCGCTCGTAGTTGCTGTGATTCTTGCCCTGTTGTTTCGCGCGTTCGAAGCAGAAGCGTTTGTCATTCCAACCGGGTCGATGGCCACCACGCTGTTGGGGCGGCACAAAGATGTTGTCGACGAGTATTCCGGCTACGAGTACACCGTGGGTGCCAGCGGTGAAATGGACCGTACGACGAATCGACAATTTCAAAACGTCGTCGAAGCAATCGATCCCCTTTACCATCGCCTGACGGAAATTGGGGACAACCCATCGTACAGTGGCGATCGAATTCTGGTGAGCAAGTTCGCTTACGACTTTGCGGCACCGGCACGCTGGGACGTGATTGTTTTCAAGTATCCGATCGAACCGCAAACCAATTACATCAAGCGTCTGATCGGCCTTCCCGGCGAGACGGTACGGATCTTTCACGGCGATATCTACATCCAGAAGCCAGGCGAAACCGGGTTTAGCATCGCCCGGAAACCTCCTGCCAAGCAGCTAACACTGAATCGCCTGGTGTACGACACCAATTACCCTTGCCCCATTTTGGAGAAGGCCGGTTTCCCGGATCGGCTTGAGGCTCACCCAGCCGAAACGCGTGCGGACTGGGTCAAAGAAGAGAATGGTGCCTGGACTTGCCAACCAAGTGGTAAGCCGACGTGGCTGCGTTATCGACATGTGCTGGCCGACAACGGACGGACATTCAGCTATTGGGCCCTGGCCGAGCACAACGATCCGATCGATACCGAGAAAGCTCGCCAGGAGTGCAGCCAACTGATTACCGACTTCAGCGCCTATAACACCGATACGGTGACGCGTTATCGCAATCACCGCACCTCGTCCGGCCTGCACTGGGTTGGCGACTTAATGCTGGAATGCACCGCTACGGTCAAGTCGCAGCAGGGGATTCTCTCGCTTGACTTGGTGGAAGGGGGAACCCATTTCCGCTGCGATATTGACGTCGCTACCGGCAAGGCCACCATCGATACCAACAAGCCTTCGGTCACCTTTGATCACGAGGGAGCCATCGAGGCCGACACCTCCGTTCGCGGGCCTGGTACCTATTCGCTGCGTTTCGCCAACACCGACGACGAACTTCGTTTGTGGGTGAACGATAGCCTGGTGAAATTCAATGCCCTGGCCACCTACAGACCAAATCAACCGGTTTCTCCAAAGTGGAGCCCCGAAGATCCCGGCGACTTGCTGCCGGTTGGCATCGGAACCGATTCGGTTCAGATGACGCTAGACCGCGTGCGCGTGCTGCGTGATGTCTATTACATCGCCGACGGCCGGCAGTACCGTCACGGTCGCGAAGCCAGCACGCTGATGGATTACGAAGTCGCTGGACACCCAGGCTGGAACGCTCCGCCCGATGATCAAATCATGGAGACGTTGACCAATCCCGAAACCTGGGCCAAGACCGACATCTTCAACAAGCGTCGCGAAGCAATCTTCACCTTGGAAGAAGGCCAGTATTTTCCCTTGGGTGACAACAGCGCCGAAAGCCAGGACGGCCGACTATTTCCGGTTGGGCAACAGTTTGTACCAGAGCACATGCTCATTGGCAAAGCACTGTTTGTCTATTGGCCGCATTCCAAGAATACGCCAGTTCCGTTTTTCCCCAACTTCAGCAGGATGAAGTTCATTCAATAACGGTAGGACCTAACGATTCATGGACGAATCAACGATTCTCTCCGCTCAAAATCTCGTGAAAACCTATGGCCGACGACGTGTCGTCGATGGCGTGAGCTACGAAGTCAAACGTGGCGAGATCGTCGGCCTGTTGGGTTCCAACGGTGCCGGGAAAACGACCAGCTTTCGCATGACCTGCGGCATGGTTACTCCCAACGAAGGTCGCGTGGAACTCGGCGGCAAGGATGTCACGCTATGGCCAATGTTCAAACGCTGCCGTGACGGCGGCATGGGTTACCTGGCCCAAGACAGCAGCGTGTTCCAAAAGCTGACCGTCGAGCAGAACCTGCTAGGCGTGATGGAACTGCTGCGAATCGACTCGTATCACCGCAAAATGCGCTGCGAGGAACTGCTGGAACGATTCGACATCACTCACATTCGCAAATCGAAAGCCAAGAGCCTTTCCGGTGGTGAACGCCGTCGCCTGGAAATTGCCCGCTGCCTGGTCTCTGATCCCGAGATCATCATGCTCGACGAACCTTTCACCGGTATCGACCCGGTAACGGTCGACAGCATTCAGCTGGTGATTCGCGAACTCCGCGACAGCGGCATCTCCATCCTGATTACCGACCACCAGGCAGAAAAGACACTGGAAATCGTCGACCGCTGCTACGTCGTTCACCGCGGCAATATCCTTTGCCACGGCAAGCCTGATGAGGTGGTACGACACCCCGAAGCTGTGAAGTATTACTTTGGCAACTTGTCGCGTAATAACTTTGGCGACCGCGGAGATTTGGATGCTGCGGCCTAGTCGCTACCGATAATCAGGAACGGTCCATGACACACCGAGTGTTTCACGCTTGGGATGGTTTGAACGGCGAGATCGGAAAGCAGATCGACGCCCAGGCTCCCTGTCCGATTTCTGGCCAGCACGCCGCCATCGTGCTTTGCGATCGCGACCGATACGGCTATCCATTGCGTACGGTCATATCCCAGACAACGGGGCTGGTCTATGCCGATCCGCGTGCCGATAACGACGCGATCGATGACTTTTATCGCAGCACCTATCGTCGCTTCTACAAGTCGGCATCTAAGCCCAAATGGAAACATACGGCTCGCAACGCTTTTATCGCCGGCCAGCGGGTCGAGATGATCAAGACGCTTGCAGCTAGGGGAGCGGCCGTTCTTGATATTGGAACCGGTTCCGGGGAGTTGTTGTACGTCGGCCGAAGAAATGGCTTCGACATGCAGGGAATCGAAGTCGATCAGGCATATGCCCAATTCGGCCGTAAATGTTACGGCGTAAAGATCATCAACGAATCGCTACGAAGTGCCTTCTTGCCGGAACAGCACTTCGACGTCGTCACGATATTTCACGTCCTGGAACATTTGCCGGACCCCAAGCAGGCACTCAGCAAGATCGCTGCGACGCTGAAACCAGGCGGGTACGTTCTCATTGAGGTCCCCAACATCGAATCACTCGATACCCGTTTCCGTCAGAAATGGCATCCCGGGCACCTGTTCCACTTTAACTGCTGTACCCTTCCAGCCTTGGCAAGTATCTGTGGCCTGGAAACGCTCTCCGTGCATACCTGCCCACGCAGAAACGTGGTTGGTGCGACGCTGACCAAGCCCCATACTCCGATCGAGACGGACTGGAAGACGCTGGTGGCCGACAACTTCAAGAACACCTGGCAGTTGCTCCAAGGCCAAGCTAAGCAGAACTGGTATGCAAACTGGTACGAGCGTCTGGGACGAGCACGGCAGAAGCTGAAACGCAACCTATGCGAATGGACCATTTCGCTTTCTGAGGGAAATCGACGCAAACTCGTCGACAAGGTAACCAGGAACCGAGCCGCTTAATCGGCTTTCGTTTGCTCGCTCGACACGCGGTCGATATCATCAATCGTTGCGGCTGCAACCAGGTATCATTCTGCCTGGCCGCGCATCTGACCTCGTGGTGGCTATGAAATGCCTACAGCCCAGAATATCCCGAATCCCTACAGCAGCCCGGCGACTGAACCGTCTCCGCGAACGTTACCCCGGTCTCAAGCCGCCCATGGGCTGGGTATTGCCTCGACGGTGATTATTACGTGCGGTGCGTTTTATCTTGTCGTCGTCGTAGTAACTATCCCGATATCTATATTGATGTATCGTGAAGTTACGGCAGAAAGTGAAGCGTTCGCGCAACCATCGTTTTATCTCGATAGTGCGCTAAAAGCGCTGACCTATGAGGTTGCCTTTGCTGTCATTGGCAGCTTGCAGGTTTTTGCCGGGCGGTCGATACGCAAGCGAAAAAACTACTGGGTGAGTGTGATTGGCTGCATCGTTGGCTTATTGCCGCTCCCACTTGTCATCCTATCGTTCTTTCCATCCGCCTGGGCTCTGTGGAACTTGTCGCGATCTGGTATTCGCAATCAATTCCAAAGGCCAATCGATCGGAACTAGCTAGGGATAAACCCAGTTGCACCGTATCTTTTTCACCCCTGCAGATGGGTTCGTTGGAACTTAAACCTATGCAAGTGTGTCAAAGATTCTGGTATGTTTTATGACATCGTTTCGGGGGCGAAACTTTCTACTACTAGCTATGGTTCCAAACCAACTCCTGCCAATTAGTCATGAAAGCATTTCGATTGAATTCACGCGACTCTGATTCAAAGTAGATACCTAAATAAAATGGCAAGGCCTAAGCAGGAAACCCCTACGTCCGGTGAACTTGAAGTCCTCAAAGTCCTTTGGAAACGAGGCCCCAGCACCGTACGTGAAGTTCTGGAAGAACTGAACACCCAAGAACGGACGCGTGCCTACACGTCTGTGATGAGCCTGATGAACGTCATGGCAGACAAAGACCTGTTGGATCGCGAACCTCTCGGACGAGCATTTCAATACTCGGCCCGACGCCCCCAAGAGAAAACCCTGGGCGGTATCGTAAGCGATATTCTCGGCCGCGTCTTCGAGGGCTCGGCCCCTTCCTTAGTTGCCCATTTGCTGGAAGAATCGAAACCCAATGCGGTAGAATTGGAGCAGATTCGTAAGGCGTTGGAAGAGTACGAGGAGGAGAATCACGTTTAATGTGGAG
Source organism: Blastopirellula marina (assembly GCF_002967715.1). Lineage (NCBI taxonomy): Bacteria > Pseudomonadati > Planctomycetota > Planctomycetia > Pirellulales > Pirellulaceae > Blastopirellula > Blastopirellula marina. Next base: position 209,225 of record NZ_PUIA01000026.1, read on the forward strand.
CGTGCTGCAGAGCCCCTTAGGGATGAAACTGACCTTTGTCTTGCTGCACTTTGTTTGGCAAGCGACGGTTCTTTACTGTGTCTGGCGGCTGATTAGCACGCTCACTCCATTCCGCTCGCCGCAAACTCGATACTGCGGTGCCTTGGTCACATTGCTCCTGATCCTTCTTTGTCCGGCCATTACCTTTGGACTGCTCGACGTCCGCGATATGCCAACCATCTCGCGGATGGAATTTCTTACGGAAGAAGTTTCCGTACCAGAGATTGCCCTACAACCGACAAGAGAAACTGAAGCGATTGTCGCGGCAGAGGAAGTAAACGCTACTCAAGATCTGCTTCTCGAAGCACGTGAAGACGCGGGCGACTCGCTTTCGAGCGTGGCCTTTCTCATGGTACAAATCCAACCCTACCTCATGCTGATCTGGACTGCCGGCGTAATCGTCCTGGGCTTTCGGCTTTGCGTCAGCTACTTGGGCACGGTTTGGCTTCGACGCGCTGGCCTGATTTCCGTCGATTCGGATCTTCTCGTGCGTTATGCCGATTTGGCTTCTCGCTTGAACGTGTTGCAACTGCCGCCGATGGCATTCTCGCGTCGCATCAGTCAGGCAATGACTGTTGGTCTGCTTCGTCCGATGGTGCTTCTGCCGGCGGCATGGATGACCGAGATTTCGCCGGAGATCCTGGAAGCAGTCCTATCGCATGAATTGGCGCATATTCGCCGTCAAGACTTATGGATTAACTTCCTCCAACGTGTCGCAGAGACCATCTTTTTCTACCATCCCGTGGTTTGGTGGATCTCGACAGAAATTCGACGTGAACGCGAAGTCTGCTGCGATGAAATGGCGATTGAAGCACTGGGGCATCGTCTCAATTATGCCAAATCACTAGAGCAGGTCGCTTCCTGGCAACTCGATCACTCTAGTGGAATGCTGGCCGCGCACTACCTAGGAGACGGTCAAAGACAGTTGCTTGGTCGGGTACGTCAAATCCTTGGAATCTCCACTCCTCAAGCAGGAGAGCGGTCGTGGCCAGCCGGTCTTGTCTTGATGGTCATTCCCCTGTTGCTGTGGGCTATCTCGGCAATCTTGTTGCCAGAATCGGCTTCGCAAGCCAATGCCGAAGACATCGAAGCCGCTGCCAGTAAAGCCGTAGATAGTGAGGGACTTTCAGCGACGCTACCACCACGCCACCTTCCGCCACTTCATCCCCGTCACCCACATCAGCATCTTGATCATCCTCCGGGACGTCGTCATCCGCTGCAGCATCGCCATCCTTTGGAATGCCTTCTTGACGACATCGAGCGCGACCTGCCTGTTGACGACGATGCCCAACCTGACAACAAACAAATCCCGGAAGATCAATCGGTCATCGAAGTGCTGCACGAGCTTCGAGAGGAAGTTCGCCAGTTGCGTCTGCAAGTGAAAAAACTGAAAAACCATCGCGATCGTCAGCCACCGCCGCATCATCACCCCCCGCACGGTCGCCCAGGTCATCCACACTCGGAAGACGACATCGACTGGTGAGTTTTGTTTCTAAAATAGCCAGTCGCACCCATCGTCTCTAGACAGTCACCTGCATTTCATGAGTTCATCCTCTTCCAAGCCTTCCTGGCAACTTCCCACCGGTGTTACAAGAGGCTCGCTAGACTACATCGAGTCGGCAGCGATCGCTGATGGCTACGATGAAGACATAGCCTTCGGCAGCGACTTTCAATTTGACGAACAGGTTGTGGCCGACTTTATTCCAGCAATAGGTCTTGTGGCGGACCTGGGCTGCGGTACCGCTCGAGCACTGATTCCACTCGTGCGTCGCGGCAACCAAGGCCTTGCCGTCGACCTTTCCGAGGAAATGCTGCGTATCGTTGCCGAAAAGGCTCAACAGGAAGGCCTCGATATCCAGTGCCTTCAAGCTAACCTTGTCGAACTCGAAGCGATTGCAGACCAATCGATCGACCACGCCATTTGCATGTTCAGCACGCTGGGGATGATCAAAGGAGCAGCGTACCGAAAGCAGTTCCTCGACCACGTGCATCGCATCCTCAAGCCGGGCGGAAAGTTCGTCGTGCACGTCCATAATTTCTGGTTCAATTTCTTCGAACCAGACGGGGCGATCTGGCTCGCGACTCACTTAGTCCGAGCGAAGTTTACCCGAGGAATGGAGCGTGGCGACAAGTACTATCGTTATCGCGGAATCCCGAATTTTTTCCTGCATGTATTTAGTCGCAGCGAGTTTTCCAATGCACTTAAGTCGAGCAACTTCAACGTGTCTCGACTGGTCCCGCTAAGAATGGATCGCCAGGCCGAGCTTTCTCATCCTTGGTTTTTCGGCAAATGGCGGGCCAGCGGCTGGATTGCTTTATGCGAGAAGCCGTCGTAGCGACAACGATCATTTTTTCCGGCGGCGGGAATCAATGTCTTCGTACTGATGCGGGCCTGGGAAATCGACCAATCCACGGCGTTCGTTAGGCATTGGCAAGGGACCGGCAATCTCTGCGGCAGCTCGACGCCCTGCTTCTTCAGGCAACTCTTCGGCTCCGGTAAATGCCTGAGGTTCTTCCTTGTAGAGATGAATCGTCTGCGTGGGAAACGCGAACTGTACGCCCAACCTTTTCGCCAGGCGAACGATATCGACGAACAAGCGATGGCGTTCACGCAGTTCGATGCTCCAGTCGTTGCAGTCGAAGTAGAGGTTCACCAGAATGTCAAGCGAACTGGTGGCAAACTGATTGAGATAAACCTGGTAGTAGTCTTTTCGCGTGTAAGGCTGCCGTCGGATTAACTCTCGGATCCCTTCGCAAAACGCGTCGATCTGTTCTGGTGTGGTATCGTACTGCACCGACACCATCGTCTTCACGCGGCGGAACGTTCGCCGCCCCATGTTATCGACCTTGGCCGTGATTAATAAGCTGTTGGGTAACGTTACCAAACTATTGTCGAACGTGCGAATTTTAGTACTTCGCATCCCCATTGTTTCGACCGTGCCTTCCACCCCCTCGGTGATGATCCAGTCGCCAATCTCAAAGGGGCGATCGACCATAACCGTCAACGAGCCAAAGACGTTGCTCAGCGTTTCCTTGGCCGCCAAGGCGATGGCGATACCGCCGATGCCTAACGAGCCCAACAGACCAACAATCGGCAGCGAAAACGATTCCGCAAAGATCAAAATGCCAATACAGACAGTAAATGTCTTGAGCGTTTTGCTGACCGCAGGCAGAAGAAGATCGTCGTACTTTTTTCCTCGCTTCGCCGCGGCATGAATCAAGTGCACTATAACCAGATCGATGATTCGAAAGATGAACCATGTGCCTGCGACGATGCCGAATAGCTGCACGCCGTAGATAATGATCGCTCGGAACAAGTCAGGCAATCGAAAGAGCCACAGACCGTAATACCAGGTCAGCGCCATGGCCGTTAGACCGATCGGGGTCCAGGCCTTTTCAAAGGCTTCACGCAGGTCCTCATCTTGTGCCGTCTTGGCAAATCGTACGCGGCGAATAAAGCGTAAGATCCACTGTACGACAACATCCACCAGGTAACCCGCAACGATAAGGGCCAGCAAACATATCCATTGATACGTGGGAAGAACGAAATGCTCTTCCCGATAGAATGGCGGAACCTGGGATTCCAGCCAGAGAGCGAAAGTTGGCTTTGGCTTAGGAACACTACTTCCGCTGCCTTCGTTTCGTTTTTCTTCCGCTTCAATGTCCGGCGTGTATTTCTTTGCCAGGTCACCAATCGCCGCGACCGTTTTCGCGCTGAAGCTCCAGAGCCCTTGAGGCCCTTTCGTCAGCGTCATTTTATCGGCATCGTCTCGCTGATCTGGATGAACTCGTCCGTCTCCATCACCAAAAACGGCTACCTCCAACTGCTCGGCCTCGGTCTGCGTGGGAACCAACGCAGGATCGATGCTCCATAAGGTCGAAAGCAACTGATACAATTCGTAAGCCAGGTCCTGCTTGGACTGCTTGGGGATTCCTGTTCGTTCGCTGAAATCCATGCATGCCAGAGCCGTGTCGTAGTCGCCATTCTGCATCGCCTCGAGAAACGTACGAACGGCTACCTGGGGATTTCCCTGCTTCAGAAGCAACTTGGGATCGATCGCTGGTGGCTCAGGCGGTTTGTCCGTTGTCCCCGCTTCTGGGGTAACGCCTGGAATAGCCTGCGCATAGACTGGTGCTGCCAATGCAAGCTGACAGAGCAGAATGCCGCCGAGCGCGAAGCGAAATAAATTGCTGACCATGGTTGAAGGGGGATCGAACGGTTGACGTTAGTGCGAGATCGCGATCCATTGCTAACGTTCACTCACCGCAAATCAGTGCGGGAAGTCATCCAGAGACCAACGATGCTATTCGTTTGGTTCGAAATAAAAAAGGCCCCCGGAAAGCTCGGATCCCAGGGGGGCAAAGGATTCCGTTCTTCTCCGGGAGCGATTGGTCGGTTCAGGGAATCGACATCCTGTCGAAACGAGCCGATTCTTTCGGTTGCATTATCGAAGAGTTATCAAGCCAGCCTGCTCGACATCCGTGTCAAACATCCAGCTCACGATCCGCGAAAAACCCGTAAAATGGCTCTTCTTATGCAGGAAACATCTCTTGGATACGCAAGTCCGGATGACAGCCTCATTGCTCCGCAGCGAGGGCATGTCGTCCGTGTGAGGCGGTAAATTATTGGTTTTCAGAAAACGGATCAACCCCGCTTTCTTGAAAAGAATTCGACGGAAAGAAAGATTTTATCCGCTTGCTATCACGACTTCTGGCGTGATACGTAGCGGCGACTCCCAATCCATTTCATGACGCAGTAAGTAAACGGCATTCCCATTCTTGCTTTGAGCATATCCGAGAGCCGACTCGCTTCGCGAAAGCATGTGTTCAGCTTCATCTCCTTCCAACGCGTGAGAGACGCCGCACGAAATCGAAATGCGAATCACATCGGTTGGCGTTTTCAGGTTCAAACGCGAGATCGCGTCACGAGTTCGCTCGGCAACGATCGCCGCCTCCTGACCATCTGCCGCCGGCAGCAGCGCTCCGAACTGGTTGTCTGCCAATTGACAGACATGATCCATGTCCCGCAGTATCGCTCCGAAGACCTGCATCACCGCGTGCTGAATCGCGATGAAGTCGGGGTGATCTTCTACCGGCTTGTTATCAATCTGGTCAATGCTCGCGACAATCAGCGAGAGTGGTTGCCTCTTACGATGAAAGAGCGCCAGTCGTCGATTCACATCACGATTGAAAGCTTCGCGTCTTGCAATCGCGCTACTTCGTTCATCTACCTCGGCTACAGGATCCGCATTTCGCCGCACGATCGCATGGCTGGCTTGTCCATCGTGCCAACAACCACGGTTACGTCCCTCTCGCTTGGCTGCGTATAAGGCCCGGTCGGCGCGTCCCAGCCATTCAGCGGCCTCGCTATCGCGATCGATTTCAGCGACACCAAGACTTGCCGTGACAGTCAGTTCTTTCTGTTCGAAATCGACAATCAAGCGTTCGATATTTCGATTGAGACGCTGCGCGGCAACCTTGGCATCGAACATTTCTGTGCCAGGCAAGAGCACGGCAAACTCTTCACCACCATATCGCATGACGATTCCACCGATACCTCGCACCGTCTGGCGAATCTCTTCGCCAACTTTCTTTAAGCAGAGGTCGCCTGCTTGATGTCCATGACGGTCGTTGAAGTCTTTGAAGTGATCGATATCGACCATGATTAGAGACGAGGCACGCCGCGCATTCCGTTTTTCCTCAAACAGGCGTTCAATCTCTTCGTCGAAGACACGACGATTGGGAAGGCCCGTCAATGCATCGGTGCGAGCTTCCACGCGGTGCGACCGCAGTAACTGCGATTGTTCCTGGAGACGTGCCTCGGCCAGATTTAGTCGCGAATCGAGATGTCGATTGGCATCGATCAAACGCAAGATAATGCGAGACGCCGCTTCAGGATCGGAAACGTTTGCCGACGCAAGCAGATCGTGGTTGAGCTGTTCGACCGATTGGGAGTGTTCGTGGACTTCCGTACGTACACCATCGGCCAAACTGCGAACACGGTCAACCACTTCGCTGATCGCTTCCGCTACCGCCACTTGATCTTGCTGCGGATCAACCTCGTGTTGCAAGGAACTATCCGCTGAATTGTCCTCTGTAGTCGCGGAAATGCCGTCGGACGCCGTCTCTAAATTCTTATCTTCCTGCTTCGCCGGATATCGCAGCCATTGAGACGCGATGAATCCGATTCCGAAGAACGTCACGCAAAGAAGTAAGTGGATCAATGTAAACTCTGACATCTCTGACTACACGAATATCGAGACAGATGTAACGATCGTAGGGAATGCGCATGGCAATCCAGTGCGATCGCAGAGGTCTTCAAGTGCGCAGTCGCACTTAGGGGCAGCAACCTCTATTTCTTTCATATGTCATGGCACGCATCGGTCAAACAAAACTGCCAAGATAGACTTCGAAAAGCAAAGCTTCTCAGTTTTGCGCTTTTTGAAACGTTTTGCGGAACAACCGCAACTCTCCCAAAAGGGTCCTATACTTGCTTGGAGCATTTTTCTCCCGGCACGAGTGCTGCGCACCCACGGAATAAGTTCGCGCGAAAGATGGGCGACAATCAATGAATTTTCAGCTTGTAGATTCAGGGGTAGTCTGATGATGCTTGCCAAGAGCAACCCGAAACCTTCCTACCCTCGCGTATTGGTCGTTGACGACGACGACGCGATTATGCGCGCCGTAGCACGCGTTCTTGATTCCGACGAATCGATTCAGATCATCGGACAGACGACGCATGCGCAAGCGGCCCTAGCCATGGTTGAGTCGACCAATCCCGATGTTGTCCTCATGGACATCCACATGCACGGCCTCGACCCATTCCTGGCATGTAAGCAAATCACCAAAGTAAGTCGAGGGCAAGCCAAGGTCCTGTTCTACACAGGGTTCCCCAAAGACAACTACCTGGACCGCTGCCTGGAAGTGGGCGCAGCCGGAATCGTTTCCAAGCACTCGGAATCGCTACGCAATCTCGCGTTTGCGATTCGTCACGTGGCTGCTGGTAACACTTATTTTTCACCAGAGCTCGACAAGCGATTGGTCGAACGGGAAGACGGCATCCCCTCGTCCCGCCTGGCAACGCTAACCGATCGAGAAGTCGGCGTGCTCCGTGAATTGTCCCTCGGTCGCACACAATCCGAGATTGCAGAAGCCTTGGATATAAGTGAACGCACCGTCAACAAGACGGTGGGCGATCTGAAATCGAAACTGCAGGTCCAAACAATCAACGAGATGCTCATTTTCGCCGTCAACGAAGGGCTCGTTCATCCCGAGTTGCAGTTCGTTCAGCGGAACGAAACCCATGAGGATGCCTAGGGTACTAGATGTGGTATGATGGTTTTCGCTGCCCCGATGACCATCTTCCTCAAGTAGTACACCATGCTAACCCCCTCGCAAAAAGACCGCGCCCTCAGGCTTGTTCAAGACCTCATGGCAATCCCTGGCGTCAGTGGAGAGGAAGCCGAGGTCGCCGCACGAGTTCGCCGCGAACTTCTAGCCGTTGGCGTACAGGACGAAGCCATCACGCACGATTCTGCACATAAACATTGTCCTGTTCCGCATAGCACCACCGGCAATCTGATTGTCTCTCTCCCGGGAAGTCGCCCAGGACAGCGTCGCTTGTTGATGGCCCACATGGATACCGTTCCGATCTGTGTCGGCTCGCGTCCGAAACTGCAAGATGACATGCTGGTCCCTCAGGATGCTCATACCGGCCTGGGGGCCGATGACCGAGCAGGCGTCGCCACCGTGCTGTTCGCCGTAACCGAACTTCTGGCTCAAAAGATACCGCATGGGCCTTTGACTCTGCTCTTTTCCGTTCAGGAAGAGATCGGTCTGCAAGGAGCGAGAAACCTGGAAGTCGACAAGCTCGGTAATCCGGAACTGGCGTTCAATTGGGACGGGGGAGATCCGGCCAAGCTTACCATTGGTGCCATCGGAGGGTACCGTATGACGATTGATATTCACGGCGTGGCCAGTCATGCGGGAGTCGCCCCCGAGAAAGGGGTCAGCGCGATCACCGTTGCCGGCCTTGCGATCAGCAAGCTACACGCACAGGGGTTACTCGGAAAGATCTCGCAAGGAGAACTGAACGGGACAAGCAACATCGGCGTCATTCATGGTGGCAACGCAACGAACGTTGTTGCGGATCATGTGCAACTTCGAGCCGAAGTTCGTAGCCACCAGAAGGAGACGATTGAAAAACTTGTTGACCACTTCCATCAAGCATTCCAACAAGCGGCCGCCGAGGTACAAAACAACTCAAACCAGATGGCGAAAGTCGAGTTTGATGGAGATCTAAATTACGAACCCTTTGTAATTTCAGCAGAGACACCAAGTGTCCAGGTCGCAAGCAAGGTCCTCAACGGGTTGGGGATCAGTCCGTTTCATGCGATTGCCAACGGTGGGCTCGATGCCAACTGGCTCTATCGACACGGAATACCTGCGGTGTCCCTGGGGTGTGGTCAACACAACCAGCATATGACAAGTGAGATGCTGGACATTCAACAATTCTACACGGCCTGCGAAGTCGCGCTTCAAATCGCATCTGGAAAGGATGCCGTCGAATGAATCCCGATGACGAACTGTGCTTGTGTTTCCACGTGACCAAACGCAAAGTGCAGAACTTTTGTCGTATTGAAAAGCCACGCCGAGCCTCTCAACTCTCTGAATGTGGAGGCGCGGGAACCGGATGTGGTTGGTGTCGGCCGTTCCTTGAGAGAATCTTCGAGAACCAACAAAAGGCTGAAGCTGACGAACTTCCCAGCGCGGAAGAATATCAAGCCAGTCGAGCGGTATACATTCGCGAAAAGAAGAACCGCGGCGGCGAAGTTAAGTGAACCACACGAGTCGACTTTATTCTTCAACCTTTAGCGCTTCGGCCGCCGCTTCGCGGGTAGGATAACGCTGCCAAAGCGATTCAATCTTCGAACGCTTCAAGACGTTCAAGCATTCATCGCTGAGCCCAGCGATGACCAGTCTTCCTCCACGTTTCTTGATCAGCTTCCAGATACGAATCAGAAACTGGATAAAGAACGAACCGATCGATTCGGTATTCGAAAGATCGATGACAACCAGAGGAGGGGAAGTGTGCTTGGCCACTTCCACAATCTGCTGGACGACGTTACCCAGACTGGCTTCGTCCAGATTGACATACTCTGGCCCGAAGTCGAGTATCGTGATGTCTTTCTGGCGCAGGATGTTAACCATTACGTTGAATCGCCTAATGGCGCAAACCGGAACTACTGGTTGTTGTTTTTTTTGACTTGAATTGGAAACAATTCGTCAGTCGGAATGTGGTAGATTTCCGCGGCTATGAGTGTCAAACGCAAAACCGGAGAATTAACAAAAAACACTCATTTGGGTAGTTTATCGGTCAATCTCCGTAACAACAACCCCTGAACTTTTTAAATATTTCCGCACTGATTTCGAAACAATTGTATACTTGGATACCACCCATAACCATCCTTGCCTTCAGAGGGATATGCTATTATTCGCACGGGTGCCCTTCCCGCAGTGGGTAAGTAAGTACGGGTTTCCGTTGACTTTCGGTTAACCGAAGTGGGAATTCTCTCGAGAAGGAGATGGAGCGTTGAGTCGATTTGAAGAAACGGATGCGGAGGATATCTCGTCGGACAAGGATGAACGCCGTGAGATTGAGATTAAGAACCTTCTCGATCAGATCCGCCAGACTGCGGACAAACTGCAACGCGATGCCGCAACCCGCGGTGATCTCAAGCTACTATCGCGTTCGCTGAAAGAACTACGCTACGCGTTTAAAGTCTTCACACCGTTTCGAGGTAAACGCAAAGTCACCATCTTTGGCTCTGCACGAACTCTGCCGGATCACCCCACCTATCAAACGGCTGCCGACTTCGCTCAGCAGATGGCCAAAGACGATTGGCTGGTGATCACCGGTGCCGGAAGTGGCATTATGGAGGCAGGGCATCGTGGTGCAGGGCGTAACAACTCGATGGGCTTGAATATCATGCTCCCCTTCGAGCAACAAGCCAATCCTGTGATTCATGGCGACGAAAAACTCGTGAACATGAAATACTTCTTCACACGCAAACTGATGTTTGTGAAGGAGTGCGACGCCGTAGTCTGTCTGCCAGGTGGGTTTGGCACACTCGACGAAGCCTTTGAAGTGCTCACGCTGGTACAGACCGGCAAACGCGATCTCTTTCCAATCGTTCTGCTGGATGCTCCAGGCGGCAACTACTGGAAGTCGCTCGACGTCTTCATTCGTACGGCCCTGCACGAGAGCGGCATGATTTCGCCGGAAGACTTCGCGCTGTACAAGGTAACCGATCAGATCGACGAAGCGGTCGGCGAGATCGAGCAGTTTTACAAGGTGTACCACAGCATGCGGTATGTCCGAAAAAAGCTGGTCATCCGTACCGTTACACCGATTGACCAGTCGCTGCTAAGTTCCATTCAAACGGAATTCCGCGACATCCTTAGCGAGGGCACTTTTGAAGTTGGCGACCCACTACCAGAAGAAGACGAGCCGGAACTGGAAGAGATGTCCCGACTCGTGTTTACATTCAATCGCCGCAACTTGGGTCGCTTGAGAATCTTGCTCGATTGTATCAACGCCGGCTCCATCGAACCGGCGTACCGAGACTTCGCGTAGCTTCCACTAGCGAACCGAAGTACCGGTTGGCTGAGTGGCGACCTGGGTCTTGGACGAAGCTTTGTTCGCTTTCAGGTACGTCATCAGGTCACCAATCTCTTCAGCAGTCAGCTGATCCAGCAGGCCGCTAGGCATGATGCTGGTCTTCGATGGCGATAGTTCGTCGACGTCTGCCTGAGGTACTTCGGTCTTATTACCCTGGCTGTCAATGACAACGTAATCCCCGCTCGGGCTCGTTGAAACCAACCCCGACAAGATCTTGCCGTCGACCGTCAAAATCTGCTTGGTCACGTACTGATCGGAGATCACGTGCGATGGGAACAGAATCGATTCCAGGATCTGCTTCTTCTGGAAACGTCGGGCGATGTCAGTCAGGTCAGGCCCGATCGCTTCGCCGGCCCCCCCCATGCGGTGACAGGCAGCGCACTGAGCCTTCTTGAAGATCAATGCCCCTGAGGTTGCGTCGCCGCCGTGGTATTCGTCGTTGCCCAGGAACTCGAGCAGTTCTTTCAGGTCCCAGTTGCTGGCCTTGTTGTCGACCAACTTCGCTTCCGGCAGATCCGGATAGCTTTCGGTAAACCACGTTTGCCACGACTTGATCTGCTTCTCGAATGGATCGGCCGGCGATGCCACAGACTCGCCGGTCCATTTCACCAGAAGCTGATTGACGGCTTGCTTGCAGGTATCGTCCGAACGAAGTCCCAGCAGAATGAGTTGTCGAATCGTTTCCGGATCGTTCTCGGTTTGCGTTCCTTGGGTTAGCTTCTGAACTACGTTGGTCGCGAAATCCCCTTCAAGGACAGGAATCGCTTTGACCAGGTACGCGAAGTTCTTTCCTTCGGGTTGCTGGGCCAGACCGAAAGCGATCGATGCGCGGCGTTCCGGTTCACGATCAAACGCTTTTCGCAGATATGCCATATTCTCGGGCGTGCCGTTGCCAGCCAGAATCGCGACGATCCCCTTACGCATACGAGTCGCGACGGTGGTCTCGTTGCCGATGAGTTCTTCATCGATCATGCGGAGTGTTGCGAGAACTTGTTCGTTGGGGTGCTCCGGCAATTCAAACAGAACTGCCAGGGCCGCATTGGGCCACATGTGCCCCAAGGTCAACGCAACATACTGCTCTTCGGGAGTCAAGCACTTCACAAACTGCTTGGTGCTCGTTTCGATGTAACCGCGAAGCCCTTCACCACCTTCGATCTTCAAACCGCTTTCCAGGTGTCCCAGCAACTTCAGCTTCTGCTCGCTCGTCCATCCTTCTTCGATGAACGACATATGCATGGCCAAATTCAATCGCTCTGCCGCCGGAATCTTACTATCAAGATGGGCGATATAGCGGTCGGTGATATCCGATACACGGAAGTGTGCCAGCGTGCGGATCAGTTCACGATTCATCTTATGATCCGCAGCAGGGAATTCACTGGCCAACCGCGGTGCTAAACCCGGTACGTCACTTTCGTTAAGGCTGCCACGGTCGATCGCCAACTGAATGACACGCAGGATCGACAGGAACTCTTCATCGCTTAAATAGTCGTCCAAACGCTTCTGAGCATTCAATGCAATCTTCAAGGCGACATCGTGCGAAGGCTGCGACACGAGCGCTGCGATGCTGGCCGAGTTGAACAACGTCGCGGAGTCCGCGATCAAAGCATCTTCAATCCAATTCTCAACCGGCTGATTCTCAAGCAGACGGCGAGCGGCATACGCTTCGCGTCGATCGGAAGCAGACAACAATGGCCGCAGTTCTTCGTACGTAACTGTACCGCGAATCTCACACAACGTTTCGCAGGCCTCGCGGCGAACCGCTGGGCTCTTGTGCTTCAGCAGTTCTCGCAAACGCTCGGTCGATTCGTTGCCTGGGTAATTTACCAGCAGCGTGATCGCTTTCTGGCAAACTTCGGCATTATCGTCCTCGGTAAGCTCTAACAGCATGCTCTGCGTCGGAGTCGGACCATACAGCTGCATCAAATCCAAAGCTCGCGTGCGATAGTACGAAGGGTTCTCTTTCGCAATCGCAACCCCTTGGATTTGCGGATTCCATAAGTCGCCCAAGTCGGACTGGATCTCGGCGATCTTCTGTCGTCCCCAAGCACTTTGCGGCTGTGGATGCCGAATGGCCTGGGCGATACCTTTGCCTAGGTCATCGCTTCCTTCAGGGATATCTCCCTTGTAGACAATACGGTAGAGGCCCCCTTCGGTGCCGCGGCCACCAGTGGTGAAGTAGACCCAACCATCCGGGCCAACTTCCAAGTCGGTCACGTTCATCGGCTTGCCTTCGAGCAAAGCTTCGCTCTTGGCAACATAACCGGCCCCTTCTGGGGTCAGCGAAACCGTGCTGATCCGACCATTGGCCCAGTCGGTAACAAACAGGCGATTCTGATATTTGGCTGGGTATTTGAAGTGATCGTAGACAACCAACCCCGTGGGAGAACCGGCTCCGGTCTCCAGGATCGGTGGAACGCAGTCAGGATAGTAGTTCGGCCACTTCGCCCAGCCGCTACGCCAACCGAAATCAGCACCAGGCGAAACCTGGTAGATGCGGGTCGGACGGTGCCATACCAGGCCTTCGTCCCATTCCATGTCACTATCGTGAATAAACAAGTCGCCGTTGCGATTGAACGCCAGGTCGTACGCATTGCGGATACCGCCAGCAACGATCTCGACCTTCTGCCCTTCAATATCGGTACGCAAAACCATCCCGCCTGGGGCTTTCACACCTACGGCATGGCCGCCTGGATCTTCAAACCGTGGGACCAGGTCCCCTTCGTAGAAGTGTCGATGAGGACTCTTCTCATCAACATCGGAGTCGAGCTTCGTGTCGTTACCAGCCACCAGGTAGATCAGCCCGTCGGGACCCAAGGCCAAGCCGTGTGGGCCGTGTTCGCCGATCGCTCCGTTGAACTTGAACAGCGTGGCAACCTCTTCCACGTCACCGTCGCCGTCCGTATCGCTCAGCTTATACAGGCCAGTCCCTTCCGAGCCTTCCCCGACGACGAACACCTCGCCGTTGAGCGGCAGGATACCTTGCACGTTCTTGATCGTGTCGTTGTACACACGCTGCGTATCGACAACCCCATCATCGTTGGAATCGTAGATCAGCATCAGATCGCCCCCTTCTTTCGAAGCGATGATGTTGCCGAATTCGTTGAATGTCATCGAGATCAGCGCGCCCGTCTTCTCTGCCGAGATCACTTCCTGAATGGCGAAGCCTGGCAAAATTCGGAAGCGCGACTCTGCCGTCGGTGCGGTCTCTTGTGGAGTCGACACCACCTCTGGCTGAGTTTCCTGAGGCTTCTTAGCAGTCGAGATAGGCTTCGCTTCGATCGGACGCTGCGAAGGACGTGGCTTTTCGGCAAACGAAGGTTCCGGTGGAACCGGAGGACCACTCTTGGTGTTGGCGGCTACCTGCGGTTGGCCAACATTCCAGGGGGTTGTTCCGTTGGCTGGCCCCAGTTCTTGAGCTCGCTGCCAACGCGAATCGCTGTAGAACGTCGACTGCCATAGCGGGAAGGGACGCAGGTCCGATTTCCACGACGAGTTCGAGGGAAAGCTCACCTTCTGATTGTTCGAGCCAAAGATCGTAATCTCAGCCAACAGCCCGGCGGCGTTGCCCTGGGTGTTGCGGACTTGAACGGCGAAAACATTGTCGCCGATCGTCAGGTGGTTCGAAATATCGAATTGTCGCCGATTTCGCCAGTTATTATCTTCTGCGATTTTTTTTCCGTTTATCCACAACTCGTATTCGTCGTCCGCAGTGATCATGATTTGACCACCTGTCATTTGCGAGATGTTGATGCTCTTGCGAAAGAAGCAACTGCTCGCAGGAACCTGATCCTTTTGGTGCTGCGGGGCCCAGATCCATTGCGGTTGCGTGGCCTGAGCATACGCGAAGCTGGGGGCTCCGGTGATCAGCAGGGTAGTGGCTATCAGCAACAACCAATGAGTTTTGGGGGTAGTCGACATCTTCAATCTCATACCAATGACATAACGTTTGCTCGCGATCGGCAGTTGATGAGAACCCAGCGCGAGCGCAATCAAGTCTCATCCTTCATTTGGAAAGATCGGGCAAGGAGACCGACAAAATCAGCAAAATCGCGCCAAACGGCAAATTTTGCCCCGAGTCGATACGCTAGCCGTCGATTCCCCCCAAAAAGTGCATAGAGACAGCCATGACAGCAGCGGTGGCCAGCAGTGATCCCGCGGTGAGCCGTTATTGACCCGTTTTTTTGATACGTTTACGATTCCAAGGGGATTGATTAGGAAAATTGCATCAATTGGGTCAGCACACAGCTTTGCTAGCGGTGGATTGCCTCATGGTGCCGTCTCGTTAAGAGGTTGCGTAATGACAAACATCCGCGGCGCCCTGGGCATCCATCTCTTCTTGTTTCTCGCCATTCTGGCCCCCTTGGCTGGTTGCACCGGAGGTTCCTCGGACCTCTCGCCTGAAGAACTAGAACAAGCAATCAAAGACTTCAACTTCGACGAAGGTCTTCCTTTCCCGGAATTCGTTCCGCCTGCGACCCTCGAAGAATTGGATAGCTCGATAACCTGGACCGACAAGCCTGTCGTGGCACCGCTTCCTCACCTGCGGCAAGAGATGGCGGACTACAAACCGCCAGTAACTCCGCAAGAAGCCTTGGAAATTCGTCCGAAGTCGGACGAAGACTACGAAAGGATCCTGGCGGCTATGGAAGTTCAACCTTCCGATGAAACACCTGCAGACATGAACGCGACTTGGGTTCACCACGAAGGCGGGGATGTCAACAGCCTGAATCCACTTCGCATGAGCTCAGTAGGTGACTTTTTCTACGTCTATCTGACTTCCGCTCAGGCCGTCACTTCTAATATTGATATCGAGTCGATTGGAGATGGTCGGTTCATCAAGTCATGGCAATCGAATGAAGACAACACAATTCAAAAAGTTGTGCTCCGCGACGATATCGTTTGGTCCGATGGCCAACCAATCACAGCCCATGACTGGGAGTTTACGTTCAAGGTCCTTCATCACCCGAAATTGCTGACGATGTTTCCAGCGCTTCCCAGTTCGCTTGAGCATGTCAAATTGATCAAAGCCTACGACGACCGGACATTCGTTGTCTTCCACGAGCTATCCAGCCCCGTGAACGATATGAAGTTGGAATTTCCGATCGTTCCCAAGCACGCTTACGAGCCAGCAATTGCCGAAGATCCTTCGCTCACCGACAGCAATTTCTTCCTAGAACAAGAACAGACCCCGATTGTCGGTGGCCCCTATAAAGTCACGCAGCGCGATCGTAACCAACGGATAGCACTTGAACGCCGTGAAGACTTCTATATGCACAACGGCAAGGAGGTGCGAGAGAAACCCTACTTTGCCAAGATCCGAATCGAAATCATCGAAAACCCGACCCAGGCCCTGCTCGCTCTGACCGCCGGTAAGCTAGACGATTCGGAGATCTCGGCGACTAAATGGGATACGGAGGCAAATACCGATGAGTTCTTCGAGAAGAATATCAAGGTAAAAACATCTTCGTGGAGCGAAGGGCATATTACCTGGAATATCGGAACGCCCTACTTCGATGACGCCCGCACACGACGGGCCATGAGTTACGCCATCGACTACGATGCCATCATCAACGGCGTGCTTAAAGGAATTCATCCGCAAGCGAGTGGCCCATTCCACCCAGATGCATGGTTTTCTCCTGATCCATCTTTGCCGTTATTTACCCAAGACCTCGAAAAAGCACGCGAGCTTTTGGAAGAGGCCGGATGGAAGGATACCGACGCTGATGGAATCCTCGACAAGAAAGTGGACGGAAAGAAGGTCTCGTTCGCCTTCCAATTGATGCACCCTCCCAGCCCTGTTTCCGAGTTAATGGCTGCCCAGTTTGCGCGAGACTTTGGAAAACTGGGTATCAAGTGCGAACCACGTCAATACGAATGGACTGTCATGCAAGACAAGGCTCGCCAACACACTTTTGATGCCCTCATGGCTGGCTGGGGATCGGGTGGCGATCCATTCTCGAATGTGAATATTTACGGCACCGGTTCTTCTCGAAACTATGGGCAATACTCCAACAAGAAGGTCGATGAGCTGTTCGACCTGGGTCTACGCGAGCTTGACCACGAAAAACGGACCAAGCACTACCAGGAGATTGCCAAGATTCTCTACGAGGATCAGCCCTATACCTGGATTTACTACCGCGCCGAACTATATGGGTTTAATAAGAACATGCGAGGTTATCGGTTTAGCCCAACTGGTCCCTGGTTTTACCAGCCAGGATCAAGTTCCGTTTGGAAAGCCAAAGCTCAATAACGTGCCAAACCCAAACTTTTCCTACGCTCGTTCTTCCGGCCAACCAGGAGCCTTGGTGGCATGCTGACCTATATTGCTCGCCGCATATTCATCGGATTCTTTACCATCCTGGCGGTGACCTGCTTGGTGTACGGGCTGATCCGTAACATGCCCGGTACCCCGTTGACTATTCTGAGTGAGAACGCCGGCGCTCGGAACATTCTGGACGATCGCCAGCAGAAAGAGATCGAGAAGCAGTACCATCTCGATAAGCACTGGATCGTAGGTTACGGCTACTGGTTGTCAAACCTCGCACAAGGGGACCTCGGACGGGGCATCAACTTTTCCGATCGACGCCGCGTCACGACTATCATCGCTACGCGACTTCCCAACACGCTGTTGCTGACGGTGACTTCGCTGCTGTTAACCTATCTGATGTGTATTCCGATGGGGCTCTTTTCGACGGCGAAGAATGCCACGACCGGTGAACGCGTCCTCAGTATCTCACTGTACGTGCTTTACGCGTTACCCACATTCGTCGCGGCTATTTACCTCAACCTGCTCTTTGCGGTGAAACTAGGTTGGCTTCCCTTAAGCGGAATGACCAGCGAGTACTACAACGAGCTCGGCTCGTTTGGCAAAGCCTGGGACATCCTCAAACACATCTTCTTGCCAATCGTTTGCCTCACGTATGGATCGCTTGCTTATTACACGCGATTCATCAAAGCCAACATGCTTGAGGCCATTCAGCAAGATTATGTTCGCACGGCCCGCGCCAAAGGTGTCAGCCCAACGAAAGTTCTCGTCAAACATGCATTCCGCAATTCTCTCATTCCATTAGTTACTTTGATTGGGCTAACCCTACCCGCACTACTCGCCGGCTCTGTCATCCTAGAGCATATCTATCAATGGGACGGAATCGGCAAACTGTTTATCGAGAAGATCGGCCAGCGTGACTATCCCGTCATTATGGGTCTTGTCCTGATGTTTTCCGTAATGACACTTATCGGGCAATTGCTGGCAGACATCTTGTACGCCATTGTTGACCCTCGGATCACCTATTCTTAAACATGAGTGCTATTCAAGAGACAGCCAAATCACCGGCGAAATCACCTTCGTCGCAGGGTTTCTGGGCAACTAGCTGGCGCTACTATCGTCGTCGTTTTTTTGCGATGGCGGCGTTGTACTACGTTATTTTCCTAGGTCTGGTGGCCATCTTTTCACCGGCGATCGTCGGCACCAAGCCGATCATCTGTTACTACAAAGGCAACATCTACTTTCCGGCGATGGGTTACTTCCACCCTTCGTGGGAGAACGCCATCTTTACGACCGGCGATTACTTCAACAATCGCTACGAAGCCAACCTGAAAAAGAACGATCCTGACAGTTGGGCCGTTTGGCCCCTCATTCGACAAGACCCAATCGAACGCGTTGGGGATGACTGGTTCGAGGGAAGGAAAGGGAATCCGATCAGCACGGAAGGAACTCCCAGCTCCCAAAACTTCTTTGGTACCAGCAGCGTTGGAGTGGATGTTTTCGCCCAACTGGTTCATGGTACACGGATCGCTTTGCTGGTCGGCTTTGTCTCTATGGGGATCGCGTCAGTAATCGGCATCGTGATTGGGGCCGTATCAGGCTATTTCGGTGGCTGGATCGATTTCGTCCTTTCGCGATTCATCGAAGTAGTCCTCTGTGTGCCTACATTGATCCTAGTCATCGCGCTCTTGGCGGTTGTCGTGTCACCCAGTATCTGGCAGGTCGTGCTAGTCATTGGCTTGACCGGCTGGACAGGCATTGCACGGCTGACTCGAGCCGAGTTTTTAAAGATTCGACAGATCGAATATGTTGCCGCCGCCAAAGCCATGGGCGCAGGTCCGTTTCGAATCATGTTCGTACACATTCTGCGAAATGCCCTGGCACCCATTCTCGTTCCGATCAGTTTCGGTATCGCTGCCGCAATTTTTACGGAAAGTGCCCTCAGCTTTTTAGGTATCGGGGCGGACTCTCAAACTCCTACCTGGGGGCGTGTCCTGAAAGAGGGCCAAGATCAAATCCGCTCGATGTGGTGGCTTAGCTTCTTTCCTGGCTTGGCAATTTTCACCACCGTGTTGGCTTACAACTTGATCGGTGAAGGCATCCAGGAAGCCACCGACCCACGTACCCGTGACGCTTAACTCCCTTGTCCAATCCGACCATGACCAAAACCCTGCTCAAAGTCGACAACCTGCGGACCTACTTCCATGGCGAGGAAACCGTCAAGGCCGTGGATGGTATCTCCTTTCAACTCGAAGAAGGAGAAACACTAGGCATCGTCGGTGAGTCTGGCTCCGGCAAGTCGGTCACGTCCCTGTCGATCATGCAGCTACTTGCCCGTAGTGCGAAGATCGAAGACGGTACGATCTCGTTTCTGGGAACCGATCTCGTTCGACTTCCCGATCCAGCGATGCGGAAGATCCGCGGCAAAGACATCAGCATGATCTTCCAGGAACCTATGACGTCGCTGAACCCGGTCTTCACGGTCGGTTCGCAGGTCATGGAAGCGATTCGCCTGCATCAGGATCTCAGCAAGAAGGAAGCCCGCGAGCGAACGATTCAACTGTTCGAAGAAGTGGGCATCCCCGATCCCCACAAACGCGTCGACTATTACCCCCACCAGATGTCGGGCGGGCAGAAGCAGCGGGTGATGATCGCGATGGCCCTCAGCTGTAATCCCAAGCTGCTGATCGCCGACGAACCAACGACCGCCCTCGACGTCACCATCCAGGCCCAAATCCTCGACATCCTTCGCCAGCTGCGCGACAGCCGGGGCATGTCGATCCTGTTCATCACGCACGACCTGGGGGTGATCGCCGAGATCGCCGACCACGTACTGGTCATGTACCGCGGTAACATCGTCGAAAACGGCAACATCCGTCAGATCTTCGAGAATCCAAAGCACCCGTACACCAAGGGTCTGCTTGCTTGCCGTCCCCGCCTGGATACGAAGTACCGCCGGTTACCGACCGTCAGCGACTTCATGGAATCGAAGACGACCGAAAGCGGGATCGAGATCGTCGAAAAGGAAATGTCGCAAGAGAAGTTCGATCAGCTGATGGTCGCAGGACGAGGGCGACTTCTGCATCCCAAGCCTTCCCTGAAGCAGATGGGGCACCCCTGGGAAGAAGATGCCCACTCGCCCGATGCCAAGTGTGTCGCCGACAACGAGCGACCGCTCCTCTCGGTGCGAGACCTGAAAGTTCACTTCCCGATCCGCAAAGGCATCTTCTCGCGGGTTAGTGGCTACGTGAAAGCGGTCGATGGGATCGACTTCGATGTCTATCGCGGTCAGACCTTGGGCCTGGTCGGTGAATCAGGCTGTGGTAAAACGACCACCGGTCGGGCCATCCTGCGGCTGATCGAACCAACCGATGGCGTCGTCGAGTTCGAAGGGATGAACGTCCGCGGTCTGCATGGTCGCGCCCTGCGTGAGATGCGGAAGAAGATCCAGATCATCTTCCAAGATCCCTACGGCAGCTTGAACCCACGTATGACGATCGAAGCCGCCATCTGCGAGCCGATGGTCATTCAGCAGATCGGCAAGACGAAACAGGAACAGCGCGACCGTGCGGCCTACCTCATGCAGGAAGTCGGGATGAACCCCGATCACCTCCGCCGTTACCCGCACGAGTTCTCCGGCGGTCAGCGGCAGCGTATCTGTATCGCCCGGGCCCTGGCAGTCGAGCCCGAATTCCTCGTCTGCGACGAATCGGTCTCGGCACTCGACGTATCGGTTCAGGCCCAAGTGCTGAATCTACTGAAAGACCTGCAAGAGAAACGGGGCCTGACGTACATCTTCATCAGCCACGACCTGAGCGTGGTCAAATTCATGGCCGACATGATGGCCGTGATGAACGAAGGAAAGATCGTCGAGTTCGGCCCCGCCGAAGCGATCTACGCCGACCCGAAAGAAGAATACACACGCAAGCTCATCAACGCCACGCCGCGCGACGACCTCGAGCACATTAACCAGCGACAAGCCGAACGCCAAGAGGCCAAAGCGGCTCGTCTGAAGTCGGTGGCAGCGGTTTAGGACCGAGTCGTCTAATTCTTCCCAGGCTGGTGCCGCAGATAGGCCCACAGCCCATAGGCGAAGATTGCCATGCCGAGAACCAACGTCCCTATTCCGGCCGACGCCAGCCACGATGTGGTGTAGGGGCTCAGATAGTTCGTCGACAGCATGAAGAACCCCAAAGCCGCAATCCCGCCGCCAACCAGGGTGAACTTCCAGTGGTGATAAGTGTTGACGTTCATGGTGGACCTCACTTTCAAATGGAGTTCGATCTACTTCTAGTTTACCTCGAAAACCGGTATGAAATCAGCCTCTGGCGACCAATAAAGTACATAGCAGCAACTTCTCGCCCAGCTTCGGGTTCACCTGTGCGGCCTGGTCGTTCAGTTGAGCGATTGTTGGCTCCCAAAAGCCCTGCTGGACACTAAAGTCGTCCGGGCGAGGGTCGGCTGCATCGAATGCATCCAGACGTGACGAACCCGACTGGGCATCCAGCAGCAGATCGGCCAGTTCCTCGAAGTCGTGCTCGGTAATGTTTGCAATACGATGACGCAAACCTATGGCCAACAGGCCAAGCTGCGTAAAAGATCGATCGTCCAGGCTGGTTGTCTGGCCGAGCCGATGGGTAAAGTACCGTGCTAAGGCTTCGTCATAGTCGGGTCCGATCCTGGCCGCACTGGCCACCGAGATCGCCACATCGCAGCCCCAGGCTTCGTGCCATGCCTTCTTCTGCCGCATGAGCAAGGCACACGCAAATAGCCGCGTGACGAAACCCCTTTCGCCTGAAGGGCCAGGCCGGAACGGGGGCGGATTGGGCTTATCCGGGTCACTCCAACGTGTCAAACAAAGGACTTCGTCCAACTGAACATCAAACGTCTCAGGGATCTCGCCGCGATCTCGAATGACTCGCAGATGCTCGTACATTTCCTCCCATCGGTGACCGTAATCTGCCATGGCGATGTCCTTCAGCATGTCGTTGTCGACAGCCGGACGAAGGATCTCGAACAGGCGATCTTCGGACGGCGGAAAGGCTTTCAAAATGGCTTCAGGCAGACTCATCGATGGCCAACGGTGGGAAACTACTGCGAGACAGAAAGGTTCCCCCGAAAGATAAAGTAAACCGCCCCGCAAATACACAGCCCAGCCCACAGAAAATCGAGCCGTAGCGGCTGCTTCATGTAGTAGATCGCGAAGGGGATGAAGACCGTCAGTGTGATCGCTTCCTGTAGGATCTTGAGCTGCCCCAGGTCCATCCGCTGAAAACCAATCCGGTTGGCAGGCACCTGAATCAAGTACTCGAAAAAGGCGATCCCCCAGCTGACCAGTACGGCGATAATCCATGGCTTCGCCGACAGATCCTTCAGATGTGCGTACCAGGCAAACGTCATGAAAATGTTCGAGAGCCCCAGCAAAAACGCGGTCGTCAGGATGGTCGACATCGATCGAAACCTTTCTTGGTAAGCAATTCCATGGATCGGAAAGTGGAATTATGGCAACGGCCCACAGGCCTGACGATGGCAAGTGGTGGCGATTCGACCGAATTTCAGCCGCCGCGGCCCCAGGGAGCATCGCTCAGCCAAAGGGTTGCCTGCTATACTGGGTGCATTCTGCAGAGAACCCCCTATGCCGCATTGGTACGACGTCACAGCCTGGAACGAGCGATTCGGTAACGATTCGCAAACCGTCCATTCCCTCCGCAAATTTCGTACGCGGTGGCTGAAGCAGGGATGGGCTTTCGAAGAAGCTCTCGCGGAGGTCTCCCCCAATGTGGCGGAGACGCTACGCTCCGAGATCGAGCCCCACCCGCTGACCCTGGCCGAGCGTCTCGATTCCGGACTCGACGGGGCAACGAAGCTTCTCTTTCGTACTGACGAAGGACTGATGATCGAGTCGGTCATCCTGCGGGCCGGGACCGGCCGGACATCGCTGTGCATTTCATCCCAGATCGGCTGCGCGGCCGCATGTCGCTTTTGTGCCACGGGGCAGATGGGAATTGCCCGGAATCTTTCGTCGGCCCAAATTCTCGACCAGGTCGTTCAGGCCAATCAGCTACTACGCGCAGAAGACCGCCGCGTCCGGAATATCGTCTTCATGGGGATGGGAGAACCGCTCCATAACCCGGCGAATCTCCACGAAGTGATCTCCGCCCTGACATCCCCCCTGTTATTCGACTACTCGCAGCAGCGACTGCTCGTGTCGACCGTGGGCATCCCCGATGAAATGCTACGTCTCGACGAGCGATTCCCCAGCGTGAATCTGGCCTTAAGCCTGCATAGCGCCGACCAACTAGTCCGACAGGACCTGATTCCACTGGCCAAAAGTGTCTCACTTAGCCGCTTGCAAGAAACACTTTTACAACTTCAACTGAGCGATAAGCGGCGCATCATGATCGAGTACCTGATGCTCGAAGATCAGACCGATCGCCCCGAGGATGCGGAAAAACTGATCGGTTTCCTGAAAAACATCCACGCACATGTGAACTTGATCCCGTACAATTCGATCGATGGTGCCGACCACCTGAAGGGAAGCACACAGGCGGCACGAGATCGTTTTGCAGATCAATTGAAAGCAGCAGGCTTTCCCGTCACGATTCGCTATTCGCTGGGGGCCGATATCGCTGCCGCTTGCGGACAGCTGATTCAGCGAGAGAACCGCGAGATCGCCAAACAGTTGCGAACCAACCCATCCGCCACCTGAAACACGGATCTGAAACCAGGAGGAGCCCCGGAAATGTCCGCACCGATTCAGTGGGAGTACCCGCTTTACCTCATCGCGCATGGGGGCGGTTACACGTCGATTGTCGATCCCCAAGATACCGACGATCAGCCCCAGCATATTCTGACGACTCACTCCAACGAGCAGGTTGCCCTCAACTTCATGCAGCAGTTCGCCATCATCGGTGAACCTCGCCAGTTGAATAACGACCGCGAGTTCCGGTGGTTTCTTAAAAGCTTGAAGCTGCCGGTCACTAAGGTCGCCTACGACCCCGAACCGGTCGAGTTCGACGTCAACGCCAAGTGGATCGCCAAGATCAAAACGCTGTTGGAAGACTACTTAATCGTTGATAATTCTCCCTGGAATTATCCGGTGTACGTCATCAAGCAGCAGGACGGCTACTCCAGTACCATCGGTAACAATGAGGATGGAGAGCCGATTACACTGCTCAATCTGTTTACCGAGGAAGAGAAGGCGAAGAAGTACGCCCAAACGGAAGAAGGTGCCGGCGAGCTGATGACGCTGCACAACATGGAACACGTTCGCGAGATGCTGCTAGGGCTGCGCGAATCGGTTTCCGCCGTGGCGATGGACCCTGTCTACGAGGAAAACGAAAGCAGTTCGCAGTACTGTATTGGCGTCGACGCTCTCTTGGATAAGTACCTGGTTCTCGATCAGTAGCACGGCCAGTTACCTCACGCAGGGATGCACAGCATGGGCGAGAACGGCTTCCTACCGTACTTGATGTTCTTCGGCGGGCTGATTTTACTCATCTGGATTCTGATGCGCCGTAACTGGCGCGGACAGATGAAAGCGAAGAAGGATCGCGGCAAGGATAGCTATCTCGTTTCCAATCCCCGCCCGCAAACCAAAGAGTGGACCATGTCCGGCGGGCCTGCCGAGCTGAACAAATGGCAGGTCGAAATGCTCGAAAGAACACGGGAACTTCAAGCCGAAGTCGACACCAAATTATTGATCCTGCAGCGCACCCTGCTGAAGATCGAAGCCGCCCACCTCCCGCCAGAAGATCGCCATGCCGTTCAAGAGACGATCACCGAAAGCCGCCAGCTAGTCGACCAAGGGCCCCCCAAGTTCAGCGCCGTCTCCGAGCTTCTCTGCGACGACGTCAAACGAGCCGAGATCTACGCCCTCGCTGACGAAGGGCAATCCCAGGCCGAAATCGCCCAGCAAATGAACCTCGATCCGTATGCGATCGAGATGATCCTCAACCTTCGCGATGCCTAAAAAGAAAGACTATCCGGTGGATTACCGAATAGTCCTTCTGAAAACTGAAAACTTCAAGCTAATTAGTGAATCCGCTGACCTGGCTTCGCGCCTTCGTCAGGGGTGAGCAGGAAGACTTCTTCGCCGCCTGGGCCGCTGGCACAGACCATACCTTCGCTGAGGCCGAACTTCATCTGGCGCGGCTTCAAGTTGGCGACCATCACCACCAACCGGCCGACCAGGTCTTCCGGATTATAGGCGGCCTTGATACCGGCGAAGACCTGCTTGCGATGATCGCCACCCAGGCTCAGGGTTAGCTTTAACAGCTTGCGAGCTTCCGGCACTTGCTCGGCCGAAAGGACACGAGCCACACGCAGGTCGACCTTCACGAAGTCGTCGATCGTACACTCTTCGGCCATGGGCTCGTCGACCATGGGCTGGGCACTGTCGTTGAACTTCGCCGCAGTCTCGTCGGCCTGGCTGGCCTCGGCTGGAGCTTCGGCGGCTGCTTCTTCCTTGCTATCGTCGATCATGGCTTTCACCTTGTCTGCTTCTACACGTTTCATCAAGTGATTGAATTTATTCACCGCGGACCCGGTCAGCGGCGTCTTGGCTTGATCCCAACTGGTGATCGGATCGTTGAGTAGTTCGCCAGTCTGCTCGGCCAACTTCGGCAGCACCGGCGACAGGTACACAACGATCTGCCGGAACAAGTTCAGGCCGACCGTGCACACGTCTTGTAGCTGCTGAGCGTTGGCGGGATCTTTGCGAAGCTCCCACGGCTTGTTCGCTTCAATGAACGGATTCGCCGCGTCGGCCAGCTCCAAGATCAACCGCATGGCCTTGTTCAGATCGCAGTCCTCGTAGGCCTTGGCGATCTGATCGCCAGCGGCAACACCTTTCTCGAACAAGCCTCCGTCGTCAGGGTACTCGGCCGAAAGACCAGTCGCCTCGACAAACTTAGCCGTCCGCGATGCCAGGTTCACCACCTTACCAACCAGGTCCGAGTTGATCTTGTCGGCGAACTCCTCAAGGTTCATGTCGAGGTCGTCCAGTCTTGGCCCCAGCTTCGAGGCATAGAAGTAACGCAGGTAGGCCGGGTCCAAGTGCTTTAGATACGTCGCCGCTTTGACGAACGTTCCGTCACTCTTGGACATCTTCTTACCATCGACCGTCAAAAAGCCGTGGATATGGACCTTGTTCGGCAGGTTATAGCCTGCCGTCTTGAGCATGCCGGGCCAGAACAGCGTATGGAAGTAGGTGATGTCCTTGCCGATGAAGTGATGCACTTCCGTCTCGGGATTCTTCCACCATTTGGCCAGGTCTTCGCCGTTGGCCTTGCACCACTGCCACGTGGAAGCGATGTAACCGATCGGAGCGTCAAACCAGACGTACCAGTAATCGCCAGGGCTGTCGGGGATCTCGAAGCCGAAGTACGGACCAGGACGCGAGACGTCCCAGTCGCGAAGTTCATCGTGCAGAAAGTGCCCCTTCAGGTAGTTCGCCACTTCCTCCTGCAGATGCTGTCCGCTTTGCGTCCAGTCGTTCAAAAAGTCGTGCAGCTTTTCCAGGTGTACAAACAAGTGCTTGGCAGTCTTCAACTCGGGCGTCGCGCCCGAGAGCGTGCTCTTCGGGTCGATCAGGTCGGCCGGCGTATAGGCAGCACCGCACTTCGAGCAGTTATCGCCCGGCTGATTCTCGGATTTACACTTAGGACACGTACCACGAACAAATCGATCGGCCAGGAACGTCTTCTTCTCGGGATCGAACAGCTGGTGGACGTCTTTCTCAACCACCAGGTCGGCGTCGCGCAGCGACTGCCAGAACTCGCCACACAGCGCGCGGTTCTCGTCGCTGTGGGTCGAGCCGTAGTTGTCGAACTCAATCCCAAACCCACCGAAGTCCTGCTGGTGCTCTTCGCTCATCTTGGCGATGAACTCTTCTTCGGTCACCCCGTTCTTCTGAGCGCTGATCATGATCGCCGTGCCGTGCGTATCGTCGGCGCAGAAATAACGGCAATCGTTGCCTGACAGCTTCTGAAAGCGGACCCAGATATCGGTCTGGATGTATTCCACCAGATGTCCGATATGGATCGGCCCATTCGCATAGGGCAGGGCAGAGGTGACCAAAATACGTCTTGGCATGGGGGATTCCTCGTAAGTGAGGTCCTACTCGTAGGGTTTCAACGTCAAGAATGGGGCATTGTACCGCACTATGGAGTTTGCGCGGAGTGCGGCCCAGCGAGTGAGACAACCGCCACCGGGGGGCGGTTCGGGGACAAATTCGCCCATAAGCGGCAGCTATTACGGCAGAACCCGGGCAGTTGGCTCGGGAAAATGCCCGGCACTTCGGCGGCCGGGACCTGGGTTTTCGTCGTCGCCCAGGTCGGCTCGGATCTTCTCGGCCAGCAGAATCATCTGCTTCATCACCGCAGGATTCTGCGCGGCCACGTTGTTGGTTTCCTGTAGATCCTCTTTCAGGTTGAAGAGTCTTGGCTCGGCGAACAGTTCCTTCTGCTGCTGCCAGCCTCCTCCCTTCACCTCCTGAAGCGGAAGGTACAGCTTCCAATCGCCACTGCGGACCGCTTGCAACTGATCGAACATGAAATAGTAGAACGCCTCGTGGGGTGACTTCGCCCCTGGCTCTCCCTTGAGAAGCGGCAGGATGTCCTTGCCATCGATCACACGGTCTTGCGGAAGCGAGGCTCCGGCCAGGCCGGCGATCGTCGGGTAAAGGTCCATCAGCGAGGCCACCTCCGCACAAGCGCTGCCTGCGGAAATCGTCCCTGGCCACCACGCAATGGTCGGTACCCGCATGCCCCCTTCGGCCGTCGTGTAACCCCAGCCTGCCAGGGGCTCGTTCGATCCTTGAACCGGACTACGGCGCGGGGCTCCATTGTCGCTCGTCCAGATCACGAGCGTCTGCTGATCGAGCTTAAGTTCTTTGAGAGACTTCAAGATCTCCCCCATCGACCAGTCGAGCTCTTCGACCGAGTCCCCCCACGGTCCGTTCTTGCTCTTCCCGCGAAACGCGTCGCTGGCATACGGGGCCTTCGTGCTGCCTGGCATCGCTTGGGGTAAGTACAGAAAGAACGGCCGCTCGCGGTTCTCGGTGATGAAACGAATCGCTTCCTCGGTATACAGCTTCGTCGCGTCATTCAGGTCGACCGGGGCGTCGATGACGACTTCGTCCCGCATCAGGGGCAGGTCTGGCCAGGGCTTCCCTTCTCGCGGCGTCATGTCGTCGCTGTAGGGTATTCCGTAAAAGGAATCGAATCCTTGCCGCGTTGGCAGAAACGGTAGCTGATCTCCCAGGTGCCACTTGCCGATGATCGTGGTGGCGTACCCTTTCGTCTTCAATAGCTCTGCAATCGTAATTTCGTCCGGCGAAAGCCCCTTCGACGAAACTGGCTGCAACACGGCTCCACCCGTCTCGCTTTTGTGCATATCGACCCGCGGCGGGTAACAACCGGTTAGCAGTGCTGCCCTCGAAGGCGTGCACACGCCGCTGGCCGCGTACAGGTCGGTAAGCTTCATCCCCTCGGCGGCCATCTGATCGAGATGCGGCGTGCGATGGAGCTTCGAGCCAAAGCACCCCACGTCCCCATAGCCAAGGTTATCGCACAAGACCACGATCACGTTCGGCGGACGAACATCCTGCGCCGTTAGCTTTTCCGGCCTGCCCAGCAGCGACAACATTAGCGACAAGGCCAGCAGTAAGCAGCGTTGTGTAAGCAAGGACATCGTTCGCTCCATATCGTGAAGATCTAGGGAACCTTGTTGTCGGTTCCTTGCAGTTCATTCAGGGCCCGATTCGTGACGCGAACGCGGTACTTGCCGTCCGAGTTGAATCCCTTCTGGTACTCAAGCCCCTGCTTCATTTCCTGCAGCACAGGGTGCGCCTGTTCGTCGATTTCATCCAGCACGATCGCGGCCTGCAATCGTTCCCATTGTTGGCCCGTGGTCATTTCCTTCACCAGCACCGGCAAGGCATCCTCCGGCATTCCCATCCGGCACATGGCTCTGGCAGCAGCGGTTCGCACGGCGGAAGATTCATCCGCCAAAGCAGCCTGAACGATAGTCGCCGCGTCTTCGCGAGCCGGCTCGCCAATATTGCCGATCCCGGTTGCCGCCCAGTAGCGCACGGCGTCGTCTTCATCCTTCATCGCTTGAACGAGCTGCGGCAGTGCCGACTCTCCTTCAGATGCCAGCGCCGCTACCGTGGCCAGTCGCTTATTAACCTCGTTGCTGCCCGCTTGCCGTAGAACCTCGTACTCGCTTCCTGCCTGCTTCGACCGGGCAACGAGGATCGGTTCTGGGATCAGCCCCGTATCGCGGGTCTCCAGCACCCACCGCTTGTGAGCCTCGCGCATGCGCTCCAGCACGTCGGCGTACTGCGGGTAGGCGGCCAGGTTGTGCACTTCGTGCGGATCGGCCTGGCAGTCGTATAGTTCTTCCACCGGCTTGGTCGCCGAGAAGAAATACTCCGCCGCGGCAGGCAGCTTACCTGCTTCATGCAAACGACGCAGCTCACTCATCGTCGCTCCATTCTCGGCCGTGTTGATGTACTGATAGAACGTCTTGAGGGGCTCGTAATTGCGGATGTATTGGAAACGCTTGTCGCGGACCATGCGGATGATGTCGTACCGTTCGTCCATCCGATCGCGGGCCCCATAGACGTACTGGCGCGGCGTAATTCCCTCGCCCAGAAATGGTTGCCCTTGCATATAGTCAGGTACTTTCACGCCGGCCAGCTTTAGCACTGTGGGACCGAAGTCGATCGAGCTGACCAACTGGTCGTTCTTCACGCCTGGTACGCCCTGACCAGCAACACGAAACTTCTCGGGAATGCGAACGACCAACGGAATATGCGTGCCGGAGTCGTACAACCACCGCTTGGCCCTCGGCAGGCCAACGCCGTGATCAGACCAGAACATGACGATGGTCTCTTCGTACAACCCATCGTCCTTCAACTGCTGAATCAGATCGCCGGCCCAGTGATCCATGGCGGTAATCAGTTCGTAGTTACGTTTCCAATCTTCACGAACGATCGGCGTGTCGGGATAGTACGGCGGCAATTCCAGCTTCTCAGGATCTTGCCGCTGCTCTGGCGTCAGCACCTTAGTGACTTGCTCATACTTCTTCTTCGAGGCGATGCCTGACTCGTGACAACCGGTGAAGTTAAAGACGGCGAAGAAGGGCTGCGACTTGTCAGGCCGGTTTCGCCAATGGGCCTTGCCGGAAGAATCGTCCCACGTTCCTTTAGGTGTTTTGAACTGATAGTCCTGCTTCGAGTTGTTCGTGCAGTAGTAGCCAGCTTCACGCAGGTACACAGGAAACGGCTTGATCAAATCGGGCAGCGTCGCCGTGCAGCGCATATGCTGCGTGCCAAGCGAGGTCTGATACATGCCAGTGATAATGCCGCTACGGCACGGAGCACACACGCCAGCGGTGGTGAACGTGTTGGTATACCGTACCCCTTCGGTCGCCAGCTGATCGATGTTCGGCGTGATCGCCTGCGTGTCGCCAAAACAGCCGATATGCGGGCTAATGTCTTCACACGACAGCCAAACGATATTGGGCCGCTGATCGGCAGCAAAGGTCGAACCGACAAAAGTAACACACGACAGGACGAGCGCAGGTACAATTCTCACAATGCTCTCCGTTGAGCGGTGGGGTTCAGGCGGGGGATTCGCAGCGACTGCAGACCGATCAGGCCAGCTTCTCTTTCAGCCAAGCCAGGTCCCGCTTCATCGCTGCAATGTGGTTGGATACCTGCTTCGCCTCTTCGCCATGCAGGTACTCGACATGCAGCGAAATCGGCCCGTTGTACTGGCTCGCTTTGAGCAGTTTCCAGAACTCGCCAGGCAGTTCTCCTTCGGTGACCGAGCACCAATCGGCACGACCCTTGTTCCCTTTGAAGTCCTTGATGTAGACCGAACCGAGATGCGACTGAACCAGGTTCCATTGAATCGGCCACGACGTGTTCCCCTCGACCCGGGCATGGCCGATATCGAACGCCATCGACACCACCTTCGGATCGTACTGCCGTACTAGCGACATGATGTCCCAGATCGGAGCGCCCACGTAGTGGCTACCAGAGTGGTTCTGGTAGACGGCCTGAATACCGATCGCTTCGTTCATCGCGGCCAGGTCTTTCAGCTTCGCCCCGGCTTCACGCAGTTGGCGGACAACCGGCTTCTTCAGGTCATACTGATAGTACGACATGCGATACCGTGGGATGCCCAGTTCTTTGGCCACCTTCAGCGTCTCTTCCGCGTTAGGCGAGTCGACGCTGTTGATGCTGGACGTCAGAATGTCGATCGTCAGTCCCTGCTTCTTCAAGGCTTCCACGAACTTCGGCAATTCTTCCGCGACATTCTCCGGCTCGATATGACCACCGGTGCGAATGGGTGCCTCGATGCCGTCGAAACCGATCTCGGCGATCTGCTGGGCCATCTCGTCGTAGCTTAGCGGCTGCAGAAACTTGGTGAACGTGATCAGCTTCCAGCGGCTGGGCGCAGCATCTTGTGCCGCAGCCGTACCTCCCAGGCCAACCGCGGCGGCCGCTGCCAGCGAACCTTGAAGCATCTGTCGTCGATTCATCGCGTGCATGGGTCTCTTCCTTATTGACTGACGGGCACGACTTTGCGAACCCGGTGATTGTTCGTATCGCCGATATACAGGGCATTATCCGCCCCCACACCAATTCCGTGGGGACGATCCATCTTGGCTTCGGTCGCCGGACCATTATCGCCCGAGTAACCACGCCCCTTCGGGCCGATACCAGCCACGGTGCGAATGCGGTCGTTCTTCACGTCGATCTCGCGGATGGCCTGGTTCTCGGTGTCGACTACGTACAAGTTGCCGTTGGGTGCTTTGACGATTCCCTTGGGACCATTCATCGTCGCTTCTTTGGCACTGCCACCATCGCCGCTATAACCCTGTTTGCCCGAGCAAGCCACGTGATGCACGATGCCTGTCTTCAAGTCCAACCGCCAGACACTGTGACCTTCCCGCAGCGCGATCCACAAGTCGTCCCCATCGAGGTAAAGTGCGCGTGGTCCGACCATCGCCTTTCCGGCGATTGTCTCGCCGTCGATCGGCATCTTCTTCTCCCCATTGCCGGCGATCGACAGGACGATGCCTGTCTTCAGGTCGACGGCGCGGATGCGATGATTTTGAATGTCGGCCACGTAAAGAGTCGAGTCGTCCTCGCTCAGCACGATGCTATGCGGCTGCTTGAACTGCGCCTTCAAGGCCGGACCGCCGTCACCGGAATAGCCAGGCTTGCCGGTCCCTGCGACGGTCG
This sequence comes from Blastopirellula marina, assembly GCF_002967715.1. Classification (NCBI taxonomy): domain Bacteria; kingdom Pseudomonadati; phylum Planctomycetota; class Planctomycetia; order Pirellulales; family Pirellulaceae; genus Blastopirellula; species Blastopirellula marina. The sequence goes on from NZ_PUIA01000026.1 coordinate 241,472, forward strand.
AGATGGTTCCGGTCTTTGCGTCGACCTTGCGAACGAGATGGTTCTGCATCTCGACAAAGTACATGTCACCATTGGTGGCGAAACGGACTTCGTACGGTTCGTTGAGCTGCGCTTCGGTCGCCGGGCCGCCGTCGCCGGAGTACCCTTTGGTGCCGTTGCCTGCGACGGTTGTGACCTGCTTGGTCTGCAGATCGACACGCAGCACGCGGTGGTTTTCCACTTCGGTCACATACAGCGCGCCATCCGGACCAATCAGTACGCCGAACGTCTGGCCAATGTTGACCTGGTCGACCGGGCCATCCATTTTGCCTAGCTCTTTATGACCGGTGCCGGCCACAGTGACAATGTCGCCGAACTCGGTGGCCAGCGACGGGGTGACCGGCAAGAACGTGAGAAGGGTTAGCAGTAAGCAAAGGCGGGAAATCATGCGGCTCACTCGCGAAAGGGCTTCAAATCGTTTGACAATGTTTACGAGTCGAGCCGCATTATAGTTCCTCAGCAAGCCCGGTTCACGGCTTGATCAGGATTTTCCCTGCCAGGGTGCCTGCTTGCCGCAATGTGTTATCTTCCTGCAACTTATGGGCGGCAGCAGCCTCGGAAAGGGGGAAGATCTTCCCGATCCGCGGCTTCACTTTGCCTTCCGAGAGCCAGCGGCTGATCTCTTGGCCGCACACATCCATCTCGGCAGGGCTGACCTTGAACATCACGAACCCGTGCAGACTGCACCCCTTCACGTAGAAAGGACCCACCGGAAACTCCGGCCGGGCATCGCGACCTGCCATCAGTACCATCCGGCAACGTTCTGCCGCGATGCTAACCAGGAAATCGAAGTCGGGCTCGCGAACCGTTTCCCAAATCACATTCACCCCACCAGGACACACCTTCAAGACTTCCTCGGTGACGTTCTGTGTCTTGTAGTTGAAAACGTGGTCGGCCCCCAGTTCGCGGCAGATCTCAGCTTTGTCGCCGGAGCCTGCCGTGGTCAGCACGGTTGCCCCCATGGCTTTGGCCATCTGCACGACCATCGAGCCCACGCCGCCGGAACCACCATGCACGAAGATCGTCTCACCGGGCTTGAGCCGCGCGTTGTCGGCACCCAGGCCCAGATGTGCCGTCACGCCAGTCAGCGCACAAGCGGCGGCCGCATCGTCGCTGACATTGTCAGGGGTCGCGTACAACCAGTGCTCGTCCACGACGGCATACTCGGCGAACGTCCCTTGGCGACCAACCAGCCCCTGGTTCGTTCCCCACACGCGCTGACCTACCTGGTAGCGATTGGCCCCGGGTCCTACCTTTTCGATCGTACCGGCCAGGTCGCTGCCGGTCACAAACGGCTTGGGCAACTCCCAATAGTTGGCACCGTTGCGAATATAGGTATCGATCGGGTTGAGCGCGGCCGTACCGATCTTCACCAAGACCTGACCTTCCCCCGGTTCTGGCGTGGGGATCTCGCCAACCTGGATGACTTCGGGGGGGCCTGTTTGTTCGATGTAGGCTGCTTTCATCGCTTCTCTTCCTTCGGAGTGATCGCCAGATAATGCATCCCCCCATCCTATCGCTCCTGCTTGGGCACACAAGTTAGGCGCGCGGCACGGGATGCATCTCTGCCAATTGTTCCGCGTATCGATCGTATGGCAGAATAGATGCACACCATCACCCGCCAGGAGCCTGCACCATGAAGAACACCGCCTTGATCACCGGAGCATCCAGCGGCATCGGCCGCGAACTGGCCTGGGTCCATGCCGAGCACGGAGGGGACCTCGTCTTGATTGCCCGGCGAGGAGAACTGCTCGAAGAACTGAAGCGGGAGATCGTCGAGAAGCACAACGTCAAAGTTATGTGCATCGCGATCGACCTGAACGAGCCAGGTGCCGTTCACGAGGTTTATAATCAAGTCGACTCTGCCGGTATCGAGGTCGACATCCTGATCAACAACGCAGGCTTCGGCAATCATGGTCCCTTCTACCAGCACGACTGGAAGACCGACGGGGGCATGATTCACTTGAACGTCATGGTCCTTAGCGAGATGACCCACCGCTTTATGCAGGGAATGCTCGAGCGGCAACACGGACGCATCCTCAACGTCGGCAGCACCGCCGGCTTTCTGCCGGGTCCACTGATGGCCGTCTACTACGCCTCGAAAGCGTACGTCCTCAGTTTCTCGCAGGCCATCAACGAAGAAGTCGCTGACCTGGGCGTCACCGTCACGGCCCTCTGCCCCGGTCCCGTCGAAACCGAGTTCTTCCAACGCGCCCACGCCAAACATGTCGGCATGTTCAAGAAGGGCTCTACCGTCACTGCCCGCGGCGTCGCCGAGCTAGGCTACAAAGCGATGAAGAAGGGCCGCCTGGTCGTGATCAACGAATGGCGGCTGTGGTTCTTGTTGAACTGGATCACCCCGTGGGTGCCGCGGCGGACGCTGTTGAAGATCTCGAAGTGGTTGTTGAGTTCGTAGTTGGTTGAAGCCCTGAAACAACGAATTCCTAAATTGGGTTCAAATAACGCCAACCCCCTCCACATCTGGAAAGCGAAACACCACCCAGGGAGCCTGCTTAATAAGTTATTCATGATCGGGAGCCCGACGAGAAAGCCTCACTGCTACCGACACCGGCGGCCCTATGCTTCAAAGGAACAGCGACATATTTCTCAGCAACACAATGCATTATTGCGAGTAATCCCGGGTAAACGATCGCAGTAAAATTCGATCTGAGCATAATAAACTCCTTCTACTCTTTCGCTTGCACCTCTACAGCCCGCTGCACGATCCCGCCCCACGCACACATGATCTTGTTTCTTTTTTCTGTTTAAATTCATATTTCCATAGATTCGCAAATCGGGTTTTACTAGAATCGGCAACCGACTTAACCCTCCCCCCTTTTTGCACCCTCTCGCTCGCAGGAGCTCATTCATGGCTTCCTATCTTGTCCGTAATCGACGGGGCTTCACACTGGTCGAACTGCTTGTTGTGATTGCCATCATTGGCGTTTTGATTGCACTTTTGCTACCTGCCGTGCAGCAAGCCCGCGAGGCGGCTCGGCGAATGTCGTGCAGCAATAACTTAAAGCAGATGGGAATCGCGCTGCACAACTATCACGACGTCATGAAGCGATTTCCGATCAACTGGTACAACGGGTCCGGACAAGGGGGCAACAATATGTGCGTCTTGATCGGCCTGCTCCCATTTATCGAGCAGACAAGCCTGTACGACGGGATTGATATGAAGAACAACAATCTCACGCTGTACACCGTCAACGGCAAACGGGTCTGCGATCATCAGATCGAAGCCTATCAATGCCCCAGTGATCCGGATGTCGAAACCAACAATCCGACGACTTCGGCAGCACGAAGCAGCTATGCACCCAGCATTGGTTCGCAGTACATGCAATCGGCTGCCGGTTGTGATCTTCTGGCAAACGCCGGTGCGTTTCCTTCGGGAATGGGACTCGATACCGACAATGACGGCGAAGACCCCTTCAACCGCGGAAATGTTCGTTCGGACTGGGGAAACCAGCCTGTATCGGGCCCCTTCGGCCGTGGCTATTTCACACCTTACTCGGCTCGAATTGCCGACATCACCGACGGCACGTCGAACACGATCCTCATGGGCGAGATTCGCATGGCCTGCCAGACATTCGCAGGGTGGGGATGGTCATGGCCTGATTCGCTTTGGTATGCGACCACCGCTCCAATCAATTTTCCGACTTGCCCTGGTGATGCTCGATACGGCTCGAACACCTGCTTTTCCAATGCCAGTAACAACTGGAATGCTACGTTTGGTTTCAAATCGGCCCATCCAGGCGGGTGCCAGTTTGTCATGGCCGACGCTTCGGTTCACTTCCTGCCTGAAACGATCGATCGGCTAACCTATGCCCGGCTAGGGGACAAGGCCGATGGCGGCGTAATCGGCGACTTCTAAACCAGCGTTCGCTTTACGCAAAGCGACGCTACCTTCATCACTTCCTACCACCTCGATCGTCCTGCAGATCCCGTTATAAGGACACGATCCGACTATGTCCCCTCATCGATCCCTGACGTTACCTTGCCTGCTGTTAGTGCTGCTGACCGGTTGCTGGTCAAGTGGAGGACCAACCACCTATTCGGTTAAAGGTCTCGTGCACTACCAAGGAAAGCCCGTCGAAGGTGCCACAGTAACGCTCATTCCCCGACAAGCCGACGGCCGTTCCGCTAGCGGAACGACCGATGCGGAAGGAGCCTTCAAAGTAACAACGTATATCTCTCCTTCGCTGCAAGTCGAAGGAGCCATGCCAGGCGAGTACGATATCGTTGTCAGCAAGATGGAAATCCGCGACCTGGAGGAAGGCCTCACGCCCCAGGAAGCCCAAGCCGCGTTCCATAAGCTGGGTCCCCCTAAAAATCTTTTGCCCAAGAAGTACCGCAGCCCGAACACCTCGGAGCTGTCGGTATCCATCGAAGATGGCTCGCCTGATCCACTCACTTTGGAACTGGAGGACAAGTAAGAACGCCCCTAATTCCCCGGTGCTCGACACGCTGCAACGATGCCAAACGCCAATAGGCAACGGCAGCAATTCGCGACATGCTCTTGTCGTGGAGGAGGTTTTTGAAGACTTCTCGCTAGATGATGCGTTCCTAACAAACAGGAAATACCGAGAAGTTGGCTTTGATTCTCCTCCAGAAATATCCTTCATCGACTTCAACTTCGCGAGAGAATCGTCGCGAAAAGCCTCGACATCGAGGAATCCGTCCGGGGACCGGTGGTGATCACATGCACTCCCTCTAGCTGGCTGATCATCGAGAGCCGTCCAGTTGGCAAACCCTCTGGCGATATCTCATCCTGCTGGGTGTAGAAGACTGAGTTGGCATGGCCAATGCTGACTTCTCACCATTTCACATTCCATGTAAATGCAGGTTCCGATGCAACAAAAAGGTGGCACACACCAACTTGCAGTGTGCGCCACTCTCTACTATGAGTTTCCCCGATAGCCTTCGACAATTTTGACGACGATTTCGAATGCTAACACAAGCGATCCTAGCTGATCGCCGCCCCAGTCGGAATGCCATCAATTACAGCCTGAGGAACCGGCTGAGTTGGCCATCGAAAATGATACTTGTCCATCACAGCTGGCGACACAATATGACGCTTAGACCGTCCGTCAATTAAATACACATGAGGTGTTGCGTCGCCAGTAGCAATCACGGAACCAGGCGTAATTGTAGTTCCTGTCTCGATATCATTGACATCCAGGTCCTCCACAATCCCCTCCCAACTGCGAAATAAGCTGTTATATGTCGGCGGATCTGGAATGTGACGTTTCTTTCCTTCATCAATTAGGTAGATATGGGGCTGATTCGGAAGTTTCACTCGCACACCATTTAAATCTGGTCGAAGCTCTGGCATTTCATTTGTCTCCTTGATTGCAAAATTGAACTTACACAAACAGTACCACTCCTGCACATTCAATGGGACACACGAAAGCAAGTCAACACGAAAATACAAACATTCCAAATATCACCTAGACACAATCACGCAATCTGCATCAACAAATATCACACTATTCATACATCCATAATCAACATCTATATAAATTACCGCCTATTTCAACCGGCTAAAATTCCATGCAACTTCGCTTTGCCACCAACACAACGATTGCCAATACAGTTCCGATAACACCTTTCAACAATATTTGAATGTATTAACATTCAATAACACACTAACGATCTTCCACACACTCGATCGCAAGTAACAGCACGTCCACTTCCTGGTCATCATTTCACAACTTATCCGCAATGGCCCTGAACGTTTTCTATGGTACCGATCACTGGCAAAACAAATCTGGGGCAGTTCTCCAGCCAACTATTGATGAATGTTTTTGGAGTTGACTATTGGCCTGCCTGAACTTCCTAAGGCATCGCAATATCGGATGAATTTCAACATTGTGATGCCATTTATTTTTAAGAGTTGGGTGATGACCCCATTTCCGATTTGGCACCAACATAGAGAAATGAAAAGCCCCCATTTCCCCGCAAATCTCCTCCCACACCCCCATTTCGCCAACTAAACTTGTAGGAGTCCCCAGCCCGACTTGCCCACTTTGGACCCTACTTCGCATGCCTTCGGATAATGCCCCTGCTCCTGATGCTCGTTTTGCGGAAACGATGGCCGGCCCCAGTGGTGATTTCAGCAAAGAGCAACAAGATATTGCCGTTGCCGCGTTGATTCTCCGCATGGGGGTGATCTCGGAACGCCAGTTGGCTCAGGCTCTTTCCACGTGGACGCTGCACGGCGATTTGCCGCTGCACGAGCACCTGGTCGCGCTGGGACAGATTGATATCGATACGTGCAACAAGCTGCTCGAACGCAGTCCGGCCCTCTTGAAGGAAGTCACGCCCGGTAGCGATACCGGCTTTACTTCGGCCGATACGGTCGTCGCACGGACGCTTGACTCGGTCGATCCTTCCGGGGCGATTGCCCGGCTGATGGGTATCCGCAGCGTCTCCGGCTCAGGTGCCAACGATGCCACCGGAGTGCGCTCGTCGGTGGCTCGCTATCGACTCATTCGCAAGCTGGGCCAAGGGGGGCTGGGGCGCGTCTGGATGGCGTACGACGAACATCTCAAACGTGCGGTTGCCGTGAAAGAAGTGACCGCACCTGATCAATCGTCGGCCCAGGAACGCTTTCGCCGCGAAGCCGAGATCACCGGTCGACTCGAACACCCTGGCATCGTCCCCATCTATCACCTGGGGGAAGATATTGAAACGGGCCAGTTCTTCTACGCGATGCGTTTCCTCGGCAAGCAAACGCTGCACGATACCATTCAAGAGTATCACGAACGCCTGAGCGCAGGGGATCATAACCCGATGCTCCTGCGTCGTCTATTGACCGACTTTGTCAACGTTTGCCAGGCCATCGGGCACGCTCACTCGCGCAAGGTCATTCATCGCGACCTGAAGCCAGAAAACGTCGCGATCGATAACTTCGGCCAGGTGATTGTCATCGACTGGGGGATCGCCAAGGTCATTAACGAACTGCAATCGACGGACGGCCTGTCGAGCGGCCAGGCAGCGCACGCCAGCAATCAAAGCACGATGGATGGCCAGGTTCTGGGAACGCCGCTGTACATGGCACCCGAACAAGCGGCCGGTCGCATCGACGAACTGGACGAACGTACCGACATCTACGGACTGGGCGCGATTCTGTTTTCGATCCTGGCTGGCTGCGGCCCGCACGAACACACGCGCAATGCTTCCAACTCGGTCAATGGCCGCGAACTGTTGACGGCGATCGCTGGGCAGCCAACGCCCAATGCGGCCGAAGTGAACCCCGAGGTCGACCCCGCATTGGCCGCTATCTGCGCTAAAGCGATGGCCCGGCGGCAATACTCGCGGTATCAGTCGGCCTCGGAACTGGCCGAAGAAGTGCAGCGCTGGATGGCAGGCGAAAAGGTAGCTGCCTATCGCGAACGCCCCGAGCAGCGGCTGGCACGCTGGATTCAGCACCATCGCATCGCTTCGCAGTTGGTCGGCCTGGTGCTGGTGACCTGCCTGGTGGCGATGACCGTCTTCGTGGTCGATTCGTACAAAGCCCGCAAAGCGGAACGCCAAAGCCGCTTCGACCAGATGCAGGCCTACAGCCGCGAACTGGAAGTCCAACTGAAAGCGACCGCCGAGAGTCTCTCGAAAGATGTCCGCTTCATGTCCAGCCTGCCTCCCATCCAAGGCATCATCCAGGCCAATAGCGGTATGCCAGATGCCGAACCAGAAGACGTGTGGCGCAGTCGACTCGAGATGATTTACGAGGAATTCCTGCGAGCCAATGTCGAGTACCTCTCGATCAGCTTCACCAAGATCGCCGACCAGGCAGCCGAAGATGTCGTTTGCGTCGAGCGGAACGTGCGCGATCCGGCCTATCTGCGGCGCGTGCCGGCCTCGCGTCTGACAACCCATAACGAGCCTGAGATCATGGCACAAGTTTCACGGCTCAATCGCGGCGACATCTTGTTAGCCGTCCGCAGTGCCGACGACAAGCCCGATGATCGCATCGAAGAAGGGGTGCGGCTGGTCGCGATCACACCGATTTACGACGACCAAACCGGTGGCCTGTTTGGTGCGGCCGTGATCGCCATCGACCTGCGCCACCAGATTGTCGACTTCCTGACACGACTCGATCAAGACACGTCCGTCATTCAAGTCACCGATCGCCAGGGGAAGGTCTGGGTCCGCGATACGCCTGACGCAAGCGTTCTCGAAACCAACAAGCCCACCAGCATCACCACCCAATTTCCCGAGCTGAAGGCTTTCTTCGACGACGAAGACGCCAAGCACTTCAGCGATACAAGCGACGGCATAATTGCCTCGAAGGTCTTGCTCGACCACTTCAACGGGCAAACGGCCGTGGGCATAGTGCTGAATCTGGTGGAATAGTTCTCCCGCAGGACGAGTCGCGACGCATTGTGCATCTTGTTGGTCGTTGCGTTACAATCCTAGCTCACGCCGCCACAAAGCGATTGACCCCGAGCGGCAAATCTTGAACTTCCGAGTGTTCATCCACGGAGCAAGTTGCGACTGATGCCCTTTCAAAGCTGTTGCCGAAGTCTCGTGTTGTGCCTGTTGATTGGCATCTTGGCGGTCTTACACGCGTCGACCGCATCGGCCATTGAAATCGAAATCGAGAAGCCTGGCGAGCGCGAGTTCGTCCGCGACCAGGCCGACATGATCAGTCCCGAAGATGAGCAGCACATCAAGGAAATTTGCGACAAGCTGCTGACCGAGAAAGCCACGCCGATCATCGTCATCACGATCGACTCGATGGCCAACCACGGCGGCGAAGGCCTGCGAATCGAAACATTCGCGACGCTGCTGTTCGACCAATGGGGCATCGGCCACGCGCAGATCAATGGGGAAGAATGGAACACCGGCATCTTGCTATTGGTCTCGAAGAACGATCGCAAGGCCCGCATCGAACTGGGGGGCGGCTGGGGACGCCGTGAAGATGGCCTGTGCCGGCAGATCATGGACCAGCAAATCATTCCCCGCTTCAAGCAAGGCGACTTCTCCGGCGGAATCGTCGCCGGGGTCGAGTCGCTCGACCAGATGGCGCGTAAGCTCGAGCTTCCTGCGGCACCGCAGCGCCCCGCCCAGCCGAGTCCATGGTGGCACTACGCAATGTGGGCAGGCTTCGTCGGACTAGCCATCTTTACCGGTGTCTCTCTCTATCGACGCGGCTCCAGCGGCTGGGCATGGGCGTTCTGGGCCATCGTGTTCACGATCCTGGGAACCATCCTGTATCACATGGCCACCAGTCGTGGTGGCCGCGGCGGCGGAGGGGGTTTCAGCGGTGGTTCGTTTGGCGGCGGCTCTTCTGGTGGCGGTGGTGCCACAGGCTCTTGGTAAGGAATACGTAGCTATGCAGCGTGCATCGAATCTCTTTAGTGCCGACCAGCGTCAGCAAATCGAACAAGCCGTCGCCCAGGCCGAAGCGACCACCTCGTGCGAGATCGTCCCGGTCGTCGCGACCGCCTCGGGGCGCTACGACCGAGCTGAAGATATCCTCGGCCTCTGGCTGGCGACGATCTCGGCCATCGTGGTTTGGACCCTTTATCCCCGCACAGCACCAGAGCACGGCGACTGGTCAGGCATGACACTGGAGTCTGGCCTGTTGGTGTTGGTGGCCAGCATTGTCGTGGCGTTTCTCGCCGGGGGAATCCTGGGAGGTCAGATCAGCTGGCTGCGGCGGTTGTTCACCCCCAGCGACCAGATGAAAGACGAAGTCGCTACGCGCTCACGCCAGGCATTCTTCGACCGCCGCGTGCATCACACCAGCGGCGCGACGGGCCTCTTGATTTACGTTTCTCTCTTCGAGCACCGAGCCGCGATCCTGGCCGATCAGGTCGTGCTGGAAAAGCTCGGCCAGGCCAAGCTCGACGAGCTTTGTCAGCAACTGACTGATGGCCTGCACCAAGGCCACCCAACTCAGGCCATCTGCACCGTCATCCAGGCAGCCGGCCAGCAACTGGCCCAGGTCTTGCCGCGCACCGAAGGTGCCGCCAACCAGTTGCCGGATGCCTTGGTGCTGATCGACTAGCTTGCAGACTTCTTCATGCAACAAAATGACGTCCCTGATGCCGCGAAGCTGACTCGCAGGCAGGCCCCATCGCGCCTTACCCATTCCCCTTAGTAGGGATTGCCGGCAAAATCAGTAAAGATATCATCAAGAATCTCTTGAGAATTGCAATACTTTACCCGCCCCCTATCCTGCCTACTACGCCCCGTTGGAGAGTTGCTGTGAGCATTCTTTGGAATCGTTCCATGCCGTTGGTCATCTGTGTCGGATGGTTGCTGCTGTCTGGCTGTACCAGTGAAGAAGCCGGCAAGCCGCTAGGTGCCGTCGTCACCGGCACGGTCACCTACAACGGGAGCCCCGTTGAAGGTGCCATGATCACCTTTCGACCAGCCAGCGAAGGGATCCAAGGGGCGTTCGCTCGTACGGATGCAGCGGGAAAGTTCGAACTATCTACGTCCAACGCTGGGACTTCCGGCGTTTCGCCTGGCAATTACCTGGTGACCGTTACCAAGACGGAAGTCCCCCAGTCGACCGCCGCTTCCGAGGACGATCCCAACTACAACCCCAACGCTAAGCCTGCCGAGCCGAAGAGTCTTTTGCCTAAGAAGTACGCCAGCGCGAAGACTTCAGGCCTCGAATTTACGGTCACCGACGGCAGCAACGAGATCCCACTTGAACTGAAGGACTAGGCCTCACGCGTCCCACTTGCCCGCTTCGATAGGTTAAGAAGGGGCAAGACCAACGGCCATTGACCCAACACTACACCACACCTATGGGTGGAAATTGAACCACAGCCCCCGTTCAGGTGTAGATTTCTCATAGTTGTTGTGTTAATTTTCTATTTGGATTCCCTGCCGCATTTGTGCTCGTTCTACGAGAAGCACGAATCACCCCTGCCATCCATTTTAAACCCTCCCCTGCGAGACTTCGTCATGCCGAACCGTCCCTCGATGCGCCGAGGTTTTACCCTCGTCGAACTGTTGGTTGTGATTGCCATCATTGGCGTTTTGATTGCCCTGCTGTTGCCAGCCGTTCAGCAAGCGCGTGAAGCGGCCCGCCGGATGCAGTGCTCTAACCAGTTGAAGCAACTCGGCCTTGCCCTGCACAACTACCACGATACCTACGGAGCGTTCGTTCCCCGCAAGCAAGGCACCAACGATCCAGGCTACGGCAGCGGCAACGATCGCTTGACCAACGCCGGTCGCGCCAGTGGCTTCATCGGCTTGTTGCCGTTCCTCGAACAGAACGCCATGTACGACAAGATCGCCGCCGGCGACTCGACCACCGCGCCCTGGGGCCCTTATCCTTGGGCCGGTTGGAGCGTCTGGGACAATGCCCCCAGCATGCTGCTCTGCCCTTCGGCCACTGCTGCTAACACACCAGCCGCGGGCGTTAACTACATGTTCAGCTCCGGCGATTCGATCTCCGGCAATCGCGACGGCACGAGCCTGCGTGGCGTCTTCCAGCGCGTTTACGGCGTGAACATGCGAGACATCACCGACGGCACGAGCAACACGATCGCCATGAGCGAACGTCTGATCACCAACTTTTCGATGGGTACCGGCGGCGCGAGCATTCCCGTTCAGCAGGGAACCGCCACCGGGTTTTCGGGGCTTTCCAGCAATCCGTCGCAGTGCGTCGCGGCTGCCAGCGGTCGGTTCTACGCCGATCCGAGCACCGTCAAAGGACGCACCGGCTGGCGCTGGACCGACGGTCAGATCGAAAAGGTCGGCTTCACCACCGTGCTGCCACCCAACGCTCCTTCGTGCATCGATGGTTCCGACACCAACGGTGACGGCAGCACCACCATCCTCCCGCCAACCAGCAACCACCCAGGCGGCGTACTGGGCTTGTTCTGTGATGGCTCGGTGAAGTTTATCACCGAGACGATCGACACCGGCGACCTGACCGCCGCTCAGACCACCAGTGCCCGCAGCCCTTATGGGGTTTGGGGAGCGATGGGCTCGAAATCTGGCGGCGAAGCTTACTCGTCGAACTAAGTTCGATGCCAATCGCTTGTTCATTTCATTTTCTGCATGACAAGTGTCGGCCAGCAATGTTAGATTCCTTGAGCGATCAGGCATTTTTTGCCTGATCGCTTTTATGTCTCCATTGCGATTAGATCGACTGGCCTGCAGCGAATGCCTTCTGAGAACAACGAAAAGCTAGGTGTGCTCTCGACCCTTTCCATCGGGATTGGTGGGATGGTCGGAGGGGGTATCTTTGCCGTAACTGGGCTAACGGTCGAAGTGACCCAAGGGGGCGCACCCACGGCGTTCCTGATCTCGGGAATCGTCGCCCTGCTGACCAGCTACTCGTATCTCAAGCTGACGCTTCGATATCCAGGCGAAGGGGGAACGGTCGAGTTCTTGAACCGGGCCTTCGGCGGAGGCGTTCTTACCGGGTCGGCAAACATCCTCCTGCTGCTGAGCTATGTCGTGTTGCTGGCCATCTATGCCTATGCGTTTGGCAGCTATGCGGCAAGCTTCTTTCCTAAACCCGATCGGGCATTCTGGCTGCACACGTTCATTTGCGTCGTGATCGTCGGCTTGTTTCTCTTGAATCTGTTCGCGTCGAAGCTGGTCATTCGGTCCGAGAACTTCTTTAATGCCGCCAAGATGGTATTGCTGCTGACATTCATCGTGTTTGGCCTGGCGACGCCCATCGAGTGGAGCCGACTCGATTTCGAGCACTACGTCTCAACCCCTGGCCTGATCGCCGGTGCCATGCTGATCTTCCTGAATTACGAAGGGTTTGAACTGATTGCCAACGCCTCCGATGATGTGGCCAACCCGAAACGCACGCTCCCTATCGCGTACCTGGGGGGAGTAGCGATCGTCATGGTGCTCTATTTTCTGATCGCGCTGATCGTTGTCGGACATCTTGGATTCGAGGAAGTGGCGCAGTCCAGCGCGCATGTCCTTTCCGTCGCGGCCGACAAGGTCATGGGCCGCACTGGCTATATCGCGATTGCGATCGCCGCCATCTTTGCCACCAGTTCGGCCATTAACGCCACCTTTTACGGTACCGGGCGACTCACCTACATCATCGCCAAGAGTGGCGAATTACCGACGGAACTCAAGCGGTCTATCCGCGGTCAGCATGCCGAAGGTACCGTCATCACCGCCGGACTGGCCCTCATCATCGCGAACTTTGTTCCCTTGGAGGCCATTGCCACCATGGGCAGTGCTGGCTTTCTGCTGATCTTCTTAGGGGTCAACGTGGCCGCGGTTCGCTTGGCGAAAGAGACCGGCGGGCGACGCTGGATTTCCGCTCTGGCTGCCCTCAGCACTTGGGTCGCCCTGGTGGTGCTTTGCGTTGAAGTCGACGAGAACGCAGCAACTCGGAAGCATCTTTGGATTCTCTTTGGCATGATCGTTCTTTCCTTTGTCATCGAATTTGTCTACCGAGGCATTACCGGTCGCGAAATTCGCCTGGCAAAACAAAAGAATCATGCTGTGAAGGGTAGTAATGAAGTAACATGAAGGCTGACCCCTTCGTCAGATCCTCTTCGATGTTCAGAAAGCCTCTCATGCGAAGCGTTGCTCTTAGCCTGCTGTGCATTTGGCTCGTTGCCGTCGCCGCAAGTCCGGTTCTTGCCCAGCAACCGCCCCGTCCGCGGCTCTTGGTGCTAACCGACATCGGGGGCGATCCCGACGACCAGCAGTCGATGGTTCGCTTGATGGTGTACGTGAATCAGTTTCGCATCGAAGGTCTCGTCGCATCCGCTTCCGGGACGCCAGGCGAACTGAAAGAAGCGATCACCCAGCCGCAGCTCATCCGCGAAATCGTCGAAGCCTACGGCCAGGTCCGCACGAATCTTGCTAAGCACGAAGCCAACTGGCCGGAAGCGAAACAACTGCTCGCCTGCATCAAGTCTGGCAATCCGCAGCGAGGGCGCAAGCATATCGGCGATAAGCACGACACCGAAGGTTCACGGTTTCTGATCGAGAGGATCGATGCCGGCACCCAGGACGATCCCCTCCACATCGCCATCTGGGGAGGCCAAACCGATCTCGCCCAGGCACTCTATCGCGTCCAGCACGATCGCACCCCGGCCCAGTACGAAGCGTTCGTCCACAAGTTCCGCGTCTACGACATCGCCGATCAGGATGGCATCGCCGATTGGATGCACGGCGAGTTCCCCGGCCTGTTCTACATCCTCAGCAAAGCCCCCCAGGGAGAAGACCGCCGCCAGGCAACCTTTCGCGGGATGTACCTGACCGGCGACATTTCGCTGACCAGCCGCGAGTGGATCGACCAGAACATCCGCTCGCAGGGACCGCTCGGCAAGCTCTATCCCACCAAGACCTGGACCAGCCCCAATCCGCACGGCTGCTTGAAGGAAGGGGACACGCCGTCGTGGTTCTTTTTCCTGCCGGCCGGCGGCAACCAGCCCAGCGATCCGGCCAAGCCCGGCTGGGGCGGCCAATACCAATTGGCGGAAGATGGCTGGTACCGCGATATCCCCAGTAGCAGTGGCGACCCGCGCGAGTCGGTCTCGCGCCACCGGCCTGACTTCCAACAGGATTTTGCCCGGCGAATGGCCTGGTGCAACGATTAGTCTCTCGATCACACTTTTCACTTTCAGCAGTACTCGGAGAAGCGTGCGATGAAGAACCTATTAGCAGCGGCGATCCTTTTATTAGCTGGTCTGATCAGCCCTGGTCTCGTTTCCGCGGAAGACCCTGCGCCGGACGATATCGCCACAGCTGAAACGGCGCTCGTCTATGGCTATCCGATGGTGATGAACTACGCTGCCGTCTACGAGCTGTTCATCGATACCACCTCCAGCCAGTACAAGTGCGGCTTCAACGAAGTCTTCAACACGGCCCACGTCGCCACGCCCGCCGATACCGCGGTCGTCACCCCCAACAGCGATACGCCATACTCTTTCTTCTGCGCCGACCTGCGTGCCGAACCGATCGTCTTCGCCGTTCCTGAGATCGAAAAAGAGCGTTACTTCTCGGTGCAGCTAATCGATTTCTACACCTACAACTACGGCTACGTCGGCAGCCGCACCACCGGCAACGGCGGCGGCAAGTACATGGTCGCCGGCCCTCACTGGAACGGCGAGAAGCCCCCAGGCGTCGATAAGGTATTCCGCTGCGAAACCGACTTCTCGATGGCCATCATCCGCACCCAGTTGTTCAACCCCACCGACATCGATAACGTCAAGAAGATTCAGCGCGGCTATCAGATCTTGCCGCTCTCGACCTTCCTGGGCGAGCCTGCCCCGGAAAGCCCTCCGCAGATCAACTGGCCCAAAATCGACAAAGAACTGGCCACCCAGGATCCGTATGCCTACCTGGCGTTTCTCTTGCGTTTCTGTCCCACGGTCGGTCCGGCCAAAGTGGAAGAGCCGCTGCGGGCCCAGTTCATGAACATCGGCATCGAAGCGGGCAAGCCATTCCCTTGCTGCGAACTGACCGAAGGCCAGAAAGCGGCGCTGAAGCTTGGCGGTGAAAAGGGACTCGCAGCCATCAAGGCGAAAGTCGCCAACATCGGCACGGAAATGAATCATTGGCGTGTTACCGCCGCGTTCGGAGATCGCGCGTTCTTCGACGAAGACTGGGCGCTGCGCGCCGAGGCCGCCATGGCTGGCCTGTACGGGAACGACGCCGAAGAAGCGACCTATCCGCTAACCGTCGAAGACGTCGACGGTCACCCGCTCGATAGCAGCAAGCAAAACTACACCCTCACGTTCGCCGCCGGCGAGTTGCCACCGGTCAACGCGTTCTGGTCGGTCACCATGTACGACGGCAAGACGCAGCTCTTGATCGAGAACCCGCTTAATCGCTACTTGATCAATTCGCCTATGCTGCCAGAACTGAAAAAGAATGCCGACGGCTCGCTGACCATCTATATCCAAAAGGATTCGCCTGGCAAAGAGAAAGAAGCCAACTGGCTGCCGGCACCTGACGGCCCCATCTACATGGTCATGCGGCTTTACTGGCCCAAGACCGAAGCCCCCTCGATCCTGCCGCCAGGCGAGGGAAGCTGGAAACCACCAGGCGTCGTCAAAGCCAACTAAGCGGCCTGACGTCGCATCTTGATCGACTGTGGACTATCGGCATCGAAGTTTGTCAGGCTCCGCACGGCGTACGAATCGTTCCCGTTGGAGGCGTAATAGATCCGGGCATTCACTTCACCCAGCAGCCCCATGCCGAACATCTGCGAACCGAGGATCGTGCTCAGCACGGCAAACAGCAGCAGCGGGTTGCCGGTCATATCGACCCCGCCAATCAGCTTCATGCCGATGGTCGTCATCACGCTCAAACCGGCAATGCCCAGACAGGCAAAGCCCATTCGGCCGAACAGCTTCATCGGGCTGGTAAAGAACTGCTGCATGTAGGCGACGGTCAATAAGTCGAGCACTACCCGCGTGGTGCGGCCAATGCCGTATTTCGTTTGACCAAACCGCCGGGCATGATGCCGCGTAACGACTTCCACGCACTTCGCCCCGCGCTGATGCGCCAGGATGGGAATGAAGCGGTGCATCTCGCCGTACAGTTCCAACTCGACAGCAATCTCGCGGCGGATCGCCTTGAGGGTGCAGCCGAGGTCATGAATCGGAAATTTGGTAACCTTCGAGATCAGCCAGTTGGCGATCTTCGAGGGGAGCTTGCGATTGACGAACGCATCCTGGCGATTCTTCCGCCAGCCATGCACCAGGTCGTACCCTTCGTCGATCTTCTCGAGCATCATCGGAATGTCTTCCGGATCGTTCTGCATGTCGCCATCCAGCGTGATCACCACGTCCATCGACGCGTGCTGAATGCCTGCGTGCATGGCAGCCGTCTGGCCATAGTTGCGGCGAAACTCCACCACCTTCACATGCGGATCAGTCGCGGCCACTTCCTTCAGCTTGGCCGTCGAACCATCGCTGGACCCGTCGTCGACAAACAAAATCTCATAGTCCCGCCCCAGGTTCGCTAGCACCGCGTGCAAGCTGCTGTAGAGCAGAGGAATGGTCTCGATTTCGTTGTAAACAGGAACGACAACGGAAACGCTCATAATGGCAAAACCCGCGTGAAACTCGAAGAAAACAGGGGCCACCGCCAGAATCAAAAGACCCCGACGCAGCCCAATCCGCGGGGATGTTAGCAAAGGGAGGCTTTCGGGGGCAAGGCGAGTCCTGGCGGTACAACCAACTCTCCGGGGTGCCACGGAAGCAGGTTGAAAAATAAACCGAAATCCCTAACCCCAGCCTGCCTGCTGGCTTAGCACTGGCAGGCCGGGGGCCTGGGTGTACGGGCTCAAATTTGTGCCTTCACATAGACACACCATGCCTGTAAACTTGTACACATCCCGCGAGTCCTGCTCGACTCTGGGGATTCACCCCAACTTCTATGTGGGTGTGCGACAGCGGTAACCCTACAAACACCGGTTGCCTTTCATTTCGAATGCCAACCAACCTCTTTGTGCTGGGTATCGGGTGCCACGCCCAAGTCCGCTTGGGCGTGCGAAGCAGGTACCAGCTAACCACCAGTCATTGGTGTGAATTGTTTCAACTTCCAAGACACCCTCAAGAAGACTTGGGCGTGGCCCCCGGATTGTTGAATTCCACGTTCTCAACCAACGATTGACGTAATTCCTTTGTCATCACACGCGCCGCCGCGCGCACCGTCTCCTTTCACCGAAAGCCAAACCCCATGTCCCACGAACACGAAATCCCCGAGCGTCTCACTCGCGAGTGGCTCGAGCAGGCTACCACCGCCCAGGTGATTGCCTGCATTAAAAGACGGCACCAGCAAATGCGTGACCGACTGCAAGAGAAGCAGCAAAAGATCGAACGGCTACGGCAAGAGCTGGCCACAATCCAAGCGGCCAGCACCGAACCGCCGCCAGTTGCAAAGCAACCAGCACCAACGCCCGTCGAATCAATTCCCGGGTGCCACGTCCAAGTCCGCTTGGGCGTGCAAACGAGGTACCCGCCTACCACCGGTCATCGGTGTGACTCATTCCAACTTCCCAGGCACGCCCAAGCGGACTTGGACGTGGCACCCGGATTCTTGGGGTTCAGTCCACTAAAACGCAGGGCGAAACCACGTACACTGCTGCGCCCACCGATCAGGCGGGCCACGCGTGGACGTCCCAGGGACCCTTGCGCGATCCTGGGCAGCAGTGCCTGGCGGAACCGCACCGATGCACGCGAACCGCCGTGACCATTCTGCCCCCTCTCCCCGCCGGAGCGAGGGTACAAGAGGGGGATTGCGCGCCTACTTCATAAACCTTCTGAGAATTTACGGCACGCCGACCGGAAAATACTTGTTTTACCGTACTTCGGCGACTTAACTGAATGGTTCTCCCCAAGTTACGTCGTATGCTTGGTAGACATACGATGCGATCGAAATGAAGGACGCTGCGATGAGATTACTCCTGGTGATGGCATGTTGCACTATCGCAACATCTTCTGCTTTGGCTCAAGACTATGGTGTGCCGGTCGTGCCGCTGTACGGCGACTATGGCCATGCTTCCACGGCGGCCGAAGGGGCCCTGGATGGAATGGCCAATGTGGTCAGCGCCCAGGGTTCGTACAACCTGCAAACCTCTCAGGCGGCAATCAACATGACCCAGGCCCAGAGCCAGGAGATTGCCAACCATCAGCAGTACGCCAACACCTACTTCCAGATGCGGGCCCAGCGCGACGCCTACGAGGCGAAGAAGCACCCGCGTCCGACTGAAGAACAGCTGGTGCAGCTGGCCCAATCGGAAGCCCCCAAAGGCCTTCCCGACGGCAGCGTCAACAAGGAAACCGGCAAGCTCAACTGGCCGCTCCTACTGCAGTACCCCGAGTTCGCTCCCCAAGAGAAAACCGTCGAAGGCCTACTGACCAAGAAGACAGCCAACGGCATGCTCGGTGCTCAGGACACCCAGCAGTTTACCCAGGCGGTCGAAGAAATGGCCGTCACCCTGAAGCGCGGCATCACCAAGGTACCGCCGCAGCAGTACATGGAAGCCTACACGTTCCTGAACAAGCTGCTCTACTCGACCTGCCAGACCCAGTTGCCGTAGTCAAACGTTTTGCTTTGGAGATCCCCGTCGTGATTCGACATAACACCCTATTCGTATTAGCTGTCCTGACTTCGGCTACCTGGTACTCGTTCGCCGCCGCAGAAGATGCCGCCAAGCCATCGGTCGAGGCCCTCATTCAAGCCACCGCCAGCGAAGACGCCACCGTTCGACGTGAAGCGATCGCCGCGCTGGTGGCCCTCAAGCCAGGACCGGCCGTCACAATCCCGCTGTTCACCAAACTGCTGGAAGATGCCGACCCCGCCGTGCGGCTCCGCGTGATGAATGCAATTGCCGATGCTGGCCCCGCGACCGTGCCCGGCTTGATCGAAGCGCTGAAGAACGACAAAGCCGCCTTCTGGGCGTGCTTGATCCTCCGCGACCTGGGCCCTGCCGCCGCCGATGCCGCCCCGGCCCTGGCAGGCCTCGTCGAAAACGGCCAAGGCGAAATCCGCCGCGAAGCACTGTTGGCCCTGGCCACCATGCCTGCCGCCGCCGAGAAGTACACGCCGGTCATCACGAAGTGCCTGGATGACGAGCAGTTGGAGATCGCCGCGATCTACACCTTGGGCCGCATCGGCAAGCTGCCGAAGGAAACAGCCCAGCGGCTAGTAGCCGATGCCCGCGGTGAAGGCCTGAAATCGCTGGTCAGCCTGTGGGCCCTGGCCCGGTCGAATCCCGACAACCAAGAGCTGAACCAAGCGGCCATCAAACGCCTGGCTGCCGGCTTGAATTCCCCCTATCCACTGGTTCGCGCGATGGCATCGCAAGGACTCGTTTCATTGAAGGCACCTCCTGAACTGCTCAAGGCCGCGCTGCAGAAAGACCTGAGCATGGCCGAAGAACCGGTCGTGCGTAACGCGCTGAACGTGTTGGCGTCGATGGGCCCCGATGGGGTCGAGCTGCTTACCGAAGCGCTGAAGCACCCCAGCGTTCAGTACGACGCGATCGTCATCATCGGCGACCTGGGCCCGAAAGGGGCACCTGCGGCCGCCGCGCTGGGCGAGCTGATCGAAAGCGACAATCTGCGGGTCGCCAACCAGGCCGTCGTGACGCTGGGGCTGATCGGTCCTGCTGCCAAGTCGGCTGTGCCGCAGCTGACCAAGGCGCTCGAATCAGGGCAGGGCTCGATCGTTCACAACTCGGCCTTGTCGCTGGGTCGCATCGGCCCGGATGCCAAAGCCGCAACTGCCACGCTGGGCAAAGTGATGGAAAGCTCGGACGATCCTTCGCTGCAGATGCTGTGTGCCTGGGCACTGGTCCACATCGATGGCCAATCGGAAGCGACCCAGCAGAAGGTCGCCCCGGTCATCGCCGCCGCCGCCAAGTCGGACAACCCGGTCCTGCAGAAAGCGGCCGGTGAACTCTCGGCCAAGCTGAACAGCAGCGGCAACTAGGTCCTGGCGAGTTGTCGGTGTGACTCATTCAAACTTCCCAGACACGCCCAAGCAGACTTGAGGGTGTCCGATAATTCAAATCGTATAAACCCCCGAGAAAATGGGCATACCAGAAGCACTCTAGCGACGGGTTCAACCAATAGGAAACTCGCTGATTGCTAAACGGCTATACAGTATGCTTTTTCCGGAATTGAATTATCGGACACCCTCAAGCAGACTTGGGCGTGATACCCTGTCTTTGTCGGTGGGCTTCTGCCGAATCGCGCACGAAGGCATGCCTCTGGCATCTAACTCAGTCCTCACGTTCCTTCACCACCGGATTGCCGGTCCACCGGGCGATGGCCCGCAGTCCCTGGAATGAGAAGACCGTGACGACGATCATCGTGATGCAGAAGCTCAGGCCGCCGGCTTTGCCAGCGTCGAACCCTTGGCCGTTCGCCCAATCGCTGACCACGATGTACGCGAAGTACGCGGCGAACCCGCCCAATAGCAGCGACCCAAGTGCCACGACCCAGCCTACCGGCGTGAAGCTGCTGAAGTCGATATCGAGTTGATTGATCCACCGGCCAAAGCGAGCCGGGGCGCTGTGATCTTCGTCGTCAGGGATCATGCAGAAGAACTCGCGAAGAGGATGAAAAGCCGTTCGCCTCGTAGTATGCGAATCCGTTCGAGACGGATCAAGCGTTTCCTCGATTTTGTCGGCAGCGACAAATCCTTTGCCTTGCCGGTCGCATTTCCGTAGGCTGTCGGAACACCTACACACCTTTTTCTCCTCCACACTCGGAGAACTTGTCATGCGATGCGCGCTGCTTTGGACGTTGGCCTTGGTACTGGGATTTTCCACAACGGCTTGGGCCCAGTTTGGCGG